>LSKJ01000046.1 GCA_001557035.1 Rhodospirillaceae bacterium CCH5-H10 | reverse complement strand
GGCGGTTCGGTGATCCGTCCCGCCGCCTTCTGCGGCGTCGTGGGCTACAAGCCGAGCTACGGCCACTTCGCGCCGGCCGGCATGAAGGCCAACACAGAATGGCTCGACACGATCGGTGCCTATGCCCGCAGCGTGGAGGACATCGCGCTGTTCCGCGCCGCGCTGATGGCGATGCCCTTCACGCCGATCGGCAAGCTCGACCGGCCTCCCCGCATTGCAGTCGCCTTCACGCATCATCGCGAGGAGCTTTCTCCCGAAGGCACGCAGGCGGTGGCCGACGCGGCGGCGGCTTTTGCCAAAGCCGGCGCACAGGTGAGCGAGATCGAGCTGCCTGCGCCGGTGCGCGACATGACCGAGGGTCAGAAGACCCTGTCGGCCTTCGACGGGCCGCGTGCCCATGCCGACGAGGCACGACGCTTCCCCGGGCTGCTGAGCGAGAGCCTGAAGAAGGACAAGCTCGAAGCCGGTTCCAAGATCGACTATGCGACCTGGGTGGCCGCGCGGAAGCTGGGCGAGACCGGCCGCGCAGCTGTCGACGCATTGTTCTCCGACATCGACGTCATCCTGACGGCGCCGGCCAAGGGCGAAGCGCCCCTCGGCCTCGAACGAACGGGCGATGCCACCTTCAACCTGCTCTGGACCTATCTCTGGATGCCCTGCGTGACCCTGCCGTTGACCAGGGGGCCGACCGGCCTGCCGGTCGGCATCCAGCTCGTCGGCCGCCAGCATGAGGATGCCAGCCTGCTCGACATCGCGGCCTGGGCGCGGAGCGTGCTGTCATGAAGCCGATCACCGCCGTCGAAGCCGTTGCCGCCATCGAGGCCGGCACGCTCACCTCCGAGAAGCTGGTGCGCGACTGTCTCGACCGCATCGCCGGGCGTGACGATGTCGTGAAGGCCTGGGTCCATCTCGATCCCGACCAGGCGATCGCTCAGGCACGGGCCGCCGATGCCGCGAGCGGTGGCCTGCTGCGTGGCATCCCGGTCGGCGTGAAGGACATCATCGACACCTACGACATGCCGACCGGCCACAACTCGCCGATCTTCGAGGGTAAGGTGCCGTTCGGCGACGCCGCCTGCGTGGCGCTCTGCCGGACCGAGAATGCCGTCATCATGGGCAAGACGGTGACGACCGAGTTCGCCAATCGCCATCCGGGCGCGACGACCAATCCGCACAATCCCGCGCACACGCCGGGAGGCTCGTCGTCGGGTTCCGCCGCGGCGGTGGCCGATGGGCATGTGCCGCTGGCGTTCGGCACGCAGACCGGCGGCTCGGTGATCCGGCCCGCCGCCTATTGCGGCATCGTCGGCTACAAGCCGACCTTCGGCGATTTCTCCCGCGTCGGCATCAAGATGCAGTGCCATTCGGTCGATACGCTCGGCCTGATGGCGCGCACCCTCGACGACATCGCGCTGTTCCGTGCCGCCGTGCTGAAGCTGCCGCCGGTACGCATCGACCGCGACATCGGCCGGCCGCGCATCGGTGTCTGCCGCTCGCCGGTCTGGGATCAGGCCGAGCCCGAGACCAGGGCGCTGATCGAGAACACGGCGACGCTGCTGTCCGACAAGGGCGCGTCGGTCGTCGACCTGTCGTTTGCGCCGCAGTTCACCGACATCATCGACGACCATGCCGCGATCACCGGTTTCGAGAGCGTGCGCAACTATGCCGACGAGCGGCTGCGCAATCCCGACAAGGTGAGCGACGAGCTGATGAACGGGCCGATGAAGCGCGGCCTTGCCGTCTCCTTCGAGCGCTACGTCGCGGCCCAACGCAAGGCCACCGCCTTCAAGGCCCATGTCGACTCCCTGTTCGACAAGGTCGACCTGCTGCTGACGCCGAGTGCGCCGGGCGAGGCGCCCAGGGGACTCGCGGCCACCGGCGATCCGGTCTTCAACTCGATCTGGACGCTGGCCGGCACGCCCTGCGTGACGTTACCCGCCGGCACCGGCCCGAACGGGCTGTCGCTCGGCGTGCAACTCGTCGGCCTGCGTCACGAGGACGACCGCGTGCTTTCCCTTGCCGCCTGGGTCGCGGCGCATTTGAACTGATGCTCAGGACAGTAAACCCTCATCCTGAGGAGCATCGCGTAGCGATGCGTCTCGAAGGATGGGCAACAGACAAGGTGCGGGTTCCCATCCTTCGAGACGCGGCCCAAGGGGCCGCTCCTCAGGATGAGGTGGAGGAGAACTGACATGCCCACGATCAACGGTGAACGACTGCTCGGCGACCTGCGGCGGATCGCCGATTTCGGCCGCTACCAGACCGGCGTGCATCGCCCGCATCTGTCGCCGCAGGATGTCGAGAGCCGGCACTGGCTCGCGGCGCGCATGAAGGAAGCGGGACTCGAACCGGTGATCGACGGCATCGGCACGGTGATCGGCAAGAGCCCGAAGACCGGCCCGCGAATCCTGATCGGCTCGCACTCCGACACGCAGCCGCGCGGCGGCTGGCTCGACGGCGTGATGGGCGTGATCTACGGGCTCGAAGTGGCGCGGGCGCTGGCCGAGGATCCCGAGACGGCGCATCTCGCCGTCGACGTCGCCTCCTGGGCCGACGAGGAAGGCCATTGGGGCCAGATGACCGGCAGCCGCTCCTTCATCGGCATCTTCTCCGAGGCCGACATCGATAAGGCCAAGCACCGCGACGAAGGCACGCCGATGCGCGAGGCGCTGAAGGCGGCCGGTCTCGAGGGCGTGCCGCGCGAACATCTGGAGGAGGGAAGGTACCGTGGCTACCTCGAAGCCCATATCGAGCAGGGCGGTCTCCTCGAAGCCGGCGAGAAGCGCATCGGCATCGTGACGGCGATCGTCGGCATCATGCAGTTCCGCCTGACCTTCAGCGGCATCCAGAACCATGCCGGCACGACGCCGATGCCGATCCGCAAGGATGCCGGCGTCGCGATGATGCGGCTCTACAACGACGTGATGGACAAGTTCCCGGCCGTCTCGGGTCCGCGCAGCGTCTGGACCGTCGGCAAGATGGTGCTGGAGCCCGGCGCGCCGGCGATCGTGCCCGGCCGGGCCGAGATGATCCTCCAGTTCCGTGACGCCGACTACAAGGTGCTGCAGGCCTTCGAGGCCAAGCTGATGGAGATCGTCGCCGATCACCAGAAGAACAGCCCGTGCAAGGTCGAGTGCGTGAACCTTTCGCGCACCCAGCCGCTGGTCATGGACGAGCGTTTCCTTGAGGCAATCGAGGAATCGGCCGCGGCCCATGCCCCCGACAAGCACATGCGCATGCCGTCGGGCGCCGGACACGACGCGCAGGTGATCGGATTGAAGATGCCGGCGGCGATGATGTTCGTGCCGTCGATCGGCGGCATTTCACACCATTTCACCGAAAACACCGACGATGCCGACATCGTGCTGGGTTGCCAGGTCTTCGCCGATGCGACGGCCAAGATCCTGAAGGGGAACTGACCCGGCAGTTTGCGCTATCCTGCCCGGCCGGATGAACGGTCGGAGCAGTCATGTCGAAGGTCACGCGCGCGACGAAAGCGCTGGAGCAGGCGAAGGTCGCCTTCACGGTCCACACCTACGACTACGATCCCGATGCCGACAAGGTCGGGCTGCAGGCGGCCGAGGCGCTGGGCGAGGAGCCGCAGCGCGTGCTCAAGACCCTGATGACCCTGGTCGACGGGAAGCCGGCCTGCGTGATCGTGCCGTCCGACCGCGAAGTCTCGATGAAAAAGCTGGCGGCCGCCTTCAAGGGGAAGTCCGCCGAGATGATGAAGCCCGCCGATGCCGAGCGGATGACCGGCTACAAGGTGGGCGGCATCAGCCCGTTCGGCCAGATGAAGCCGGTACGCACCGCCATCGAGGCCGGGGCGATGGCGCACGAGCTCGTCTTTCTGAACGGCGGCCAGCGCGGCCTGCAGGTGCGGATGTCGCCGCAGGATGCGGCCGCGGTCCTGAAGGCCGTCGTCGCACCGCTGATCGCCTGACGGCGCCGCGCCCTATTGCGCAGCGGCCAGGTAGCGGGCGAGGCCGCCGGCTCTGTCCGGCGGCAGCTTCGAGGGTGCGCCGTTCAGGCGAATGCCCAGTTCGCACGCCTCCTCGTTCGACAGTTTCGCCAGGTTCTGCAACTTCTCGAAGTCGGACGATGTCAGGCCGGCCTCGACGAGGAGGGTGCGCGCCTCGGTATCGTTCGGCACCGGCGGCTGGGCGGTGCCGGACTTCAGGGCGTCGCGGCCTGCGCGATAGGCCTTCTCCATGGCGGTCAGCATGTCGCGCATCAGCTTCTGGCCCTGGGCATCGAGCCGGTCGGCCCGCTGGATGCCGATCAGCGCCAGCTCACGGCAGGCCGTGACGTTCGTGCCGGCGAGATGCCGCATCAGCGCGATGCGTGCCGCCAGGACGCCCTCTGCGTCGGCGGCATCGGTGGCCCGCAGTGCCGGAACGATGTGCTTGGCACGCAGCTCGCTCATCAGCACGAGGGGGCGCGGCGCGCCCTGCGTCGTCGGATTGCGCAGCTCCTCCTTCAGCGAGGCACGCAGCCGTGGCTCGGCATCGGGCACGTCGGCCAGCACGAGCCCGACCAGCGGCAGCGCACGCGCTTCGGTCATCGCATTGTCGACCATTTGAGTGTCGTCGCCGGTCAGGGCCTGCAGACCATAAACCGCCCCGGCCGCGGCCAGGGCGCCGGCGACCGCTGCGGCCATGGAACGAATGAGGCGCTGCCGGGAGGACACGTTGCGGCCGAACAGATAGAGGGCGGCGCCGGCGGCGAGGGCCACAACGACGATGACGGCGGTCTGCTCCAACATGCTACTCCTGTTTGCGGCTGCGCCCGGGCATGGTATCGCCAGCGACCCTGCCGTACGCATGCGGTAAAATGTGGGCGAGCCGAGCCGCGACCAGATGCCGATCCATATCGATTTCTTTCACCCGAGCCGTCTCGCCATCGCCGTCGTGCGCGGGACGTTCACGGCTGACGACGTTCGGGAAGCCGTGCAGCAATTCCTCGCCAGCGACGTGCTGCATTACCGAAAGATCATCGATATCGCGTCGCCCACGGCGCCCCTGGACGGTGCCGGCGTCCAGATGATGGCCAATCTGGTCCTGTCCCAACCCGTTTCCCGACCGCGTGGTGCGCTCGCTTTCGTCGTCAATCCCGGCCAGGCTGCCGACAACGCCGAGACATTCGCCCGGCTGACCGGCGCCGAGCGTCCGGTGAAGGTCTTTCATAGCCTGCATGCGGCGAGAAAATGGCTCGACGAGCAGCCGATGCCATGACGGCGACTTGAGCACGGATCGGCTATCTTTCTGCCATGGCGATGCAAAGGGACGTCGTCGCGCCTGACCGGCGGCTGACGTAGGATCGCGCATGGCGTCGTTCGCGATCAGGTAGCATGCCTTTCAAGCTCGATATTTTTCCGCCGGACCGCATGGTCGTTGCCGTCGCCCGAGGCGAGATCACGCTTGCGGACCTGATGACGCTCGTCAAGGAACTGATCGACAGCGGGACATTGCCCTATCGCAAGATCATCGACATCACGTCGGCGACGTCGGCGCTCGGCAAGGAAGAACTGGAGGGCATTGCGGAGCGTCTGCGTGCCGCGCCCCTCCAGCGGCCGCGCGGGCCGCTCGCGATCGTGGCCGACGGCAATCGGGGCGAACTCGGCAGGCTCTTCATGTCGCTCACCTCAGACGAGCGGCCCGTCCAGGTGTTCCGCTCGATCCACGAGGCCCGCCGGTGGCTGTTGGCGAACTCGAAGGTCGTGCTGTAGGGGCGATCGGGTCGGGCTATTCGAAACAGCGAGCGGCGCGGATCGTGCAGGAGTTGCTGGGGACGCGCGCGTTGCACTCGTTCCAGGCCGATCGTTCGGCCTGTTCCTTCGTCGGGGCCGCGCCGTAGCCCGAAGCCTGGCCGTTGTCGCTGTGCGCGTAGGCGATGCAGCGCTGTGGCGCCGCCATTCGGATGGCGCATTCCAGCGGCCCGCACTGGGCCAGGGCCGAGGTTTCGGCGGCCTCGCGCGTCGCCATGCCGGCCGAGACGCCGAACAGACGCTCGTTGTCGGTCGCCACGGCGCCCCATACTTCCTGGGCCCGGGCGGTCGGGGCGAGTGCGGAGACCGTGGCCAGCAGGATCGCAGCGCAGATCGCAAGCCTGTTCATCATGCCGTGTGCTTCTCGAGAAAGGTGCGGACGCGATCGATCGATGCCTGAAGGAACTGCGGAGCCCGCCAATCCTTCTGGACTTCGAGGTTGGGCGCAAGCGCGGCGATCTCGTCGCTCGTATGCGCGGGATGAGGTTTGTCCGTGCCGGGCTGCAGCAGCAGCGGAGTCCTGCAATTCTTCACGAAGTCGCGCGTGACGGAGAAGACGAAGTCCGCTCCGAACATGTTCTGCCCGAAGCTCTTGATCGTGGCCTCGGAGATCGAGGGATCGCGCGCCCGCACCGTCTCGCCGTAGCCCTTCACGGCCTCGTCCCAGGTGTCGCGGTTTTCCCACAGGCCGATCGGGTTCTGGAGGACCGCGGCGGCGACGCGGTCGGGCGCCTGCTCGATCGCCTCGAAGCAGTAGCTGCCGCCGATGCAGCCGCCCATGACGGCGAACCGCCCGAAACCCAGATGATCGATCAGGGCCAGGTGATCGGCGGCGAAGGTGTGCCAGCCATGGTCGGGCTTCACGTCGGCCACCGACTTGCCGGCGTTGCGCTGGTCCATGGAGATGACGGTGAACCGGTCGCTGAGCGCCACGCGCGGGTCCATCCACGCGCGCGGCGTGCCGTCGGCCGCCGGTCCCCAGAATTCGATAGACGAGCGCAGGCCTCCCGGTGCGTACAACAGGAGGGGAAAGCCCTGGCCGTGAACCTCGTAGTGGATCTCGGCATCGGGCCGTTTCAGGATCGGCATGCACTCGTCTCCGTGGGTCAACCCTGTGGCTTATAGCCGATCGAATCGATGATCGTCTTCCAGCGCGCGAGATCGGCCGTCATGCGTTCGGTGACTTGCGCGGGCGTGGAGGTTTCGACATCGAGACCCAGTTCGACCAGCTTCTTCTGGATCTCGGGAATTGCCAGCACCGCCTTCAGTTCCTTGCCCCAGGCGTCGATCAGCGGCGCGGGTGTCTTGGGGGGAGCGAAGAAGACGTACCAGCCCAGGATCGAGAGCTGCGGGTAGCCAAGCTGCGTGATGGTTGGGATTTCAGGCGCCGAGGTGGTCGGTTTCACGCCCGAGGTGAAGATGACCTTCACCTTGCCGGCGCGGTGGTGCTCCAGGAAATCGGTGATGCCGCCGCACCCGGCAGCGATATGACCGCCCTGCAGGTCGGCGACCAGCGGCGCGGCGCCGCGATAGGGAATGGGCTCGAGCGGGATTCCCACCGCCTTGCCGGCCATGACGCCGAAGAAGTGCGTAAAGGAGCCCAGCGCCGTCGTGCCAAAGGAAGCCCGGGTCGGGTTCTTCTTCAGCCACTCGACATATTCCTTGAGATTGTTGACGCCGATGGTCGGCGAGACGCAGAAGGCGGTCTGCACCGTGCCGGCGAGGGTGATCGGCGCGATGTCCGTCAACGGATCGAAGGGCACGGCCGGCATCGTCAGCTTCTGGACGATGGTGGCGGAGGGCACGTAGGCGATGGTCGTGCCATCGGTGCCGGCGCTCTTCAGGTCTCCGATGGCGATGGTGCCCGAGGCGCCGGCCTTGTTGTCGATGATGACGTTGCGGCCGGTGCGCTGCTTCAGCGGCTCGGCAAGCAGGCGCGCCATCACGTCGGTGCCGCCGCCGGCCGGAAAGCCGACCAGGATCTTCAGCGGCTTGTCGGGCAGGCCGGTCTGCTGGGCGTGGACGCTGGGTACGAGCGGCGTGGCGATCGCCGCGCCGGTCATCAGGATCGATGTACGGCGGCCGATCTTCTTCATTGTCATTTTTGTTTCCTCCAGGTCGTTTTTCTTAGGACACCAGACTCCATGCGAGTTCGGCCCGTTCTCGTGCGGACCTGCTCATCTTGATCGATTCGGGGTTGGACGAATTGCCCTGCAGGCCGCGGCGGTAGACGCCCTGCGCGATGGCGGCGAGGCGGAACAGCGAGAAGGCGAGGTAGTAGTTCCAGTTGGGGATCGAATCGCGCCCGGTGCGGCGGCAGTAGGCGGCGACGTAGTCCTTTTCGGTCGGCAGGCCGAGTGCCGCGAAGTCGACCGTGGCGAAACCGTGCGGTGGCTCCTTCAGGTGATAGCCGAGGCAATTGTAGGCGACGTCGCACAGGGGATGGCCGAGGGTGGAGAGCTCCCAGTCGAGCACGGCGACGACACGCGGCTCGGTCGGATGGACGATCAGGTTACCGAGGCGATAGTCGCCATGGACGATGGTGGTGGGATCGCCGTCGTCGGGAATGTTCTCCGGCAGCCAGGAGGAAAGCCTGTCCATCGCGGGAATGTCCTCGGTCTTGAGTTCGGCATATTGCCGGCTCCAGCGCGAGATCTGGCGGGCGATGTACTGGCCGCTGCGCCCATAATCCCCGAGCCCGACCTTCTCCGGATCGACCCTGTGCAGACGGGCCAGCACGTCGTTCATCGAATCGAAGATTGCGGTGCGCTCGGCCGGCGTCTGGTCCGGCATCGCCGGGTTCACGAGGATGCGGCCGGGCACGGCCTCCATGACGTAGAACATCTGGCCGATGACGGAATCGTCGTCGCACAGCAGCCGCGCCGGTGCGACCGGCACGTCCGTCGCCGCGAGAGCGGAGATCACGCGGAACTCGCGGTCGACCTGGTGGGCCGAGGCGACCAGCTTGCCCGGCGGCTTCTTGCGCAGCACGAAGTCGCGGCGGCCGTCGTCCATGTCGGCGGCGACGAAGAAAGTCGGGTTGGAATGGCCGGAATCGAACTGCCTTACCTCCAGTCCGCCACGATAGCCCTTCAGCTTCTCGCGGAAGTAGCGGTCGAGGGAGGCCACGTCGAACCGGTGGCGCTCCATCACGGGGACGGTGTCGGCGTAAGTGGGCATTCGGCGTTCAGCCTATGATCCGCGCACACCGGCGCGCAAATGGTCCATCCCGCAGGGAGGAACGCATTGGAACCTCTTTGGCACGCCGCCGTTATTGGCGGTCAGCGAGGTTCCGTGGTCGAAGATACAGTCTTGCGCGTGCCGACCGTCCACGTTCAAGGCGGGTCGGCCATCCGCCGTCCTTTGATGGTCCTCGCCATCGGTGCCGTTGGCGTCATGGCCTATCTGGCGCGGGACTTCCTCATTCCGACCGCCGCGGCCATCGTGCTCGCGCTGATCCTGACGCCCGTCGCCAAGAAGCTGGAGCGCCTCCGCCTCCCGCCGACTGCTGCGGCCGGCGCTTCAGTGACCTTGCTGGCGATCGTCGTGGCCGGCCTCCTGGTGGTCGCGACACCGGCGCTCACGAGTTGGGCGGAGCAGGCCCCCTATCTCACCTACACGCTGGAACGGAAGCTCGAAGGCCTGCGCAAGTCTCTGGCCTTCGTGAAGCAGGTCACGGATCGCGTGGAGCAGGCGACGCAAGCCCAACCGTCGCAGGCCGCGACCGAGAAGGCGCCGCCTGAAACAGTCGTGGTGCGCGACAAGAGCCTGATCTCCGAGCTGATGAGCACGACGCCGGCGCTGCTTCTCCAGATCGGCTACGCGGGCGTCCTTGCGTTCATGCTTCTGGCGCACAGGAATGATCACAAGCGCCAGATTCTGCGGGTACCTCTCAACTTTCACGTCCGCGTTCGGCTGGCACGGGTGATGCGCGACATCAACGATCGCGTCGGCAGCTACCTGTTCGCGCTGGTGGTGATCTACTCGCTGGTGGCGCTGGCCTCGACGATCGTGCTCGCCCTGCTCGGATTTCCCAATCCGCTGCTCTGGGGTGTGCTGATGGGACTGGCGTCGTTCGTGCCGTTCGTGGGACCCCCGGTCGCCATCGGGCTCGTCGCCCTGGTCGCGCTGATCACCTACGACGACTGGATGCACATGCTGGCGCCGCCGCTGATTCTGGCCGCCATCCACTTCATCGAATCGCAGCTGATCACGCCTGTGTTCGTCAGCCGCCGCTGCGCCCTGAACACGGTGGCGGTCTTTGCGGGCGTCGCTTTCCTCGGCTGGATGTGGGGGGCCGTCGGCGCGATCGTCGCGGTACCGCTACTGATCCTCGTCAGCACCGTGGCCGCGCATCTGCCGTCGCTGCGCTGGCTCTCGGTTTTGTTGTCGGAGGATCGTCCGGTGAGCGAGCGCCTGGCGGTCAAGCCACCCGTGGCGTCCGCGCCGCCGCTTCAGTTGCGGCGGCGACGGGCGGCGACGAAGTAGCCCAGTCCAAGCAAGCCCCAGAAAGCGCCGACGATGGCGGAGGCGCTGGCGGGATCGAGCTGTCGCTCGATGAGCGCGTAGGCGGAGAAGGAAAGACAGATGGCGCTGACGCCGATGGCGAGCGCCGCCCCGACCGTCAGGAGGGCGCGGTTCAGCGCATCCTGGGCGGTGGAGCGCAGCGAACGGGCCGCGGCAGCGCTTGCCGCGACCCGGAGAAGGGGGCCGATCATCGAGGGTTTCGCTTCCGTGGAAGGCCGAACCTGTGCTGCCTTCCCCCGGCTACTGCCGACGACAAAGCCAACCTGCGAGGAAGCCGATGCCGACAACCGCAGCAATCGTCGTCAGCGGGCGGGCCTCGGTGTGCTCGATGAACTTGTCCGTCGCCTTGTTCTTCAGGTCGATCGTGTCCTGAGCCATCGCCTTGGCGGTGTCACCATACTTGGCGATCAACTCGCGGGCCGACTTGAGGGTCTCCTCGATGGCTTCCTCGCCTTTGGCGACCATCGAATGCCCAGCGCCGTTCATCGTTCCCGTCAGTTCCTCGAGCTGGGCCTTGAGAAGGGAAATCTCCTTGGCCAGATCCTTGCCGTTGGCGTGAGTGACGCGCATGTGTGTTCTCCGGGCTGGTGAATTGGGGTCGTCTGGCAATCCAAACGCCCGAGGGCCCCGGAAGTTGCGAATCACCCGTCCCAGACGTTCGCAGGCATCGGCAACCGGGCAAAATCAGCCTCGCCGAGGGGACGGTCGTGAGCCACCCCCTCCCGCTCCAGCAGCATCATCCATTGCCGCACATGCTGGCCGGAGTGCCAGGTGGTCCGTTCCAGCAACTCGTGCAGGCTCTGGTCGCCGTAGTAGGTCGGGAGCAGGCGCGCCGCGCCGGTATCGCCCTGAGCCCACCAGTTGCGGAAACGCTCCTGGACGGCGGTGCCGTAGGCCACCACGGACGCCATGTCCGCATCGGCCGCGGGTTCCTCGCGGAAGGCCGCCTGCACGAGCGTAATGCCCTGCTCGGCATCGAGAAAAGCAGACACCACGCGGAAGAGGTGGAAGGCGAGAGACCGATAGCTGCGGGGACGACCGGGCACGTGGACGTGGAGTTTCTCGTCCGGCATCAAGGGCAGCAGCCCGATGGCCGCCGTCAAGAATTTGTCGAGGCGCGCATGGAGTTCAGCCGGCGACAGTTCTGGGCCGGATTTTTCCTGCAGGCCGAGGAAGGCGACGATCTCCCGCGTGCTCTGGCCGAAGATGAAATCCTTGCCGCGCGACAGGACCGGTACGGAGCGTACGCCGAGAGACTGCAGCTCGGCGAAGCCGGCCGGGTCGGCAAGGACATTGACGGAAACGAAGTCGATCCCACGGACCGATAGAAACTCTTTGAGTCTCAGGCAGCTGGTTCAACCAGGCTGCCAGAACACCTTCAGCGGTTCGGTCATGCCACTCTCCTGAACGATGTCAGTTGGCGGTCCGTAGGCCCAGACTGTCAAGCAGGATGCGCCACCGCTCGAAATCCGCGATGAGACGCTTTCTGCATTCCTCCGCCTGGGTCACGCCGACGACGACACCGTACTGTGTGAGCTGATCCCTCGCCTCCGGCGCATCGACGGCGTAGTGCAATGTGCGGTTCCAGGCCTCGACGAGCTGCGGCGGCAAGCCGCCCGGCGCGAAGAAGCCATACCAGTCGATCAACTGAAGCCACGGAAAGCCCAGTTCGACCACCGTCGGTACGTCCGGCAGCACGGGATTGCGCGCCGCGCCCGATGTCGCCAGCACCCTCAGCTTGCCGCTGCGATGATGGTGGACGAAGGAGGCGAGCCCGCCACAGCCTGCCGCGATGCGACCCTGGCCGATGTCGGAAGACATCGGACCGGTGCCGCGGAAGGGCACGGGGTCGAGGGTGACGCCGTACTGCTGGGCGAGCAGTTGCGCGAAGTACTGCGAGAAGGTGTCGGGCGCCGCGGTCCCGAAGCGACGGCGTTCCGGCGGTCCGTCCTTCACCCATTGCGCATACTCGGCCATGGTCCGCACGTCGATCGACCGCGACACGACGAACGCCGTCTCGAAAGTCCCGACGATCCCGAGGGGGGCGAGATCGCGCAGCGGATCGAACGGGAAGGTCGCGGGCGATATCAGGCGGCCGATCAGCGTGGTGCTCGGCAGCAGTCCGATCGTGGCTCCGTCGGGCGCGGCCTTCTTCAAGGCATCGCCCATCGTGGCACCGGCGGCGCCGGGGCGGTTCTCGACGGTGACGGGCCGCGTCAGGCGCTGCTGGATCGCGGGCGCGATGGCGCGCGCCACGACGTCGGAGCCGCCGCCCGCTGCGAATCCGACCCAGATCCGGATGGCGCGCTCCGGCAGCCCGGATTGGGCGACAGCCGCGTGCGGCAGAAGGGCCGCGCTGGCGGATGCCAACAGGGCGCGGCGTGAAAAGGGGCGCATAGGCCTGATTACGCAATTCGATGCGTGCTGGATCGGCTAGGGCTTGCGGTGGCAGACGACGCAGATCTTGTTGCCGTCGAGGTCACGCAGATACCCGCCGTAATAGTTCGGGTGATAGTGGGCGCGAATGCCGGGCGCGCCCTCGTCCTTGCCGCCGGCCGCGAGCGCCGCCTTGTGAGCCGCGTCGACGGCGCCGCGATCGGGCGCCTCCAGGCCGATGGTGATGCCGTTGCCGACGGAGGCGGCATTCTTGTCGAGCGGACTGAGCACCCAGAGTTGGGGGCGTCCGTCCGCAGGGCCGTAACCCACGGCATTCGGATAGTCCATGTGACGCACCAGACCGAGCGGTTGCAGCAACGCATCGTAGAAGGCCTTGGCCCGACCTACGTCGTTGCTGCCGATCGTCACGTGGCTGAACATCGGACTTCTTCCCCCTCGAATGCCGGTTGCCGTCAGGATGACGGAGCCGCAGGGCGGGGCAAGCCGAAATGATCGCGCAGGGTGATGCCTTCATAGGCGGTGCGGAAAAGCCCGCGCTTCTGCAGGATCGGCACGACCTCCGCCACGAACACATCGAGCATCGAGGGTAGCAGCGGCGGCATCAGGTTGAAGCCGTCGGCGGCGCCGTCGTCGAACCAGTCCTCGATCAGGTCGGCGATCTGTTCCGGCGTGCCGGCGGTGGTGTAGTGGCCGCGGGCGCCCGCAAGATAGGCGAGCAGTTGGCGCAGGGTGAACTTTTCGCGGCGAACCAGTCCGACGATCACTTCGGTGCGGCTGCGAGCGGCCTGGACCGTGCCGGGGTCGGGGAAGTCCGCTTCCGTCAGGGGGCGGTCGAGCGGCAGGTGCGAGAAGTCGTGGCCACCGAACCGGCCGCTCAGGCGCTTGCGCCCGACCTCCGGATCGGTGAGCTCATTCAGTTCCTTTGCGAGCCGTTTGGCCTCGGTCTCGGTCGAGGCGATCACCGGGCTGAGGCCGGGGAGGATCAGCACGTGTTGGGACGGCCGCCCCTCCGCTGCCGCCAGCTTCTTCAGGTCGGCATAGAATTCCTGCGCCGTGCTCTTCTCCATCTGCGCGGTGAACACCGCCTCGGCGTGACGGGCGGCGAAGCGGCGGCCCGTGTCGGACGAGCCCGCCTGCACGAATACGGGGCGTCCTTGTGGCCCGCGCGGCATGTTGAGCGGGCCGGCGACGCGATAGAACTTGCCCTCGTGGTTGACCGGCCTGATCCGGTCGGCGCGCGCATAGTGCCCGCTCGCGCGATCGTCGAGCACCGCATCATCGGCCCAGCTGTCCCACAGCGCCTTCGCGACCTGAACGAATTCCTCGCCGCGCTCGTAGCGCTCGTCGTGACTCACCAGTCCCGTGC
>LSKJ01000457.1 GCA_001557035.1 Rhodospirillaceae bacterium CCH5-H10 | reverse complement strand
GCCCAGCAACAGCACGATGGCACCCAGCAGGACCGGCTGCTTCCAGAACGGACGGGCGGCCTTGCGGATCGGTCCGCGCTTCTTGCGCCGATCATAGTCGCGCTTCGGCGCGGCGCCGGCCTTGGGCGTGGCCGTCTTCTTCGCGACGCTCATGTCGGATGCCTCGCGTGCTCGACCATCCAGGTCATGAGCTCTGACCACGAAATGCCAGCCCACTTGGCCTGTTCCGGCGCCAGCGACAGCGGCGTCATGCCGGGCTGGGTATTGAGTTCGAGGATGACGAGACCGGAGGTGCCGGGCTTCGAATCGTCCCAGCGGAAGTCGGCGCGGCTCAGACCGCTGCACCCGAGTTCCTGGTACGCCGCCAGGGCCCATTGCTTGGCGGCTTCGTAGACATCCGCCGGCACCGGCGCCGGCACGAGATGCTCCGTGATGCCGTCGGTGTACTTGGCTTCGTAGTCGTAGAAGCGGGTGCGCGGGCGGAGTTCGGTGACGGCGATCGGTTTGTCGCCCATTACCGCCACGGTCAGCTCGCGTCCCGGCACGAACTTCTCGATCAGCACGCGTTCGCCGAACGCCGCTTCCGCCGCCTCCACCGCCGCCAGGTTGTCGCCGTCGCGCACGATATGGACACCGATGCTCGAACCCTGATCGATGGGCTTTACCACATAAGGCCGCGGCATGGGATCGCCGGCGGCGAGAGAGCGGCGCTCGATCACGCGGCCTTCCGCCACGCGTAGGCCGAGCGATGCGAAGATATGCCGGGCCAGCGGCTTGTCCATTGCAATGGCCGAAGCCAGCACGCCGGAATGCGTATAGGGCACCCGCATGATCTCGAGGACGCCCTGAATGCAGCCGTCCTCGCCATAGCGACCGTGCAGCGCGTTGAAGACCACGTCGGGGCCGCCGCCGGCCGCCGGCCGCAGGAAATCGACCAGGGCGCGCAGGTCGCGCTTCACGTCGTATTCGATGACATCGTGCCCACCCTCGCGCAGCCCCTCGGCGCAGGCCTTGCCGCTGACCAGCGAGACTTCACGCTCGGGCGACCAGCCGCCCATAAGGACCGCGACACGCTTCATCATTCTCTCCCCGCCGGTTCGCCGATCCGCCGGATTTCCCATTCGAGCTGCACGCCGGTCTTTTCCAGCACGCGACGGCGCACTTCCTCACCCAGCGCCTCGATGTCGGTCGCCGTGGCCTCGCCGAGATTGATCAGGAAGTTGCAATGCTTCTCGGACACCTGCGCCTCGCCGATGCGCAGGCCGCGGCACCCGGCCTCATCGATTAGCTCCCAGGCGCGCCGGCCCGGCGGATTGACGAAGGTCGAGCCGCCGGTGCGGCTGCGCGGCTGGGAATCCGTGCGGGCCATGTCGATCTCGGCGATGCGGCGGGCGATGGCGAGCTGGTCGCCGGGCGTCCCGCGCAAACGTGCCGAGGTGAAGATCCAGTCGGCCGGCGCATCGCTGTGACGATAGCTGTAACCCAGGGCGCCGACCGGCACGGTATGGACCCCGCCCTGCCGGTCGACGGCCTCGGCCGACAGGAGAACCTGCGAGAGATCGCCCTCGTAGGCGCCGGCATTCATGCGCAGCGCACCGCCGATCGTGCCGGGAATGCCGCTCAGGAACTCGAGACCGGCCAGCGCATGATCGCGGGCCGACAGCGCGACGTTGAGATCGAGCGCGCCCGCACCGGCCACGACCTCGTTGCCTTCGACCGAGATGCCGGTGAAGCCGCGCATCAGACGCACGACCACGCCCTTCACACCGCCATCGCGCACCAGGATGTTGGAGCTGACTCCCAGCACCGTGACCGGCACGTCCGACGGCAGGCCCGCCATGAAGCTCGCGAGATCCTCGACGTCGGCCGGCCGGAACAGGACCTCGGCCGGACCACCCGCGCGGAACCAGGTCTGCGGACCAAGGGCTGCGTCGGCGGTCAGCCGTCCGCGCGGCCTGGGCAGCCGGTCGATCAGGTGGGCGGTCGGGGTCGGCAGGACCATCATGCAGCCGATCCGTTTTGGGAGCCGGAATCGTTGGCGATGGCGCGCGGGCCGGCCTTCTCGGCCGCGAGTTGCTGGATCTGGCCTGGCAGCGCATGCGCCCAGGCCGTGATGTTGCCGGCGCCGAGGCAGACCACGACGTCGCCCGGACGCGCCACCTGCCAGATCATTTCCGGCAGTTCGCCCGGGCCGCCGAGCGGCGCCACGTCGCGATGACCGGCACGCTGCACGAGGCCGACCAGCATGTCTCGACTGACACCTTCGATCGGTGCTTCGCCGGCGGCGTAGACGTCGGCGATGATCACCGCGTCGGCATCGGAGAAGCAGGTGGCGAACTCGGCGCGCAGCGCGCCGAGACGCGAGTAACGATGCGGCTGCATGACGGCGATGACGCGGCCCGAGCCGCCATAGGCCTGGCGGGCGGCGCGCAGGACCGCCGCGATCTCGACCGGGTGATGGCCGTAATCGTCGATCACGGTGATGCCGTGGGCCTCGCCGGTCTTGGTGAAGCGGCGCTTCACGCCCGCGAACGAGGCCAGTGCGCGGCGGATCGTATCGTCCGGCAGGCCCATCTCCTGCGCGACGGCGATCGCCGCCAGGGCGTTCTGGACATTGTGCTGGCCAAACATTGGCAGCCTGATTCCGGTGATGGTGCGCGATTCGTTCGTGGCGCGATGCTCGACCATGACGTCGAAGTCGGCGCCGCCGCGGTCGAGCTTGAGGTTGATGGCGCGCACATCGGCATTGGCGCCGATTCCATAGGTGACGATTCGCCGGTCGGCGACACGCGGGATCAGCGCCTGGACCTCGGGATGGTCCGAGCAAAGCACGGCGAAACCATAGAAGGGAATGTTTTCGACGAAGCGCACGAAGGCATCGCGCAGCGCGTCGAAGGTGCCGTAATGGTCGAGATGCTCGGGATCGACGTTGGTCACCACCGCGATGGTGGCCGGCAGGCGCAGGAACGATCCATCCGATTCGTCGGACTCCACGACCATCCAGTCGCCGTCGCCGAGGCGGGCGTTGGTGCCGTAGGCGTTGATGATGCCGCCGTTGATCACGGTGGGATCGAGGCCGCCGGCGTCGAGCATCGAGGCGACCAGCGACGTCGTCGTCGTCTTGCCGTGCGTGCCGCCGACCGCAATCGACCATTTGAGGCGCATCAGCTCGCCCAGCATCTCGGCACGGCGCACGACCGGCACGTGACGCGTGCGCGCGGCCAGAACCTCGGGATTGTCCTTCTTGACGGCGCTCGACACGACCAGGACCTGGGCGCTGCCGACGTTCTCGGCGCGGTGGCCGATCATCACCTTCATGCCGAGCTCGGCGATGCGTCGGGTATTGGCGCTCTCGGCGACGTCGCTGCCCTGCACCTTGTAGCCGAGGTTATGGAGGACCTCGGCGATGCCGGACATGCCGATGCCGCCGATGCCGACGAAGTGGATGAGTCCGAGGTCGAGCGGCAGCGCCCTCATGTGGCGACTCCTGACGGAGAGAGAGGAAGGGAGATCATTTCGCCCACGACATCGGCAAGCTTCGCGGCGGCATCGGGACGGCCGGCGCCATGCGCCGCCGACGCCATCGCTGTAAGGCGCTCTGGCTCTTCGATCAACGCCACGAGATGGCCGAGCAGCGCGGCGGCGGTGAAAGACGCATGTGGCATCACGATGCAGGCCCCCGTCGCCTCGAAGGCGCGGGCATTGGCGGTCTGATGATCGTCAGCGGCGTAAGGATAAGGCACGAGGATCGACGGCCGGCCGATCGTTGCCAGTTCGGCCACAGTCGAGGCGCCGGAGCGGCCAATCACGAGATGCGCCGACGCGATGCGGCGCGGCAGGTCCTGGAAGAACGGCGCGAGTTCGGCCACGACGCCTGCCTTCACGTAGCTGGTCCGCACGCGGTCGATACTTTCCGGGCGGCATTGCTGCACGATGCGCAGCCGCGCCCGCACCGCCTGCGGCAGGGCCAGCACGGCTTCCGGGATGACTTCGCCGAACGACGCCGCGCCCTGGCTGCCGCCGAAGACCAGCAGATCGATCACCCTGCCCTCGCCCGGCGCGCGATAGGGCTGATCCCTGAGGGCACGCACCGTCTCGCGCACCGGATTGCCGACCAGTCGGGCTCGCGCGTCGCCGTCGAGGTAACGCGTCCGGGCAAACGAAGTGGCGACGCGCGCCGCACCGCCCAGCACGAGGCGATTGGCGCGTCCCAGAACCGCGTTCTGCTCGTGCAGCGCAGACGGCAGGCGGCGCAGGCGGGCCGCG
>LSKJ01000456.1 GCA_001557035.1 Rhodospirillaceae bacterium CCH5-H10 | reverse complement strand
CCGCCCGCCTCGTCGCCGATCTCGACGTACAGACCCACGACGCGCGGATCGTCGGCGGCCTGCCAGAGAAGCTGCACGGTCTCGACGATGTCGCGCGAGCTACCGAACAGGCCGCCGCTCAGCAGGCCGGTCGAGGTCGTCTCCGGCGGCAGCGACCGAAGGTCGAGCGAGAGGACCATCTGCTGCGGCAGCGGCTTGGGCGAAAAGGGACCCGAGGCGAAGAAGGCTATGCCGGCGACGAACGCCAGCAGGACGAGGGTGCCGATGGTCGCAAGAAAGCCGACGATGAAACGCCGCATGCGAAGTTCCCCTGAACGAACGGATTGTGCAGATTAGGACTGAACGAGATTCGGTCGGAACGCCTTCACGGCGTCAAGCATGGCCACGGCTTTTGTATCGAGGCCGTTGTCGCGGACCAGCATGGCGGTCGGCATGCCGCGGATCGGACGCAGGCTGTCGTCGAGATTGAACAGGGACAGCCGCAGGTTGGCTGCGAGAAAAGCCTGCGGCTCAATGCCGATCTGGAGTTGGGGGCGAAACCCGAGGCGGCGCAGACGGACCCACTGTATGTCGTCCCATGCAAGACGGGCATTGCGGCCGAAGCCCAGGGCGATGCCATCGTGGTCGATCACGATCTGCGGCGTCCGGTCGAGGTAGCGGCTGATGCCGATATAGACGTAGTAGGCCATCGCCACAGCCAGCACCGAGAACAGCACGAAGCGCGGGTCGTTGAGCGAGAGAGTGGGGGCATTGGCCGAATCGCCCGAGGCGAAATGCACGATCGCCGTGCCGATCATCAGAAGCGAGACGGCCGCCATCCCGGCGTTGTGGATCAAGCCGAAGCGCGCTTCCAGGACTTGCCGGGCGGCCACCTGCGGCCTGCTAGCCGCACTGTGCGCGGTGGCGCAGCAGATGGTCGGCCAGCACGCAGGCCATCATGGCCTCGGCCACCGGCGTGCCGCGGATGCCGACGCAGGGATCGTGCCGGCCCTTGGTGCGCAACTCGATGTCGCGCCCGTTGCGGTCGACGCTGCGGACCGGTGTCAGGATCGAGCTGGTGGGCTTCACCGCGAGCCGGCAGACGATGTCCTGGCCGGTCGAGATGCCGCCCAGGATGCCGCCGGCATGGTTGCTGAGGAAGCCGGGCCGACCGTCGATCATCCGCATCTCGTCGGCATTCTCCTCGCCGCTCATCGCGGCGGTGGCAAAGCCGTCGCCGATCTCCACGCCCTTCACGGCGTTGATGCTCATCAGCGCCTTGGCGAGATCGGCGTCGAGCTTGTCGTAGACCGGATCGCCCAGCCCGACGGGGACGCCCGAGGCCACGACCTCGATCACGGCGCCACAGGAGCTGCCGCGCTTGCGCACGTCGTCGAGATAGCCCTCCCAGCCCTGCGCGGCCTGGCGGTCGGGGCACCAGAAGGGATTGTCGCCGGTGGCGTCCCAGTCCCAGTTGGCACGGTCGATCTTCTGGCTGCCGATCTGGATCACGGCGCCGCGGATGGTGACGCCGTCGCCCAGGATTTTGCGGGCGATGGCGCCGGCTGCCACGCGCACCGCGGTCTCGCGCGCCGATTGCCGGCCGCCGCCGCGATAGTCGCGGACGCCGTACTTCCTGTCGTAGGTGTAGTCGGCGTGGCTCGGCCGGAACTGGTCCTTGATCTCGCCGTAGTCACGGCTGCGCTGGTCGACATTGTCGATGTGCAGTCCGATCGGCGTGCCGGTCGTCACGCCCTCGAAAACGCCCGACAGGATTTTCACCTGGTCCGGTTCCTGGCGCTGGGTGACGAAACGCGACTGGCCCGGGCGGCGCTTGTCCATCCAGACCTGGATGTCGGCTTCGGTGAGCGGGATGCGCGGCGGCGTCCCGTCGACGACGCAGCCGATCGCGAGCCCGTGGCTTTCGCCCCAGCTGGTGAACCGGAAAAGGGTGCCGAAACTGCTGCCGGCCATGGCCGGCCGCTCCGTTCTACTCGCCTTCGAAGTTGCCGAGCAATTCGGCGATCTGCTTCGCGGACGATGTGTTGATCATGCCGACCACATGGTAGCCGGCGTCGACGTGCATCACTTCACCGGTGACACCGGTGCCGAGGTCGGACAGGAGGTAGAGGCCGGCGTTGCCGACTTCCTCAGTCGTGACGTTGCGCTTCAGGGGCGAGTTCAGCTCGTTCCACTTCAGTATATAGCGGCCGTCGTTGATGCCGGCGAAGGCCAGCGTCTTGATCGGGCCGGCGGAGATCGCGTTGACGCGGATCTTCTGCTCGCCGAGGTCCGCCGCCAGGTAGCGCACGCTGGCCTCGAGGGCCGCCTTGGCGACGCCCATGACGTTGTAGTGCGGGATCACCCGCTCCGCACCGTAGTAGGTGAGGGTGAGGAGGCTGCCGCCATCCTTCATCAGCGGCACGGCGCGTTGCGACACCGCCGTGAAGGAGTAGACGCTCACGTTCATGGTGAGATTGAAATTGTCGGACGTGGTGTCGAGGTAGCGACCGCGCAGCTCGTCCTTGTTGGAGAAGGCGATGGCATGGACCACGAAGTCCAGCTTGCCCCATTCCTTCTCCAGCTTGGCGAAGACCGCGTCGATGCTGGCGGGGTTGGTGACGTCGCAGGGCTCGATGATCTTGGCGCCGATCGAGCCGGCCAGGGGACGCACGCGCTTTTCCAGCGCCTCGCCCTGGAAGGTGAAGGCCACCTCGGCCCCCTGGTCGTGGCAGGCCTTGGCAATGCCCCAGGCGATCGAGCGCTCGTTGGCGACGCCCATGACGAGGCCTTTTTTACCGGCCATAAGTTGTGCAGCAGCGGTCATGTACCGGTTCTAGCGGGGGATGGCTGTTGGGACAAGATGCCGGTGGTGGAAGGCTGCAGACCCCCTCATATTGTGGTCATGATCAGGGAAACCACCGACCCGCTGGAACTTTTCGGCGCCTGGTACGCCGAAGCCTCCGCTTCCGAGCCCAACGACCCGTCCGCCATGGCCCTGGCCACGGTGGGTCCCGACGGCACGCCGGCCGTCCGCATGGTCCTTCTGAAGGACTACGATGCCGCCGGGTTCGTGTTTTACACCAATTATGAGAGCCGTAAGGGCAATCACCTCCTGGCGCATCCCAAGGCCGCCCTGCTGTTCCACTGGAAATCGCTGCGCCGGCAGGTTCGCCTGGAAGGTCCGGTGACGACGACCACGGCGGCCGAGGCCGACGCCTATTTCGCCAGCCGCGCCCGCGGCAGCCAGGTCGGCGCCTGGGCGTCGGAGCAGTCGCGTCCGCTGGAGAGCCGGTTCGCGCTGGAGAAGCGGGTGGCGGAGTTCGGCGCCAAGCACCTCGTGGGCGCCGTGCCGCGGCCGCCGCACTGGTCGGGCTTCCGGCTGCAGCCGACGCTGATCGAGTTCTGGCAGGACGGCGCCTTCCGGCTGCACGACCGGCTGGAGTATCGGCGAGGGTCCGCGGCCGAGCCGTGGGCGACGCGAACCCTCTATCCCTGAGCGCGTGATGGCGATGGCGCCCCAACGGCTGATGCGGCTGGCGACCGTCGCGTCGATGTCGGTGGCGCTCATCCTGGTCGTCGCCAAGCTGGCGGCGTGGCGCATCACCGATTCGGTCAGCATGCTGTCCTCGCTGGTCGACACCTCGCTCGACCTCGTGAGCTCGCTGGTCACCTTCCTGGCCGTGCGCCATGCGCTGGTGCCGGCGGACGACGAGCATCGCTTCGGACATGGCAAGGCCGAGGGGCTGGCCGGCCTCGTCCAGGCAGGCTTCATCGCGGCCTCCGGCTGCGCGCTTCTGGTCGCGATCGTCGAGCGGCTCGGCAATCCCAAGCAGGTCAAGGAAGAGATGGTGGGGCTCGTCATCAGCGGGCTGGCCATCGTCCTCACGGCGGCACTCGTTGCCTTTCAGAGATACGTCGTGCGGCGGAGTGGTTCGCTGGCGATCGGTGCCGACATGGCTCACTACGCGACCGACCTCGTCGCCACCCTCCTGACGGGCGGCGGACTGTTCCTGTCGGGCCTGCTGGACCTGCCTCTGATCGACAGCGGCGTGGCGGGCGTGGTGGCGCTCTACCTGTTGCACGGGGGATGGAAAGTGGGACGGGCGTCGCTCGATGTCCTGATGGACCGCGAGCTGCCGGTCGAAGAGTCGACGCGGATCGAGGAGATCGCGCGCCGCCATGCCGGCGTGATCGACGTCCACGAATTGCGGACCCGTTCGAGTGGCCTTACCAAATTCGTCCAACTCCACATCGAGGTCGCGCGCGACCTGTCGCTGGTCGAGGGACATGCGATCGGCCAGGAGGTTCAGACGGAGATCGCCCGGGCCTATCCCGACGCGGAGATCATCCTGCATGTCGATCCCGCGAAAGGGTAAGGATCCTTCGCTGCGCTCAGGATGACACCAATTTTTTGATTAGTGCACTGCGCCAGCTCAAGTACCCGTGTCATCCTGAGCGCAGCGAAGGATCCTTAATCGGTCGCTCTACACAACGACTTTCTCTGATAAGGCACCATGAGTACCCGCCCATCCTTCATCGTCGAGGACCAGTCCGAGACCGTCGCCTTCCTCGAAGCCGAGCTGAAGCCCGAACGGAGGATCGACACGCATGGCGCCGTCGTCTTCCTCTGCCGCGAGCGTGCCTACAAGCTGAAGCGCGCCGTGAAGTTTCCCTACATGGACTTCTCGACCGAGAGCCGGCGCGCTGCGATGTGCGCCGCGGAGATCGACGTCAACCGGCGGTCGGCACCGGAAATCTATCTCGGCATCGCCCCGGTTCTGCGCCGCGCGGGCCGGTTGGTCCTCGGGGAGGTCGGCGGACCGGCGGATAATGCCGTCGACTGGCTGGTCGTGATGCGCCGCTTCGACGAGGAGGGGCTGCTCGATCGCATGGCGGCGCGCGGCGCGCTGACGCCCGAACTGATGGCGGCACTCGGCGCCCGCGTCGCCCGATTTCACGACGGGCTGCCGGCCATCGCCTCGGGCTTCTGCGCCCCTGACGACTACCGCCATTCGGTGGCCGCCGACGTGCGCCAGATGCGCGAGGCGGGCGAACGGCTGGACCCGGCGACCAGCGAGGCGCTGGCCGACGCGATGCCGCGCTCGCTCGAGCCCTTCGTCGATCTCGTGGCGCGCCGCGTCGCGGCCGGCGCAATCCGCCGCTGTCACGGTGACCTGCACCTGCGGAACATCGTGACGCTGAACGGCCAGCCGGTGCCGTTCGACGCCATCGAATTCTCCGACAAGATCGCCAACATCGACGTGCTCTACGACTTGGCCTTCGCGCTGATGGACCTGGCGCGGCAGGGCTTGGGCGCATTGGCCAACCGCCTGCTGAACGAATGGCTGTGGCGGGTCCGCGAGACCGAAGGCGCCTCACACGAGGAG
>LSKJ01000455.1 GCA_001557035.1 Rhodospirillaceae bacterium CCH5-H10 | reverse complement strand
AAAAGACCCCTCGCCGGGCACGATACGCCTGCCCGGCCAGAAACCAAATAAAATCAGTGACTTGATACACTTTCTTACAAGGCGCACCCGATCTGGTGGCCTTGGAGCGCGGCACCTGCAAGCCCTTGAGCCGCCCCCCGGCGGCTCAAACGGCCCGCAAGACTAGTGCTGAGCCTTCAGCGTGCTGCGGAGCTGGGTCAGCGCCTGCTCCAGGTCCTCAAGGACCGATTCGATCTCACGGCGCTTGTGGAGGTCGAGGACGGCCGCCCGCGGCGTGGTCGTCGACGGCTGCGGGCCGGTCCGCGGCAGTGGCTGGCGGGCGGCGCCGCTGGCCATGGCCTCGGCGCGCGCCGAGACGATGCGCAGGCTCTCCAGCGCGCTCTCGGCCGCGATGTCGAGACGCTGCGCCGGTAGCCGGCCACGGCCTTCCTTCAGAAGGCGCTGCACGCCCTTGATGGTGTAGCCGTCTTCATAGAGCAGCGTCCGGATGCGGCGCAGGAGGTCGATGTCCTCCGGCCGGTAGTAGCGACGGCCGCCGCCCCGCTTCAGCGGGCGGACCTGGGTGAACTTGCTCTCCCAGAAACGCAGAACGTGCTGCGGCACGTCGAGTTCGGTCGCGACCTCGCTGATCGTCCGAAAAGCCTGCGCCGATTTCTCAACCCGCCTTTCGACGGTCTGAACCGAAACGGCCATCTATTTCCCCTCGTGTCCCCATCAGCCCTTGTTCTCGCCGGGCGCCCCGTTGATCAGTGACTTCAGGACATTCGACGCTCGAAAGACGAGGACTCGCCGCGGCAGGATGGGAACTTCCTGCCCGGTTTTCGGATTGCGGCCGACCCTTTGCCCCTTGTCGCGAACCGTGAAACTCCCGAACGAGGAGATCTTCACCGATTCGCCGCGCGCCAACGCCTCCACCACCTCGCCGAGGATCGTCTCGACGAGATCGCTGGATTCATTGCGAGACAGTCCCACTTCCTGGAATACTGACTCGCTCAGATCGGCACGCGTGATAGTCCGGCCGTCCACTCCGGTACCCCTTCTTCCCCCAGTTAATCCTTACTCTAAGGTGGGAAAGCGGTCAATATCAGTAGGATAGCAGGCGGACTTGAATCGGTGTCTGTTCACGTTCCGTTACACCGGAATCGTGCATTACCAGCGAACGAGGCTCGCTCCCCAGGCCAGACCGCCGCCGATTCCCTCCATCAGCAGCAGATCGCCCCTCTTGATGCGGCCGTCCTTCACGGCGACGTCGAGCGCCAGCGGGATCGACGCCGCGGACGTATTGGCATGCCGGTCGACCGTGACAACCACGCGCTCCGGCGGCAGGCCGAGCTTGCGGCCCGTGCCGTCGATGATGCGCTTGTTGGCCTGGTGCGGCACCAGCCAGTCGATGTCCTTGGACTCCAGCCCCGCCTTCTCCAGCACCTCGCCCACGACGGCGGCCATGTTGACCACGGCGTGCTTGAAGACCTCCTTGCCTTCCATCCGGAGGAAGCCGGTGGTCCGCGTCGAGGAGGGTCCGCCGTCGACGTAGAGGATATCGTGCTGCCGGCCGTCGGAATGCAGCGCGTTGGCGAGGATGCCGCGATCGGCCGAGGTCCCGATGCCCTGCTCGCCCTTGAGCACGATCGCGCCGGCGCCGTCGCCGAACAGCACACAGGTGCCGCGATCGTCCCAGTCGAGAATGCGCGAGAAGGTCTCCGCGCCGATCACCAGCGCCGTCGAGGCAATGCCGTTCTTGATCAGGCTGTCGGCGACGGACACGGCATAGACGAAGCCGGCGCACACGGCCTGGACGTCGAACGCGGCGCCGCCGGTCATGCCGAGCTCCGCCTGCACGCGGGTCGCCGTCGCGGGGAAGGTCTCGTCGGGCGTCGCCGTGGCAAGCACGATCAGGTCGAGATCAGAGCCCTTGAGGCCGGCGTGCTCGAGCGCCCGCTGCGAGGCCTTGATCGCGAGGTGCGAGGTGAACTCGCCCTCAGCCGCGATGTGGCGCTGGCGGATGCCGGTGCGCTGCTGGATCCATTCGTCGGTGGTCTCGACGGTCTTGGACAGTTCTTCGTTGGTGACCACGCGCTCCGGCAAATACGAACCACAGCCTTGGACGACTGAACGAATCACGCGGTTCCTCCGGTTGCCTGCAGCGATTCGGCCGGAGTCTCGGTTGCCGAGGTGATCTCGCGCAGCCGGGCCAGGCCCTCGACAAGCTTGCTCTTATAGTCGTAACGGACGAGATCGACGGATACGCCGATCGCGTAGGCGAAGCCCAGCGCGTCGGTGCCGCCGTGGCTCTTCACGCAGACCCCGTTGAGGCCAAGGAAGACGCCGCCATTGTAGCGACGCGGATCGACACGCATGCGCAGCTTGGACCAGGCGCCCGAGGCGAACAGGTAGCCGAGCTTGGCCAGCGTCGAGGTCCGGAAGGCGTCACGGACGAACTGGGTGTAGAGCTTCGCCGTGCCCTCGATCGACTTCAGGGCGATGTTCCCGGTGAAGCCGTCGGTGACGACGACGTCGGCCACGCCGGCGCCGATGTCGTTGCCTTCGACGAAGCCATGGAACGAGACGGGAGAATTCTCGCCGCGCAGCCACGCCGCGGCCTGCCGCACTTCCTCATGGCCCTTGAGTTCCTCGGAGCCGACGTTCAGCAGTCCAACCTTCGGCTTGTCGAGACCGAGCAGGATTTGCGCGAAGACACTGCCCATCACGGCGAACTGCGCGAGATTGTCGGCGTCGCATTCGAGGTTGGCCCCGAGGTCGAGCATCACGCTCTCGCCGCGCGCCGTCGGCATGAACGAGGCCAGCGCGGGACGGTCCGCACCTTCGAGCATGCGCATCGCGAACATCGAGATGGCTAGCAACGCGCCGGTGTTGCCGGCGGACACGATGGTGTCGGCGCGCCCCTGGGCCGCGGCCTCGACCGCCAGCCACATGCTGGACTTGCGGCGACGCCGCAGCGCGAAGGAGGGCTTGTCCCCGGCCAGCACGGCATCCTCTGCAGGCACGATCTCGAGCACCTGCGCGAGGCCCTTGCGCTTGTCGACGAGCGCCTTCAGGCGCGCTTCGTCGCCGAACAGAAGAAACGAGGTTCCGGGATAACGCTCGCGGGCAATGTCGGCGCCGTTTACCACGACATCGGGCGCATGATCGCCGCCCATGCCATCGAGCGCGAGTACGACCTTGCCCGTACTCACCGCCCTGCTCCGACTGTCGAGCGCCAGCCCATCGCCGGCAGCGGGCTTCGGACTACTTCTCGGCCGACGCGGCGTCGGCCAGGACGGGCATGTCCTCGCGATAGTAGCCGCAATGCGAGCAAACCATGTGCGGGCGCTTCAGCTCGCCGCAGTTCTTGCATTCCATGTATGCCATCGTCGGCAG
>LSKJ01000454.1 GCA_001557035.1 Rhodospirillaceae bacterium CCH5-H10 | reverse complement strand
TCTATGTCCATCCGCAGACCGGCGCGGAGACCCAGGTGTTCACCATCCGCCGGCGGGAACGCAATCGGCCGTTCTCACTCGCCGAGGCGCTGGATCGCGCGGACGATCCGCGTGCCGTGCTGCTGGTCAATGCGCAGTCCGGCCGGGCGGCGGTGCAGGTGCCTGCGCCCAGTCTCATGCTCGACGATGGCGAGGTCGAACGCCGTGTCCGACTGCTGCGTCCGATGGAGCGGACGGCAATGTCCCTGGCGGCCTTGGACCAGACGCACTGGGAACGGGCCGATCGCGTCGCCTTCACCGAAGCCTGGGAGCGGGAACTCGTCGAGGTTCCCGCCTTTACCGACAGCGATCTGCACGTCGTCACGGGACTGCTGCTGCCAATCTGGAAGCGCCTGCCGGACGATTCGATGCGGGTCTATCGGCTCCAGACGGATACCGGCGAGCGCGTGATCGGCCGGCTGGTCTCGCCGGCCTGGGTGGCGCAGGCCGTCAGTGCCGACGGCGTGGGCATCGCACCGGCCGCCGCCTGGACCGCCGTGCTCGACGGTCGAACCATCCTCGAGCTGCAGGACGGGTTGTCCCTTCGCCGCGCCAGGGTCATGGGCCTGTTCCGGGTCGAACTCTGCGGATTCACCGACGGGATGGTCGACCGGCTCAAGGCGAAGGGCCTCATCTCCGAGATCATCGCCTGGAAGCTGCGCCTGTTCGTGCCGACCGACACCGATGGCCCCGAGATCCTCGCCGGGCTGATGGAACGCTACCCGATCGCGCGCATCGCCGATCGGGGCGCAGCGTGAGGGGCAGCCATGTCGTCGCCCGCCGCCGACCTGGCACACCGCCTCGCGCGCAACGCCGAGGCGGTGTGCCGTCACTATCTCTCCAACGGCCATCGCGAGGGCCGCTACTGGCTGGTCGGCGATGTCGCCAATACCCGAGGCCGCAGCCTGTTTGTCCGCCTGAGCGGACCGGACCATGGCAAGGGCGCCGCCGGCAAGTGGACCGATTATGTTGCGTCGAGAGTTATGTTGCGTAGCCGCGATTGGGCGCTGTCC
>LSKJ01000453.1 GCA_001557035.1 Rhodospirillaceae bacterium CCH5-H10 | reverse complement strand
GCTCGGCACCGCCGCCGGGCAATCGGGGGGACGGCATCCGGCTCGGCCAGTCGGCCGGCGGCGCGCTGGCCGAGGACGTCGCCTATCCCGCCGCCTGGGTCCCGGTCTCGCTGGTGCCGCAGCCCGACGGCAAGACGCTGCCGTTCCCGCACTTCTACGAGCGCGGCAAGCCCGGCTACATCGCCGTCGATCCGGCCGGCCGGCGCTTCGCCAACGAATCGGCCTCCTATCACGACTTCGTCCCGGCGATGGTCGAGGCCTGCCGCGGCCGCGGCGAGACGAGCTGCTGGCTGCTCTGCGACCACCGCGCCATCCGCCGCTACGGCATGGGCGCCATCGGGCCCGCGCCGCTGCCACTCGGGCCCCATCTCCGCAACGGCTACCTGCTCAGTGCGGGAAGCTGGCCCGAGCTGGCCTCGAAGATCGGCGTCGATTCACATGTCCTGCAAGAGACGATCCGGCACTTCAATGCCAATGCCGCCCGGGGCGAAGATCCCGATTTCGGCAAGGGCACGGATGCCTATCACCGCTTCAACGGCGACCCGACGCATACGCCCAATCCCTGCCTGGCGCCGCTCGTGAGCGGCCCCTTCTATGCGATGAAGCTGATCCCGGGCGATATCGGGACGTTCCTGGGACTGCGTGCCGATGGCAATGCCCGGGTCCTCGACAGCCAGGGTGCGCCCATCCGGGGCCTTTATGCCGCCGGAAACGACATGACCAGCGTCATGGGCGGCACCTATCCGGGGGCGGGCATCACCATTGGCCCGGCCCTCACGTTCGGCTATATCGCGGCCCGGCACGCGGCCGCAGAAGCCGCCCGCTGAAGGCCCCTCAGGCAACGAAAGCTGTCGCAATGTCGCTCATCACGCCCGTTATCCTCGTCGGCGGCTCCGGCAAGCGCCTGTGGCCGCTGTCGCGCGAGAGCATGCCCAAGCAGTTCGTGCCCCTGCTCGGCAAGCAGTCGACGTTCCAGCAGACCCTGCTGCGCGTGGCCGACCGGAGCCTGTTCGGCAAGCCGGTGATCGCGACCAACGACGCCTACCGCTTCATGTGCGAGAGCCAGGCGCGCGAGATCGGCATCGAGATCGATATCCTGGTCGAGCCTTCGCGCCGGGATTCCGGCCCCGCCATGGCCGCCGCCGCCGCCTATACGCGCGGGCTGGGCGCCAAGGCCGTGCTGGCGCTGGCCTCAGACCATCTGGTGATCGGCGCCGAGGAATTTCTCGCCGGCTGCCGGGAAGGCCTCGCCGCCGTCGAGAAAGGTGGCATCGTCACCTTCGGTATTCCGCCGACGGAGCCCAAGACCGACTACGGCTACATCCGCCCCGGGACTGAGAAGATCGGTCCGGTGATGAAGGTCGCGGCGTTCGTCGAGAAGCCCAACGCCCAGACGGCGATGCAGTACATCGCCGAAGGACTGCTCTGGAACAGCGGCAACTTCCTGTTCCCGCCCGAGCTGCTGCTGTCGGAGATGAAGCGCTTCGAGCCGGCCATGGCCGCGGCCGCCGAGGAAGCCGTCGCCAAGGCCAGGAAGAGCGGCTCGACGGTGTTTCTCGATGCCGACGCCTTCGGCAAGGCGCCGGCCAAGTCGATCGACTACGCCGTGATGGAACGCACCGATAAGTGCTGGGTCGTTCCCGCCCGCTTCCGCTGGTCCGACCTCGGCACCTGGGACGCGCTGCTTGACGTCGGCCAGGCCGACAGCGAGGGCAACGTCACAGAGGGCCCGGTCGAGATCGACCATGTGCGCAATTCCTATGTTCGTTCCGACGGTCCGCTGACCGCCGTGATCGGCGTCGAGGACGTCGTCGTGGTGTCGATGAACGACGCCGTGCTGGTCGGCCATCGCGACAACCTTCCGCGCCTCAAGGACGTCGTGCAGCGCATGTCCGACGGCAAGCATCGCGCCGCGACAGAGCATGCCGTAATGCACCGCCCCTGGGGCAGCTATCAGGACATCGACCGCGGTGAGCGCTTCCGCGCCAAGCGCCTGACGGTGAAGCCGGGCGCCAAGCTCAGCCTGCAGAGCCACAACCGCCGCGCCGAGCACTGGGTCGTGGTGAAGGGCATCGCCGAGGTGACGCTCGACGGCAAGGTCATGACCCTGCACGAGAACGAGTCGACCTACATTCCGATCGGCGGCGTCCATCGCCTCGCCAATCCCGGCAGCGAGCTGCTCGAAGTCGTCGAAGTCCAGACCGGCGACTATGTCGAGGAAGACGACATCGTCCGCTACGAAGACATCTACGCCCGGGTGTGAGGGTGCTGTTCGGCGCCCACCACGAATGGGGCAAGCTGCGCGAGGTCGTGATCGGGACCTCCCCCGCCGAGGATTTCGTCGTCTTCCATGAGGATTCGCAGCGCTGGCTGACGCCGGCTGGCGCCGAATTCAGCCGCGCCCATGCCGGCAAGCGCCTGATCGACGTCGACCCCGAACAGGCGACCCGCATCGAACGCCAGGCCGATGCGCTGGCCGAGCTGGTGGCGCGCGAGGGCGTGAAGGTGCACCGGCCCGAGCGGTTGAAGGGCGTCGAGCGCACTTTCCTCGCGCCCAATGGCGAAGGCGCCCAGCTTTTCCCGCGCGACGGCATGATCGTTGTCGGCAAGCATGTGATCGACGCCTCGCTCCGCCTGCAGTGCCGCCAGCGCGAGCGCTACGGCCTGCGCCCGCTCATCCAGCAAGCCGTGACGTCAAGGGGCGCCCAATGGTCGAGCGTGCCTCTGGGCTCGCCCGGCGCCGTCGATGGGCCATTCCTCGAAGGTGGCGACACGCTGCTCAATGGCTACGAGGTCTATGTCGGCATATCCGGCTGCGCCTCGGATCTGGCCGGCGCGGACTGGCTGCAGGCACTCCTGGGAGACGCCTATCGCGTCCTGCCGGTGGCGCTGCGCTCCAACGTGCTGCACCTCGATTGCGCGCTGGGTCTCGTGAAGCCCGGCCTGCTGGTCTATTGCCCGGAAAAACTGATCGACGGCCTGCCGACGTCGTTGCGCGAGTGGGACAAGATCGAGGTCTCGTATGAAGAGGCGACGCTTCTGGCGACCAACGGCCTCGTGCTCGAGGAGGGCCGCATCATCGTCGATGCCGACAATCGCCGCGTGATCGAGGAACTGAAGCGCCGCAAGGTCGACGTCGTCCCGATCCCGTTCGACGGGCCGATCGGCACGGGCGGCGGCCTGCGCTGCGCCCACCACCCGCTGCTGCGCGAGAGCGTGTTGGCTTAACTGCGCCGAAGGCGATCATTGGAGCGCGCCACTCCAGTGGCGCAATCATGATCATGAGCGCCACTGGAGT
>LSKJ01000452.1 GCA_001557035.1 Rhodospirillaceae bacterium CCH5-H10 | reverse complement strand
GCCTCAGAGGCCGAGATAGGCCTGGCGGACGCGGTCGTTGGTGAGCAGGTCGGCGCCCGGCCCTTCGAGTTCGATGCGGCCGTTTTCCAGCACGTAACCACGATGGGCGATGCGCAGAGAAGCCATCACGTTCTGCTCGACCAGCAGGATGGTGAGGCCTTCCTCGTTGAGGCGGCGCACGATGCGAAACACTTCCTGCACGATCGTGGGCGCGAGGCCCAGCGAGGGCTCGTCGAACATGATGAGGCGCGGCTGGCCCATCAGGCAGCGGCCGATCGCCAGCATCTGCTGCTCGCCGCCCGACAGCGTGCCGGCCGCCTGGCGAC
>LSKJ01000451.1 GCA_001557035.1 Rhodospirillaceae bacterium CCH5-H10 | reverse complement strand
CACCATGAAGGTGCCGCCGTAGGGAATGACGCCGCCATGCAGCGCCATGCCGTTCATCGCCGCGGCCATCGCGTGTTCACGAATGCCGTAATAGATGTAGCGCCCGGCGGTATCGGTGCGCGAGGCGCCCTTCAGCGTGGCGGTCTTGGTGTTGTTCGAGCCGGTCAGGTCGGCCGAGCCGCCGATCGTGTCGGGCAACACCGGGTTGATGACTTCGAGCGCTTCCTGGCTCGACTTGCGCGTGGCCCAGTTCGGCTTGTCATTCGCGAGCTTCGCCTTGAAGGCCGCGATCGCCTCGCCGACGGCCGGCGGGAGATCGCCCTTCTGGCGGCGGTCGAACTCGGCGCGATCCTCGGGCGCCATGGCGGCGAGGTTCTTGTTCCACTTGCGGCGGGCCGACTTGCCGCGCGCGCCGATCTTGCGCCACGCCGAGAAGATCGCCTCGGGAATGTCGAACGGGCCGTGGCTCCAGCCGAGCTTGGCACGGGCGCCGGCGATCTCGTCCTTGCCGAGCGGCGAGCCGTGGGTGGCGGCAGTGCCGGCCTTGGTCGGCGCGCCGTAGCCGATCACCGTCTTGCAGGCAATCAGCGAGGGCTTGTCGGTGACGTTGCGGGCCTTGCGGATGGCGCGCGTCACGGCCTCGGCGTCATGGCCGTCGACCGAGAGGACGTGCCAGCCGGCGGCGGCGAAGCGCTTCTTGTGGTCTTCCGAGGTCGACAGCGAGGTCGGGCCGTCGATCGAGATGCCGTTGTCGTCGAACAGGACGATCAGGCGGCCGAGGCCGAGATGGCCGGCCAGCGTGATCGCTTCCTGGCCGACGCCTTCCATCAGGCAGCCGTCGCCGGCGATCACGTAGGTGAAGTGGTCGACGACGTCGCGGCCGAAGCGCTCGCTGAGCGCACGCTCGGCGAGGGCAAAGCCGACAGAGTTGCCCAGGCCTTGACCGAGCGGGCCGGTCGTCGTCTCGATGCCGCTCGCATGGCCGTACTCGGGATGGCCCGCGGTGCGGGCGCCGAGCTGGCGGAACTTCTTCAGCTCGTCGAGGGTCATGTCGGCGTAGCCGGTGAGATGCAGCAGCGAATAGAGCAGCATCGAGCCGTGGCCGGCCGACAGGATGAAGCGGTCGCGATCGGGCCAGTTGGGCTCCGAGGCGTCGAACTTCAGGAACTTGGAGAAGAGGACGGTGGCCACGTCGGCCATGCCCATGGGCATGCCGGGATGCCCCGAATCCGCCTGCTGCACGGCGTCCATGGCCAGGGCCCTGATGGCGTTCGCCATGTCGCGCGAGGCAGCGGTCTGATCGGTCATTTTGGGCTTGTACCGTATGGTTTTTCGAATGGCGCGCAACATGACGACCACCCCATGGCGCGTCAATGCGCAAAACCGGGGGCAAGGCCAACATATTGCGGGCTTTTAGCCTTCGCAGGGGCAAGATGTTGACCGCTCACAGGCACACCTCTTATCCTTGGTCGATGGAGCAGATTCAGCCGGGCGACGAACGGCGATCCGCTGTCGGGGGAGCGATGTCCAGGGCAGCCACCGCAAAGGACCGGGTCGACAGCGCGCTCAGCCGGCTAGAGGCGATGGTCGATGAGCGTCTGCGCGCCGAACGCGAGCGCTCCGACGAGCTTGCCGCACGCCTCGCGAAGGTCGAGGGCGAGCACGAGGAACTGAAGCGCGTGGCGATCGAGGTCGAAGCCCGCCTCGAACGGGCGATGGAATATATCCGCTCGCTGCTCGCCGCCGACCAGTCCTGACGCTTCTCACCGATTTACTCCCCAGCGCAGGCGTGCGCCGCCGCGAGCGGCGTGGCAAAGTGCGTGTCCCCTCAGACGCCGGATAAGGCGCAATAAAACAGGAGAAGCGGAAAATGCCGCAAGTTTCGGTTCAGATCGCCAGTCGCACCTACGAACTCGCCTGCGGCGAAGGCGAGGAAGCGCGCGTCCAGGAATTGGCCGCCTATGTCGAGGAAAAAGTGACCGAGCTGCGTCGCCAGCTTCCCGGCACGCCCGAGTTCAAGCTGCTGGTGTTCGCTTCGCTCTTGCTGGCCGAGGAAAGCCGCGAAGCCCGCGGCGCGGCCAAGGCGGCCGAGACGGCCCGCGCCAGTGCGACGGACAGCGCCGAGACGCTGGCGACCGCGCTCGAGGACCTGATCACGGCGCGTGTCGACAAGATGTCGAAGAAAGTCAGCGGCGCGGCCTGAAGCGACGCCGCGGCCGCGCATTGCAGTAGCCGCCCCGAGTGCCTAGATTGGGAGCGGGGCGGATTTCTGCGCGGTGCGTAGGTCGCTTAAAACCCCGGGGCCAATAAGAACTCCTGGGAGTTGTACCTAGCCTTGACCCTGGTCTTGGCTACACGACGCCCACCTGCTTTTGCAGGCCTTGGTGGTTCTACGAGCTACGGCCCATCGTGGAGCCGCCCCACTCGACTTCCGGCAGCCGCAGGATGACCCTGATCGACAGCAAACGGGCCTTGCGCGCCGCCATGCTGGCCAAGCGCGAGGGCCTCGGAGACGTGGCCCGCCGCGCCGCTGCCGCGAACCTACGTGATCTGTTTCTCCTCGAATCGCCGTTCCAGCCGCCGGCCGTGGTGTCCGGCTTCTGGCCCATCAGGGACGAAATCGACATTCGCCCGCTGATGGATGCGCTGGTCGACAAAGGCTGCCAGCTCGCGCTGCCGGTGGTGCAGGGCCGGGGCCGGCGTCTTCTGTTTCGCGCCTGGCGTCCCGGCGAGCCGCTGGAAGCCGGCGTGTTCGGCACCTTGCAGCCTCCCGCCGCCTCCGGGGCAATCGAACCGGACGTGCTGATCGTGCCGCTGCTCGCCTGCGACGGCGAGGGCTGGCGGCTGGGCTATGGCGGCGGCTTCTACGACCGCACGCTCCAGGATCTGCGCCGGCAGCGCGCGGTGACGGCGATCGGTGTCGGCTTCGACTTGCAGCTCGTGCCGGAGGTCCCGCACGCCGCCGACGACCAGCGGCTGGATTGGCTGTT
>LSKJ01000450.1 GCA_001557035.1 Rhodospirillaceae bacterium CCH5-H10 | reverse complement strand
GACCTGATCGCCATGCAGCTCACCAACGTCACCAACGGCGACACCTTCTGGGCGTTCAGCCAGGCCAATGAGATCGTGGGCGGCGAGCACGTCGCCCATCTGTGGAACTACGGCGCCAACACCTGGGGCTGGGAAGACCTCTACGGCGGCGGTGACCGCGACTTCAACGATCTCGTCGTCCAGCTCGACTTCACTAGCACCGCCGGCAGCGGCCTGCTGGTGGCGTAGTCCTTCGGGAGAGATGCGAACGGCCGGTCGCTGCGTTCGGCAGGACACCTTTGTCGGTCGGCGGGCTTCATCGACACGGCGAAGCCCAGCGTGTACTTAGGGTCACCATCGCCCGCGACCACCTGGCTTGCGATGGCTGAGAGATGACAGTGCTCCCGCCTCCTGGAGGAGCACGCATGAACCATTGGTATGATCCGCCCTTCCTGCTGCCGGTGATTCTCGCCGTGATGATCGTCTCCTACGCCCTGCTGCGGACACCGCCCGTCTAGTGAGCGGTTACGATCTCAGCCCCGACGAGTTCGCCGGCCTGCTGGCGATCGATAGCACCATGGGGCAACGACGCCCATCCACCGAGATCGAGATCCGGTTGCGCTCCCTCGGACTGATCGAGCGCAACGGACTGTCGCGCATGCCCCTCCGCACGCGGCGGGGCGACGACCTGGTGAAGCAGCACACCCGCGCACGCGTTGCAGGCTAGGACGGACGGCCTGCCGGCCCGTCTCAAGCGTCGCCTTTGCGCTCCAGAGCGTCGGCCTCGCCTTCCTTCTCGGCCGCCAGTTCCAGCAGCTTCGCGCGATCGGCGTCGGGCACGCCCTGAGAGAGGCGCCGGGCGCGTTCCGCCATGGCCCTCTTGGCTTTCACCTGCTTTGACGATTCATGGGACATGCGCTTCTACGTGCCCCGCACGGCGACGTTGCTCATCTGCCGGCAGACGGAGAAGATTAAAACTCCGTACAGTCGCTGACGATCAGATCAGCGGCCCGAGATTCTCGGCAAAGGCGTTGAGCGCGACCATTGCGAGCGCGAGTCCCACGGCGGCCCAGAAGCGCCAGGTCAGGAAGATCCAGACGCCGAGCGTCGCCGGTGCGGGTGTCGCGGGCTGCGGCAGCGTCTCGATCATGCGATGCGCGGTGCCTTGGGCATCGCCTTCGGCCCAGTGCGTATCGGGCAGGTTCGTGAAGGTGTCGGCCAGCGACCGCGCAGCGTCGCCGCGCGGCAGCCGCGCCAGACGCGCCGCTTCCTGCCAGGGATCGACGCCCACCCGAGACAGCGCCGTCAGGACGGTGATGTCCTCGCCGCGATTGCGGGCATCGTGAGGCTCGGTGCCGACCACGGTGAAGAGAAAGTGCGTGTAGCGCGCGCGGCTCAGGGAATAGTCGGGACGAACGGTCATGGAACTCCTTGGGATTGCGAACGCCAAGGAGCCGGGCGGCGACCCTCACCGGAGCATGCAACAGATCAGACGGATGGGAGCGCGATCGCGGGCCGCGCGGGCCTTACATGGGGACGAGCGACCCTCACGGCCAGTTCTTTATGCGCCCGCGCCCGCTGCCCGTTCATTCACGGCGCGCGCGACGGGCCGATGCGCGCTAAAACACCCGGGAGGCCGACGGGAACTCCAGCGCCGTCGGAACAGTTACCACCCACGATGTCTGTTCGGGGACACGCCTTCTTCGAAGAGTTCTTTCCAAAAGCGTAAAGCGAGTACCCCGATGCTGTTCCGGCAGATGCTGTTTCCGTTCGTCGACCTGTTTGCGGCTCCCCCGCGCTCACCCACGATCGCCCTCGTCCCGCCCACGCCGCAAGCCGCGCCATCGTTCGACTATCACCTTGTGCGGAGCGCGGGAGGCGGGCGCCGCTTCAGGCTCTACGTCCCCGCCGGCCATCGCGGCCAGCCGGTGCCGCTGCTCGTCATGCTGCACGGCTGCTCGCAGTCGCCGGAGGATTTCGCGACGGGCACGGGCATGAACGCGCTCGCCGAGGCGTACGGCTTCCTCGTCGCCTACCCCGAGCAGCCGAAGTCGGCGAACCCAAACAAGTGCTGGAACTGGTTCAATGCCGGCGACCAGGGCCGGGATGCAGGCGAGCCCCAGTTGATCGCCGACCTCACGCGACAGATCGTGTTCGACCATGCCGTCGACCCGTCGCGCATCTACGTGGCGGGCCTCTCGGCCGGCGGCGCGGCGGCGGCGATCATGGGCGCCACTTATCCCGATCTCTATGCCGCGGTCGGCATCCATTCGGGCCTGGCCTGCGGCGCCGCGCGCGACATTCCGGGCGCCTTCTCCGCCATGCGCAACGGCGCCCCGGCCGCACCCACGCTAGCGCGCAACGAACGGATCGTGCCGACCATTGTCTTCCATGGCGATCGCGACACGACCGTCAATCCCGTCAACGGCGACCAGGCCAGCGAACAGGCATTCGGCGCAGCGGGCGGACGGACGGACATCTCACGCGGGCGCTCTGCGCATGGCGTCACCTTCACGCGCACCGTCCGGTATGACGCGCGGGATCGCTCGATCGGCGAACACTGGGTGCTGGAGGGGATCGGTCACGCCTGGTCCGGCGGCAGCGTGGACGGATCCTTCACTGCCCCGTCGGGTCCGGATGCCAGCGCCGAGTTCATGCGCTTCTTCCTGCAGCACCGACGCCCGGCCTGAACGCCTGCCGGCTCGCGCCCGTCAGTCCGAAGAGGCGCGCGGCGGCGTCCAGGGCTTGTAGGTATCGAACGTGTTGCTGGGCGTCAGGGTGACGATCAGGAAATAGAAGGCGAGCCCGAGCGCGGCCCACATCAGCCAGAAGGTCAGGCCGGTCTTAGCGGCCGGCGCCTTCGCCTCGCCCGGCGGCTTCGCGGCCGGAGCCGCCTTTCCTGCGCGGCCGGGCCGTGCGGCGGCAAGCGAGGCGACGCGCGCCTCCTCGGTCTGCGGGACGGCAGCGACGACGCCCGCCGGCAGCAGAGCGACCAGCCGCGCGGCGATCATGCCGCCGGCTTCGGGCGAGGCCCCCCAGGTACCGTCGGGCAGGCGCGCAATGGTGTCGGACAGCGCCTGTACCGCTGCCGCGCGCGGCAGCGCCGCGAGACGCTCGGCCTCCTGCCACGGATCGATGCCGAGCCGCGACAGGGCGGACAGGACGGTGATCTCCGTCCCGCCCTCACCCGGACCCAGCGAGCCGAACAGGAAGTCGTTGTAGCCCGAGTGGCCGAGCGAATATTCCGGACGCAGGGTCATGAGAGAAGCATCCGCGCGCTAGAAGCCCATGCCGCCCATGCCGCCGCCGCCCATTCCCCCCATGCCGCCGCCCATGCCCGGCATGCCGCCGCCCTCGCCGGGCAGTTCGGCGATCATCGCCTCTGTGGTAACGATCAGGCCCGCGACCGAAGCCGCGCCCTGCAGCGCGGTGCGCACGATCTTCACCGGATCGATGATGCCGGCCTTGATCATGTCACCGTACTCGCCCTTCTGGGCATCGAAGCCGAAGTTGGCATCCTTCTGCTCCAGCATGTGGCCGGCCACCACCGCGCCGTCATGGCCGGCGTTCTGCGCGATCTGGCGCACCGGCGCCTGCAGCGCGCGGCGCACGATCTCGACGCCGACCTGCTGGTCGGGATTGGCGCCGCGGCAGTCCTTGAGCACGCGGGTGGCGTAGAGGAGCGCCGCGCCGCCGCCGGCGACCACGCCCTCCTCGACCGCCGCCTTGGTCGCGTGCATCGCGTCCTCGACGCGGTCCTTCTTCTCCTTGACCGCGAACTCCGAGCCACCGCCCACCTTGATGATGGCGACGCCGCCCGCGAGCTTGGCCAGCCGCTCCTGCAGCTTCTCGCGGTCGTAGTCGGACTCGACCTTCTCGACCTGGGCGCGAATCTGCTTCACGCGCGCCTCGATGGCCTTCTTGTTGCCGGCGCCGTCGATGATGGTGGTGTTGTCCTTGTCGATGACGACGCGCTTGGCGGTGCCCAGCATCTCAAGCGTCACGCCCTCGAGCTTGGTACCGAGATCCTCGGAGATCTCCTGCGCCGCCGTGAGGATGGCGATGTCGCCCATCATGTCCTTGCGGCGGTCGCCGAAGCCCGGCGCCTTGACGGCCGCGACCTTGAGGCCGCCCCGCAGCTTGTTCACCACCAGCGTGGCCAGCACCTCGGCGTCGACATCCTCGGCGATGATCAGCAGCGGCTTGCCCGACTGCGCCACCAATTCGAGCAGCGGCAGCACGGTCGAGAGGCCCGAGAGCTTCTTGTCATGGATCAGGATGTAGGGATTCTCGAGCTCACAGTTCATCTTCGCGGCGTTGGTCACGAAGTACGGCGAGAGGAAGCCGCGGTCGAACTGCATGCCCTCGACGACCTCGAGCTCGGACTCGAGCGTGGTCGCCTCCTCGATGGTGATGACGCCCTCGTTGCCGACCCTCTTCATGGCGTCGGCGATCATCTTGCCGATCGCCTTTTCGCCGTTGGCCGACACGGTGCCGACCTGGGCGATCTCCTCGCTGGTCGAGACCTTGCGGGCGCGGCGCTTCAGCTCCTCGATCACCCAGCCGGTGGCGAGGTCGATGCCGCGCTTGAGGTCGAGCGGGTTCATGCCGGCGGCGACCGACTTGGCGCCCTCGCGGGCGATCGCCTGGGCGAGCACGGTGGCGGTGGTGGTGCCGTCGCCGGCGGTGTCGGAGGTGCGGGTCGCGACCTCGCGCACGAGCTGTGCGCCCATGTTCTCGAAGCGGTCGGAGAGATCGATCTCGCGGGCGACGGTGACGCCGTCCTTGGTGATGCGAGGCGCGCCGTACGACTTGGCGAGCACCACGTTGCGGCCCTTGGGGCCGAGCGTGACCTTCACGGAATCGGCCAGCATGTCGACTCCGCGCATCATGCGCGCGCGCGCGTCGCCGCCGAAGCGGACTTCCTTAGCGGTCATGGATTTTCCCCGGGAGGTGTTCTGAAAATGGGTCGGCCTGGACGTCGAGCGAACGTGCAGACCTGATCGGGCCGCGGTGCGGCGCGTTCTCCCAAGATGGGGATGCGACCGTGCAATAGCCAGCGATATCTCGGGAGCCTGTCGCGCCGGCCGCGCTGCCCGAATTGCGGAGACTCAGGAGGCACCGAAGCCTAGGGTGTTTCTGTATCGCGGCAGGAGGGAGCCTTTCCCGCGAAACGGCGCGGGGGCGCATGCCATGCTGCATCTTGTACCACCCACGCCGGGCGCATCCGCCGATTCGGAGCCCCTGCCGGGCGCCCGCGCCGGACTGGAAGCCTCGCGGCTCGCCGCTGTGGAGCGCTACGGCATCCTCGATACGCCGCCGGAACCCGCATTCGACCGCATCACCGCGCTGGCGGCCGACCTCTTCAGCGTCCCGATCGCCGTGCTGGGCTTCATCGGCACCGACCACGTCTTCTTCAAGTCGCGTCACGGGCTCGACGCGACGCAGGCCGGCCGCGGCGCCGATCCGGCCGCGCCGGTCATGACGCCCTGGCTGCGCGCCCAGTTCGCGAACGGCTTCCATGCCGGCGTGCCGCTTCATAGTCCCGACGGCCACGAGATCGGCACGCTGTGCGTGATCGACCGGCGCTCGCGCCGCGTCGACGAGCAGCAGATGCGCCGCCTGCGCGCGCTGGGCGGCGTGGTGACCGACATGCTGGCGATGCGGCTCGCCGCGCGCCGCGCGCTGACCCAGGCCGAGATGACCAGCAGCGAGGTCGATCACCGGGCGATGAACAGCCTGCAGTTCGTGTCCAGCCTGCTGCAGTTGCAGAGCGGCGCCGCCGTGCTGCCCGAGACTGCGCAGCAGTTGCGCGCGGCCGCCAATCGCGTGCTGGCGGTGGCGCGCGTCCATCGCACGTTCACCACGATCGGCACGACCGACCGTGTGCCGATCCTCGCCCATCTCCGCACCCTTTGCGCGGAACTGTCGAGCAGCGTCGGCAGCGAGATCCGGCTGGAGAGCCGGGACGAGGTCGAGGTGTCCAAGGCACAGGTCCTCGCCATCGGACTGATCGTGAACGAGTTGGTCACCAATGCGCACAAGAATGCCGGCGATCCGATCAGCGTCGCTTTTCGGCGTGTCGACCCGACGCAGAACGAATTGAGCGTGCTCGACAGCGGACCGGGCCTCCCGGCTGGGTTCGTCCCGACCGATCCGGCGGGCAAGGGACTCGGAATGAAGGTGGTGAACGCTCTGGCGGACCAACTCGGCGGCGCCCTCTCCGCCACCAACCATCTCACCACCCACGGCGCCCGCTTCACCGTCATCTTCCCCGTCGCCTGAGCGGCCGCCGGCGCGGCGTCCCGTCCTGCACCGATGGCAGTGCCTGTGCAGTCCGACTGCGTCCGCAACAGGACCGACGCGCTTTCACTTGGCGCGGATGATGCGCCTTTGACATGATTCGGCCCGTCCGCCTCTCTTCCGAAAGCGCCGCAATGCCGACGTACATTCCGATCGCCAATTCGACGTTCCTCGAATATGCCGGCTACGGCATCGCCGACCAGAACCAGACGGTCGAGCAGGCGTACCAGATGACCGATGGCGGGGATTTCCCCAACGGCGCCTCCTACGGCATCAACGTCGCGCTGGTTCTGGAACGGGCCAACGATCCGACGGCAATGCTGTCGGGCGACTGGGGCAGCCGGCAGGCGGCGCTGCAGACATTGAACAATACGAATTCGCTGTGGACGACCTACGGCGCCGACGTCACGCAGTACGACAACTCCGCCGACTACATCCAGAACACGCTCGGGCTCACGATCCTCGACAGCAGCAACAGCAACTACATATCCTCCGCCGCCTCGCGCACCATCTGGGTCGAGATCAACACCCAGGCCGAGTGGAAGGCGCTGTTCGGTCCGGACACGCCTCTCAAGTACTCGCCGACCGGCGGCCAGCAGGGCGAGGTCTGGTACTGGAACGGCTCGCTGTCGCTGCCGAGCGAACTCACGGTCGCGGGTCTCTGGCTCGACCAATCCACGGCCCCCGCCGCGG
>LSKJ01000449.1 GCA_001557035.1 Rhodospirillaceae bacterium CCH5-H10 | reverse complement strand
AGAGCCGAGGCAAGAGCCTGCGCGCTCTGCCGCCAGTGCCGGTTCTCCCTGAGATCGCCCAGCGCCGGTATCGATACTCGATCGAGGGTGACAAGCCGCCCTGGCGTCCGGTCAACGTCTACGACGATGGGCGCAAAGTCTATGTCGAGTTCTCGCCCGGCATCGTTCAGGGGGAGATGCCACCTCTCTTCGTCGTCGGCGCGGACGGCAAGCCTGAGCTCGTCAACTC
>LSKJ01000448.1 GCA_001557035.1 Rhodospirillaceae bacterium CCH5-H10 | reverse complement strand
CCTCGAACAGGCGAGCCGATCTCGCGGGCCGTCGAGTATGGCGCCCGACACATGCAGCACTCTGGCTTTGTCGATCGCCCGTCATGACAACGCCGGCCGGCGTTCGACGAAAGCCACCCAGACCGACTTCAAACACTCAAAGCCAGATCCTTTGCCCACGCCACCAGGCCGTTACCCAGACCTGAACGGCGTTTGAGATATACGGGCTAGGCACCCGCCTTGGCCTTGAGCGCCTGCGCCACCTTCGAAGCCGGTTCGCGGCCGAGTGCCGTGCAGATCTCGCGGCCGGCCTTGGCAATCGCGTCAAGGTCGACGCCGTGCCGGATGCCGAGTCCGTTCATCAGGTAGATCACGTCCTCGGTGCCGACATTGCCCGAGGCGCCCTTGGCGTAAGGACAGCCGCCGAGGCCCGCGACCGCAGTGTCGAACACGGCGATGCCGCGCTCCATGACCGCCAGGATGTTGGCCAGCGACTGGCCGTAGGTATCGTGGAAGTGAGCGGCGATCTTTTCGCGCGGCATCTTCTCGGCAACCGCGTCGATCATGGCGACGCACTCGCCAGGCGTGCCGACACCGATCGTGTCGCCGAGCGAGACCTCGTAGCAGCCCATCCGGAACAGCCGGTCCGACACCTCCGCGACCTTGGCCGGCGAGACCTTGCCGTCATAGGGGCAGGCGATCACGGTCGAGACGTAGCCGCGCACCTTCATGCCGTGCTTTTGCGCCGCTTCCATTACCGGCGCGAAGCGCTCGAAGCTCTCGTCGATCGAGCAATTGGTATTCTTGCGGCAGAAGGCTTCCGATGCCGCGGTGAAGATCGCGATCTCGCCGACGCGGGCCTCGACCGCGCCGTTCATGCCCTGCTTGTTGGGCACCAGGACGGGATAGCTGACTCCCGGCTTGCGCTGGATGCGGGCCATCACCTCGTCGGTATTGGCCATCTGCGGGACCCATTTCGGCGACACGAAGCTGCCGGCTTCCACGGCGGAGTGACCGGCAGCCGAGAGTGCGTCGATCAGCGCCACCTTGGCCTCGACCGGCACCGGCTTGGCTTCATTCTGCAAACCGTCGCGCGGTCCCACTTCGACCAGCCGCACCGTCTTCGGATAATTCATCGTTCCGCCCCTACACCGTCGTCTGCTTCAGCACGACCGTAAAGAAGATCGGCAGCGTTGCAATGGCGATCCCGTCTCCCCGCGCGATCTAAGCGAGCGTCACCCTGGCCATGGCGCGGTCGGCGGCGGCGAGCGTTTCCTCGATCACCGGCTTGTCGTGCGCCGCCGACAGGAACCACTTGCCGGCCTGCTGGGCCCGCACACCCTCTTCCTGCAACGCCGCATGCAACGACAGCATGGCATCGCGATCGCAGGCCGCCGATTCGCGGTAGTTCCGTGGCGCCGGGTTCGAGGTGAAGTACGTCTGGAAGATCGCCGGCATGCCCTGCACCAGAATCGGCAGCTTGTGCTTCTTCGCCAGTAACGCGAGGCCCTGCATCAGCTCCGCGCCGCGCGCTTCGAGATCGCGATAGACCCTGCCATCGCCGGCCTCGAGGACATCCAGCGCCGCCAGCGCCGCCGCCATGCTCTGGACGTTGCCGTTGTAGGTGCCGCCATGCATCACACCCTTGTCGAGCAGCGTGTCCATGATGTCCCGTCGGCCCGCGACCATCGCCAGAGGGAATCCCGCCGCCACGGCCTTGGCGTAGATGCTGAGATCGGCCGTCACGCCGAACTTGCCCTGCGCGCCGCGCAGGCCGACGCGGAAGCCGGTGATGACCTCGTCGCAGATGAAGAGCGCACCGTGCTTGTGGCAAAGCGCACGCACGCCTTCGAGATAACCCGGCGCCGGCGCCGCCACGCCGCCATTCACCATCACCGGTTCCATGATCACGCCGGCGATCTGGCCGCGATGGCGCTCCAGCGCCTGTTCCAGCAGATCGAGGTCGTTCCAGGTGCAGACCGCAACGTCGCCCAATACGCTGGCCGGCATGCCGGGAGAGCCGGCGACCGGCACCGGCGAATCGGCGGGCCCCGCCTCGTTCAACGGTGGGCGGGCGCTGATATAGGCCTGGTCGCTCCAGCCGTGATAGTGGCCCTCGAACTTCAGGATCTTGTCGCGGCCGGTGAAGGCGCGGGCGAGACGGAAGGCCATCAGCACGGCTTCCGTTCCCGAGGTAGAGAAACGCACGACTTCCGCGCCGGGCAACAGGGCACACAGCCGTTCGGCCAATTGGGTCTCGCGCGGATTCTGCGCCGCAAAGAGTTGTCCCTCACCCAGCGATGCGGCCACGGCCTCGATCACCTTCTTGGGCGCATGCCCGAGGATTGCCGGACCGTTCCCCAGCACGTAATCGATATGGACGTTGCCATCGACGTCGTAGAGCCGGGCGCCCTCGCCTCGCGCGAAGAAGAGCGGCACGGGAACGCTGGCATAACGCACGTTGCTGCTGACGCCGCCGGCCAGATGCTTTCGGGTCTTCTCGTAGAGCGTGATCGATTTCGCGTAGGAGCGCATGTCCCTCACCCCGGCAGCCGCGGATGAAGACGAGCGTAGCCGCCGCTTTCCACCCCGGCAAAACATTTTGTGATCACAAATCCGGCGATCCTGCGCTAAGCTTCCCAGCCGATGCCCCGCGCCATGCCTTCTCCGGATGCCACAGACACCTCTCTGCGCCAGCAGGTGTACGAGTCCCTGCGCGAGGCGCTGACCATGGGCCGCTTCGCGCCGGGGCAGAAAGTCACCTTCCGGTATGTGGCCGGCGTGTTGGGCGTCAGCCTCACGCCGGTGCGTGAGGCGCTCCGTCGCCTCGTCGCGGAAGGCGCTTTCGAGATGAATCCCAACCGGTCGGTCCGCGTCCCCCTGATGACGCGCGACAAGGTCCTCGAACTGCGCGACATCCGGATGGAACTGGAAGGCCTCGCCTCCGCGAAGGCCGCGATGGTGGCGACGCGCAGCCAGGTCGCCGACATCCGCCGCGCCGCGCGCGAAATCATGGTCGCCCGCAACCACGGCGACGGCGCCACGGACCGCCAGAAGGTTCGCGAGTTCCATTTCGCCGTCTATGCGGCGGCCGGGCAGCCGACGCTGCTGCGCCTGATCGAGAGCCTGTGGCTGCAGACCGGCCCCTACATGAACCTGCTCTACCCCGACTTCATCTCCTCCTCGCGCGGTCCCGCCGGCCGGCAACGCCTCATCGAGGCGCTGCAGGCGCGCAATGCGGCCGCCGCGCGGCGCGAGATGGCCGAGGATATCCGTCGCGCCCTCTCCTATGTCGCCGACCTTGCCGACGGGAACGGCAACATCGCACCGGCCGCTCCGGCCGCCGTCATCAAGCGGCGCCGCCAACCGGCCGGCGCCACCGCTTTCGACCTTCACTGCAACTGATCAGGAGGACATTCATGGCCCAGCAATTCAGCAATCAGCGAATCGCCTGGTTCAACGGCAAGTTCGTGCCGGAGAACGAGGTGATGATCCCGTTCCGCGACCGCAGCTGGAAGTACGGCGACGGTGCCTTCGACATGACCCGTACCTTCAACGGCGTGCCCTTCCGCCTGAAAGAGCATATCGACCGGTTCTACCGCTCGCTGCGCTACCTGCAGATCGATCCCGGCCTGTCGGCCAAGGAGATGGTCGCGCACAGCGAGGAAGTCGTGGCGCGCAACGAGCACCTGCGCGCCGAGGTCGGCGACTGGTGGCTGGGCCAGAGGGTCAGCCGCGGCGTCGACGCCGTGGGCGACGAAGGCTGGGACCATACCGGCCCCAACGTCGTGATCGAGATGCTGCCGCTGCCGCTCGCCAAGCGCGGCAAGCTCTACCGCGAGGGCGCCGAGGCGATGACCACGACGGCCCGCCGCATCGCTCCGTCGATGCTCAGCCCGCGTGCCAAGACGCATAACTATCTCAACATGATCATGGCCGAGAAGCCGATCAAGGCACTCAACCCCGACGCCTGGCCGATCCTGCTCGACGAGAACGGCAACCTGGCCGAGGGCCTGGGCAGCAACATCTTCATCGTGCGCGAAGGCCAGCTCTTCACGCCGTCGGAGCGCTACGTGCTGCCGGGCGTCAGCCGCCAGATGACCATGGACATGGCCAAGCAGCTCGGCATCGAGTGCACGCCGGGCGACGTCGACCTGTTCGATGCCGCCAACGCCGAGGAGATGTTCCTCACCTCCACCAGCCTCTGCATCCTGCCGGTGAGGAGCTTCAACGGCGCGCCCGTCGGTGACGGCAAGGCCCCGGGCCCGATCACCCAGAAGCTGATCGACGCCTATTCCAAGAGCGTCGGTTGCGATTTCGTGGCCCAGTACCTGAAGTTCTCGCAGTAGCGAAGGCTTCCGTCGTAATGCATGGGAAGGGGGACGACATCCCCTTCCATCGAGCGTAGACTCCTCCGCGTGGTAGATCGCGCGCTGTCGTGATCGACGACAGACCGCGACCTTCGAACTTCGTTCGCAAGGAGGCAGTCATGGCCATGCAGAACCACGTCCGCAATCCCCTCGAATGGGGCTGGGACCATCTCAAGCAAACGGGCGAGGCCGTCGGCTCCGCGGCCAACTCGATGGAGGGAGCCTGGGAGGATCAGGCCGCGGCGCCCCCCACCGTCCGCCGCATCACTTCCGCCGATGTCGGCGATGCTCTGGCCAGGGGCGTGCGCGACTTCGGCGCCTGCCGGACGGACGTGATGATGCTCTGCCTGCTCTATCCCATCGCGGGCCTCACGATCTCGCGCATGGCCTTCGACTACGGGATGCTGGCGCTGGTCTTCCCGCTGATCGCCGGCTTCGCCCTGATCGCGCCGCTGTTCGGGCTCGGCCTCTACGAGATCAGCCGCCGCCGCGAGCGCGGGCTCGAAACACACTGGACGGACGCATTTGCCGTCGCCCGTTCGCCCAACATCGGCTCGATCATCGTCATGGGCCTGCTGTTGCTGGCGATCTTCTGCCTGTGGCTGTTCACGGCGAACCTGCTCTACACCGTGACCCTGGGCCCCGATGCGCCCGTTTCGGCCATCGCCTTCGTGCGGGATGCGCTGACCACGCCGGAGGGCCTGACGATGACCGTCGTCGGCATCGGCGTGGGCTTCCTCTTCGCTCTGCTCGTGCTGGTGATCGGCGTGGTGTCCCTGCCGATGCTACTCGACCGCAAGGTCGGCGTCGGCACCGCCATCTCGACCTCGGTCCGCGCCGTACGGATGAACCCGGGGCCGATGGCGATGTGGGGCCTGATCGTCGCGGCTGGCCTCGCGCTCGGCGCCCTTCCCCTATTGATCGGCCTTGCCATCGTGCTGCCGGTACTGGGCCATGCGACCTGGCATCTCTATAGAAAGCTCGTCGCGTAACGAAGAAGACAAGAGGGGGAGAATGTTCGACTGGACCGTGAAGCAGCCGGCCGACGGCGTCGTCGTCGCACCGGACGAGCGGCTGCCATGGCCGCAGACCGCGGCGCTGGGCATCCAGCACGTGGTGGCGATGTTCGGTGCCACCGTTCTGGGGCCGCTCCTGATGGGCTTCGACCCCAACGTCGCCATCCTGATGAGCGGCGTCGGCACGCTGATCTTCTTCGTGGCGGTGGGCGGCAAGGTGCCGAGCTATGTCGGCTCCTCCTTCGCCTTCATCTCGGTGGTCGCGGCCGCCACCGGCTATGCGGGACAGGGCGCCAATGCCAACATCGCGCTGGCGCTGGGCGGCATCGTGATCTGCGGCGCAGTGTACGCGCTGATCGGACTGGTCGTTATGGCCAGCGGCACCGGCTGGATCGAGCGGCTGATGCCGCCGGTCGTGACCGGCGGGGTGGTCGCGGTGATCGGCCTCAACCTCGCCGCCGTGCCCGTCAAGAACATGGCGCCCACCCCGTTCGACGCCTGGATGCAGGCCGTGACTTTCCTCGGCATCGCCCTGGTCGCGGTCTTCACGCGCGGCATGACGCGGCGGCTGCTGGTTCTGGTCGGCCTGGTCGCCGCGACGCTCGTCTATGCACTCCTGGCCAACGGGCTCGGCTGGGGCAAGCCGATGAGCGGCGAGTTGCTGGCCAAGGCCGCGTGGTTCGGTGCTCCCGCTTTCACCGCGCCGGTCTTCGACACCCGCGCGATCGTGCTGATCGCTCCCGTCGCCTTCATCCTCGTAGCCGAGAATCTCGGCCATCTTCGCGCCGTCAGCGCCATGACCGGCCGCGACATGGATCCCTATGTCGGCCGCGCCTTCCTGGGCGATGGCGTGGCGACCATGGTGGCCGGAGGCGTCGGCGGCACCGGCGTCACGACCTATGCCGAGAATATCGGCGTGATGGCCGCCACCCGCATCTACTCGACGGCCCTGTTCGTCGTCGCCGGCGTGTTCGCCATCCTGCTGGGCTTTTCCCCGAAGTTCGGCGCGCTGATCCACACCATCCCGCTGCCGGTGATGGGCGGCGTCAGCATCGTCGTGTTCGGCCTGATCGCCGTCGCCGGCGCAAAGATCTGGGTCGACAACGAGGTCGACTTCACCCAGAGCCGCAACCTGATGGTGGCCGCCATCACGCTCGTCCTGGGAACCGGCGACTTCACCCTGAAGTTCGGCGACTTCGCCATGGGCGGCATCGGCACCGCGACCTTCGGCGCAATCCTGATGAACGCGGTATTGGGGTTTCGGCGGCGATAAGGCCACTTCAAGGGAGCGCGCCACTCCAGTGGCGCTCATATCTCACCGGTCGTCCAGGTCCGAGCGCCACTGGAGTGGCGCGCTCCAACGACTCAGGCCCGTCGCCAGACGATCTGCTGCGTGCGGGCGGTGCCGGCGGTGAAGTCCGGGCCTGACAGGGTCAGGTGGTCGCCGTCGAGCGCGATGTGCCGGGTCGAGCGGATGCCGACCAGCGCCTTGCTGGTCGAGATCTCGATCGTGTGGAACACCGTGCCGTCGGAGAGTTCGTAGCGGCCGGCATAGGCGAAGCATTCGCTGGCATCGGCGCGCATGATGGTCGCGCTCACCTGGCCTTGCGGCGTGTAGAGGATGTAGCCCTTGGCGTCGGCGCCCATCGGGAACTCCGGCGCGCGGCCATCCTCGTAGAGATACGACCAGCTCTCGAGCCGCCAGCCCCCGAGCAGCGCGCTCATTCGAACTCGACCAGCTCGGCGCCCTCGGGCACCTGCTCGCCCACGGCATAGCGCAGGCTCTTCACCTTGCCGTCGGCCGGCGCGGCCAGCGTATGCTCCATCTTCATGGCTTCGAGGACCAGCAGCGCCTGGCCCTTGCTCACCGTGTCGCCAGCCTTGACGCGCAGGTCGATGATCTTGCCCGGCAGCGGAGCGCGGACCATCGCGTCGGCCGAGGCCGTCGCCTCGTACTGCGTGACGTCGAGCGGATCGACGAGGCGCAGTCGGCGGCTTTCGCCGTCCATGAACAGCGTGTAGTCGATGCCGCCGTCGAGGGCGGTGCGGCGCACGACGGTTGCCAGGAAAGAGTCCGCCCCCAGAGTGACCGACAGGCGGCCGTCCGCCAGACGCTGGACACGCGCCTCCTGGGTTCCCTCCGGCAGTTCCAGCCGCAGGGTACCGGAGCGCAGGCGCCGCGCGATCACGGCCACCTCACGCTCGCCGTCCTTCCAGCGCACTTCCTCATGGCCCTCGTCGAGCAGGCGGAAGCCGTTCTGGTCATTCCACGGCGACCACGGATCGCTTGCCGAAGGTACCGCCCCGTCTCGCCATTCCAGCAGACGGGCCAGCGTGGCGACGGCAAAGGCGCGGTCGCCGGCCGGCGCCGGCTTGGTGAACAGGGTCGCGCGATGGCGCTCGATGAAACCCGTATCGACCTCGCCGCCGACGAAAGCAGGATGCGAGCACAGCGCCTTCAGCAGCGCCGAATTGGTCGTGACGCCGACCACCTCCGTCTCGCCCATCAGCGCCGCCATGCGCCGCATCGCCGAGGTGCGGTCGCGATCGTGCACGATCACCTTGGCGATCATCGGATCGTAGAACGGCGTCACCGTATCGCCCTGGCGCACGCCGGTATCGACGCGCACATGTGCGCCCTCCTCCGGCAGCTTCAGGTGCACCAGCGTGCCGGTCGAGGGCAGGAAGTTCCGCGCCGGGTCCTCGGCATAGAGGCGGACCTCGACGGCGTGACCGTCGATGCGCAGCTCGTCCTGCGACAGCGGCATCCTTCCGCCGGCCGCCACGATGAGCTGCCATTCGACCAGGTCCTGGCCGGTGATCGCCTCGGTCACGGGATGCTCGACCTGCAGGCGGGTGTTCATCTCCATGAAGAAGAAGGTGCCGTCCTGGTCGGCGATGAACTCGACGGTGCCGGCGCCCTGATAGCCGATGGCACGGGCCGCCGCGACGGCCGCCTCGCCCATCTGCCGGCGCCGTGCCGGGTCCATGTTCGGCGCCGGCGCCTCCTCGATCACCTTCTGGTGGCGGCGCTGGATCGAGCAGTCGCGCTCGAACAGGTAGAGGCAGTTGCCATGGCCGTCGGCAAAGACCTGGATCTCGATGTGCCTCGGCCGCGTGAGATACTTCTCGACCAGCACATGGTCGTCGGCGAAGGAGGCCTTGGCCTCGCGCTTGGCACCCGCCAGCGCGTCGGCGAA
>LSKJ01000045.1 GCA_001557035.1 Rhodospirillaceae bacterium CCH5-H10 | reverse complement strand
TCGCATGAGCGAGGAGAAGCGCCCCTTGTTGTGGATCGAAATGGCTGCTGAAATCGCTCGGCGGGAGCCTGGGGCGCATTTCGTCGTCTGCGGCGAGGGCCCGATGTTCAACGAGATGCGCGACCGGGCAGCGCAGCTTGGAATTTCCGGCCAGGTTCATTTACCCGGCCGGATCGACGGCATCGGCTCCAGCTACAAAGCCATGGATGTCGTCATCCTGACGTCACGACACGAAGGGCTGCCCAACGTCCTGCTCGAGGCCCAATCCTTGGGCGTCCCCGTCGTGGCGCCCGATGTCGGAGGCGTCGGCGAGACATTGTGGCATGGCGTTACCGGCTGGGCCGTGCCGCATGCCGACGCTTGCGCCCTGGCCGATCATGCCCTCTTCTGCCTACAGGAGGACTGGAAGACCAGGGCGCAGCGGGAGGCTCCGGCGTTCGTGCGAGAACGCTTCAGCGTCGACGCCATGTTGCGGCACACTCTGAAGGTTTACGATCTATCGCTGCCAGACGCCTCACCTTGAGGGCGTGACGGCCCATCGTGCCCACTTCCCGAGCATGATAGTAATGCTCGAAAGCGTTCTCTCTTGGAGTCATCCTCGTGCCGCCTTTGGCCACTACGACCAGCAATCTTTCGTTCCTCGACGGGTACCTGTACAGGGTGATGGTCGACCTTTTGAAATCCGAAGGCGCTTCTGCCGGGCTGTATGCCTTCTACGAGGACCGCATCGAGAACGAAGGCCGGGCCCTCAGCCTCTATGACCGGGCAATTTTCGATTATGTGCTAGCGAATTTCGATCCTGAGGGTAAGCAGATCGTCCATGCCGGTATTGGCGTGGGCACGCTTGGCCTGGCGCTTGCAACGGCTGGCTATCGGGTCACCGGGATCGAGCAGGATGAGCAAAGATTTCGCGCCGCCACCCGCGTGCAGGGCGCGGTCAAAGATGCATGGCCTGGCATAGAGGAGCGCTACGCCATCCTTGCCGGCGAATTCCCGACCGTTCTCAACGGAACGACATTGCTTGGGCCCGACACGGTCTTGATCTTCACCAATTGCGGAGCGACGTGGCCAGATGAACTTGCAGCTCGGGTGATTACATCATTTGCGTCCTGCGGCGACGTCATCCTGGATACGCGTCTGTTTGGACAAGTAAGAAATTCGCCCGATGAACGTCGCCAGCTGCTCGATAGAATACGGGACCGAGGGATGGCGGCGGTACCCATCACGACCTCGCCCCCGGACTCGTACTACCACCACGTGAAGAAGCGCTTTGGATGACCATAGAGGGCCTCGCGGATCTGTTGAAGAGTCGCGGCTGCGAGTCGGTGTGCTATTTCCACACTGACCATTTCGAGCCGTGGTCCGTGCGAATCGACGAGGCCAGCGCGCGCGCCGTCGACCGCATGGCAGAGATGGCCCGGTCGAATCCTTATGCCCGCCGTCTGAGCCTCTTCTACAACGTATTCGTTCCCTACAGGCTCGACAGCGACGGCCCGATCGGTCCGTCCGACTCGCATGTCCCGGGGGATCGTGTTGTCTTCAACGGCCGCTCCGAACGGCATGAGAGGCTAACACGCAACGCCATTCGGCCCCTCGTGGAAGCCGACAGCCACGAAATGCACCTGCACGTCCATCATGAGTTTTGGACGCGCAATACGTCGCATTTCGATCATCCTGTATCGCGCTGGGTGAATGCCTGCAGTACGTCCGAGGCAGACCGACAGAGGTTGGATCTGCTGTTCAGGCTGTCGAAGGAAGCAATCGCTCGTGAGATCGGGCGACCCTTCGAACGGTGGGCGTTCATCCACGGCAATTGGGCCCTCAACGCATCAGATCCACTCATTTGCGACGTCAGCGACGAAATGTCGATCATCATGCGTCATGGTGGGTTCGGTGACTTTTCGTTTCCCGCCGGCCGCGGCTACTGCGATCCCAAACTGGAACGCCCCTTCACCTGCAAGCCAATCGACCTGGCACGAGCCTACGATGATCCTCGCTCAGACCCCCGGCCCGTCGATGCGCTAAGCAGAGTTATGGATCCCAGCCGGTTCTTCATTTGGAACTCGCCGATCAAGGCAACGCATTCTTCCCTAGACTACTACAGCGCCGCGAATCGGGCGCTGTTCAAGACTCCCGAGCGCATCGTCGAGACATGGCTCAGCAAATCCGTGTGCCTCGGTCGGAAGCTCTTCATCAAGACACACGCCCATTCGATGAAGTCCGACTACCGGCTGGCCCACGGCGACGGCTGTATCCCGCACTGTCATCCGGATATCATTGCCATCTTCGACTGGCTCGCGCGTGCCTGCGATCGAGCCAATATCGAACTCAAGTTTGTGACGGTCAACGAGGTCATGCAGCATCTCCACGGCCTCGATAGCGGTCAGGCTGAAGCCCCCTCGTCAGCGCATGTGGCCTCGGCGCCGCCGCCTGAGGCGGATGCTCCGAGTGAGGCCTCACTGCCGTCGACGAACCCTCATGCTGTATCCGTAGAACTTGCCGCCATGCATCGCACCTGGATGAAGGGAGAGGGGGCGCGTTTCCCCGTCGACGACCTTTACCAGGCAAAGCTCTCCGGTCACACAACCCTGGAAGCGTACGAGTTCGCCGTCGCTGCGGCGATCCGCGAGCGCTATCCCGTGGGCGCGACTCGAATCGTCGAGATCGGCAGTGGCTGGGGTGGGCTTGCAATCCTGCTTGCACGCCTAGGATTCGAGGTGTTTGCATTCGAAGGCAACATTCGACGCCACACGGCGTGCGAGTGGCACTTCGACCAACAAAGGCAGCAGTATCCGGCCTTGCAGCAAAGCCTGATGCTTGCTCCTGCGGGCCTGTTCCCGGATACCTTTCCAAGCACCGCTCTTGCCGAGGACAAGATCAACGTCGCAATCTGCACCAACATCACGAGTTCCTATAGCGCAGAGAACTACCGTGCGATCGCGCATGCCGCGGCCTCGTTCGACGAGCTGATCCTGGATCTGGCGCGGTTCGGTGAAGCCAGAAATGACCAGTCGGAACGCGACGCCCTGTTCCAAACACTGAGAACAACGGACTTCAGACCGGTCGAGCAGCTGTACTTCTCTGCACCCTACGAATACTGGCGTTTCCGAAGTCGCGCAGTCGGGACGCGCAGTACCCTTCCCGTTCTGGCCGCGGCAGAAGCGACAGGAGCGGTCGTTGGCACAGGCAGCTCGAGCCGCATTCCGATCGTGCGGTTCGACACCATTGCCTCAGGAGGCCGGTTGTTTTCGATGGCCGGCGATCAGCAGCTGACGACCTGTCCGGTCTGTCATTCAAAGCACATCGAACCGTTGTGGCGGATGCCGGCTACGACCTTACCCGAGCCCATCCAGGTGTTCGGCGGATATTTCGATCAGATACCGACTTTGCAAGTCCCTGCCGTGCTGTACGGCTTCGACTTCTGCAATGGCTGCGAGAGCATCTTCCTCAATCCCGTGCCCAGTCGCCAGAAAGAAGGCTATCGCAAGACCGACCACTACATCCGCAAGATGCAGACGGCAGCCGAGTGGAAGGGCTACGAGGATGCCTACGACAGGTTCGCCCGCTGGATCCCGGCCAATGCCACGGTGATGGTCGATGCCGCCTGCGGAGTCGGCCAGTATCTCGAGGTGGCCCGTCGGCGCAAGACGCACCGATGGAAGCGCCTGGTCGGTCTCGAGCTGGCCGAGAAGTATGTCTCCCATATGCGCGCCCAAGGGCTTGAGGCGCATGTCTTCGACGTCGACAATGACGACCTGCTTGCAATCCTCGCCCCCGACAGCGTCGACTTCATCAGCTTCTGCGAAGCCTTCGAGCATGTCGAGCGGCCGCTCGATGCCTTGCGCAAGCTGCTGGCCGTCTTGCGCCCTGGTGGGCGGCTCTTCTTCACAGCGCAACGTTATGGCGAAGACGTCCAGGCGGCGGTGCGTCCCGGCGAACCGATCTACATCGGCCCCAGGGTCGTGAACGACCTGCCGCGACACCTGGGATGTCGGATCGTCAACATGACGACCAGCCGCATGCGCTATTATATCGTGCTGGAGAAATAGACTGATGTGCGGACTGGCCGCTGCCTTGCTGATCCAGCCCGACGCATTGCCTCAATTCGAGCTGCATCGCCGTGGGCTTGCGATGGCGGATGTGCTGCGGCATCGCGGCCCGGACGGTGAGGGTGTGTGGACCGACGATGGTGTCGTGCTGGCGCACCGGCGGCTGGCAATCATCGATACATCGGCCGCCGCCCACCAGCCAATGCACGACGACAGCAGCACGGTCCATGTCATCTTCAACGGCGCCATCTACAACTTCAGAGACTTGCGTGGTGAATTGATCGCCGCCGGCCATCGATTCCGTAGCACCGGCGATACCGAAGTGATCGTCAACGGTTACCGCGAATGGGGCACCGGGCTCTTCCAGCGGCTGGTTGGCATGTTTGCGATCATCATCTGGGATTCGCGTGCGCAGCGCCTGGTCGCGGCGCGCGATCGCTTCGGCGAAAAACCGTTGCATTACCTGGAGCGACCGGACGGCATCCTCTTCGGCTCTGAAATCAAGGCCATCCTCACATGGCCCGGCGTGCCGCGTCGACCCAACCCGTCAGCGCTCCACGAGTTCTTGAGCTTCAGCTACACGATCGGCACCGAAACTGCTTTCGCCGGCATCCGGCGGCTGCCTCCGGCACATCTCATGGTATGCGAGCGCGGTCGGCCCTTGCTGTTGCAGCGGTACTGGCAGCTGCCGCCCGCTGGCGAAAATCCGGTGATGGCCAGCCCCGCCGACCTCAGGCGCGAACTGATCGACCGCATCCAACATGCCGTCACGCTGTGCCGAGTGGCCGATGTGCCGCTTGGCGCGTTCCTGTCGGGCGGCGTGGATTCGAGTGCGGTCGTGGCGATGATGGCGCCGACGCATCACGGTCCGATCGAAACCTTCTCATCAGGTTTCGGCTTCGGTGACTACGACGAGACGCGCTACGCCACGATGGTCGCCGAGCGGTATCGCACCAACCACCACGTATTCACTTACGACAAACGGATCGTCAGCAGCGTGGGCAAGCTAGCCTGGCACTATGACGAGCCGTTCGCCGATTCATCGGCCCTGGTGACCTACGCTCTAGCGCGCGAGACGCGTCAGGTGGTGACCGTGGCGCTGACCGGCGACGGCGCCGACGAAACCCTGCTGGGCTATGCCAGGTACTTCCGGTTTGGCGCCCAGATGTCGCGGAACGCTGGCGGTCGGCAATTGCCAGACCTCTATATGCCGAGCGGCATCGACGCCCGCCGACGGGCCGCTGGCGACGCCTACGGCTACCTCATGGAGACGTTTCGCGAACGGCAGAAGCTTGCTGGCTACGACTTGGCCCTGTTGCCCTGCCTCGATCGCTGCACCTATGACGCCTTGGCCGTCCACGTTGTGGACGGGCTCACCCGGGAGGAGCAGGCTGGCCGGATCGATCTCGAGACCTACCTGCCCTGCGACCTGCTCACCAAGGTCGATATTGCCGCGATGGCGCACGGCCTGGAGACGCGCGCGCCCTTCCTCAACCACGAGCTGGTCGAATGGGTTTCCCGCATCCCAGGCGAGCTCAAGGTATGGGACAATGAAGGCAAGGCACTGTTGAAGTCGGCGCTCGAGCCCTTCGTGCCGCGCGAGTGCATGTATCGGCCCAAGGTCGGTTTCCGCGTGCCGGTCGCCAAGATGATGCGCGAGGAGCTGCGGGCAGCGACCGAGGCCGTGCTATTGGGTGATCGGTTCGCCGATCGCCGCCTCGTTCGCCGTGAATTCGTGCAGCAGATGCTCTACGAGCATGGGACGCAACGACAGGAGCATGGCACGCGGCTGTGGGCGCTGCTGATGCTCGAGATGTGGTACAGGACCTGGATCGATAACGACAGCAACCAGCAGGTAAGCGACGCGGACAATCCGTTCGCCGAGCTCGCTGCACCGGCGCCAGCCTGACGTTGTCGAAAAGCGCGCAGCCAAGGCCTGAAGATCTGATGCTGGAGATGAACTCGACCAGAACAACTTTCGAGCAAACGCTCAAGGACGCTTTGAGATGGAACCCACGGCGCAGGGAGGTCATGCGGGACCTTTTGGCGCTACTGGCCACCGTGGACGGGCCTCGGCTGGATAGGCTTCGCGAAAAGTACGCAGATGCCACCCGTAGTGCCGATGCCGCAGCCGGCTACAAGTATCTCGATGTTCCCCTCTATGCCTTGCAGAAGCTGCTGCTTGCGCACAAGCTTGGCCTGGAGGGAGGGCTGCCCCGTCGCGTACTGGATATTGGTACTGGCGGTGGTCACTTCCCGTTCGTCTGCCGCTTCTTTGGCCACAGCGCCATCGGAGTCGATATCGGTAATGAACTCTACGAAGGCATCGCTGCTTGCCTTGGCGTCCGGCGCACCATTGTCCGCGTCGCTCCGCTAACGCCGATGCCGTACCTGGGTGAGAAGTTTGATCTGATCACCGCATGCGATGTCACGTTCAACGACAAAGAAGACCGTGATGGCCGGCGCGTCTATTGGTCCTTGGCAGAATGGCGATATTTTCTCAACGATCTCGTTGCCAACCATCTCCAGTATCCTGGCGTGCTCTACCTCAAGCTCAACAAGGAGTGGCAACGAGGATACTTCGGCACCGACCGTCTGTTCTTCAATCGTGCCCTGCTGACAATGGCGGCTCGCAATGGCGCAGCGATCAGCCGCCTCCGCGGCACAATTAAGTTCACTCTCAGCTCGCGACGGGAGATCAGATAATCACGTGCCCTGCTCTTCTGCAGGTGTCCTTTGATCAAAGCGCATCCCAGAACCGCCGCGACGCCAAGAGGGTCCTGAGCGGCGGTGCG
>LSKJ01000447.1 GCA_001557035.1 Rhodospirillaceae bacterium CCH5-H10 | reverse complement strand
GTGTCCGGCGTCGTGCGCTATTTTCCCCGGACAGCCCTGCATCTGAATGGGGAAGCCAACTAGGAATCCGCCGTAAACCCGATCTTCTTCACGATCGGGCCCCAGCGGTCGTAGCTCTGCTTGAGGAGCGTCGCCAGTTCCTGCGGCGTCGAGGACTTAACCTCGAGGCCCATGACGGCGAGGCCGTCGATCACGTCCTTCTGGGCGAGCGCGACGCGCAGCGCTTCGTTGGAGCGCATGACGACCGGGGCCGGCGTGCCGCCCGGGGCGAAGAAGCCGAACCATTCGGAGAAGACGAGGTCCTTGTAGCCCTGCTCGGCGAACGTCGGGACGTTCGGCGCGAAGCGGCTGCGGGTCGCGCCTGAGACGCCGAGAAGGCGCGCCTTGCCGGCAGCGACCTGCTGCGTGAATTCGCCGACCGGGCCCGACACGGCCTGGATCTGGCCGCCGACCATGTCCTGCACGGCGGGTTGCGTGCCGCGATAGGCGACGTGCTTCAGCTCGATGCCACCGGCCTGTCCCAGCAGCACGCCGATGAAGTGCGGAACCGAGCCGGCCGCCGGCGAGCCGTAGTTGGCCTTGTCCGGGTTGGCTTTGCACCAGGCCAGGAACTCCGGGATGTTCTTCACACTGTCGGGCACCGCGGGGCCGACGCAGAAGCCGAAGTCGAAGACGCAGGCCAGCGTCACCGGCGTCACGTCGGTGAAGGCGTTGTAGGCCAGGCTCTTGTAGATGTGCGGATAGATCATCAGCATCGAGGCCGGCGTCTGCAGGATGACGCTGCCGTCGGTCGCCGCGCCCTTCATCGACTGGATGGCGATCTGGCCGCCGGCGCCCGGCTTGTTCTCGACGAGGGCCACCTTGGTATAGGCGGTGCCCTTGAGGCCCTCGGCGACGCGACGGCACAGCGTGTCTGACGTGCCGCCCGGCGGGAAACCGGTGATGATGCGCACGGTCTCGAGCGGCTGGGTCCCCTGGGCGCCGGCACGGCCGGCGAGTCCCAGGGTGGCGAGCGCGGCAACGGCGCCCGTGGCGCGGACGAAGCCGCGGCGGTT
>LSKJ01000446.1 GCA_001557035.1 Rhodospirillaceae bacterium CCH5-H10 | reverse complement strand
CGACTTTCTTGCCTCGCGAGGAATGGGCGAAGCCCAGGGGAAGAAAGTCGAACCGCAGCCGTTGCGGCTCAGGCGATCGAGGCGCAGCCGTCCTCTGGCCAGATCAGCCAAAGAGAGGCCGTGGGTCGCGCGCCGAACAGCTCCTCGGGAGAAATCATGGCCAACTTGACGGTCCCTGCGGAAGAGGACCGGCACACCGGGCGAAGAGACGGCAGCCATAGCGCAGAAGCAGGACGGCATCGTCCCAGCTCAATGGATCGCAGACGCACCTCACCTTCATCCTGTCGGCTTGCCAGAGAAACGGCGCCTCGAAGTGGTCATAGAGGGCCTGCGTTCGACAGTCGCGTCGAGACAAGCGTTCGCCACGCCGATCTTCGCCAACCTGTTCGATGATGAGATGCAAAAGCGTCAGCGCCCCTGGTCGTGCAGTCGCCTGTCAGCAAGCGAGGAAGCGCTCCTCGTGCCCTGTGCGTCCGCCGACGGGGTCAATAATGCCAATCGCGAGAAGGCCGTACAGCCGGAGACAACCGCGCCGACCGCGGCGAACGCCGTCTGCCAAACATTGCCGACCATGCCGATGCCCGCCAAGGCAAATGACACCTGATAGCCGGCGATTGCAGCTGGAACGCCATAGAGCAGGCCGCAGATGGCGCGGATGAGAGGCGTGCGCGCGCCCGCAAAGGCGAGTTGTCCAAACGCCAATGTCGCGCCGCCCACCAGCAATCCGACAGTGATCGCACTGGGGACACCTGCCTCGCTGTGAAACGACGCCAATCCTGCGGTGAGTCCGGCAAAGGTGGGGAGCGCATAGATGGCCAGCGTAAACAGCAGCCGGCAGAAGAAGCAAAGGCCAACGATGCTGAGTACGATGCCGAGAGCAAGCATGGTGGATCTCCGTGACCAGGGTCGAACGGTCGCGCCTTCCACCA
>LSKJ01000445.1 GCA_001557035.1 Rhodospirillaceae bacterium CCH5-H10 | reverse complement strand
GATCTACACCTCGCCGTTCTGCGGCTACTGCGCGCGGGCCAAGAGCCTGCTCGACAGCAAGGGCGCCGAATACGAAGAAGCCGACGTGATGATGGACGACAAGAAGCGCGCAGAGATGCGGTCGCGCACCAACCGCACGTCGGTGCCGCAGATCTTCATCAACGGGCAGCATATCGGCGGCTCGGACGATCTCGCCGCGCTCGAACAGGCGGGCAAGCTCGACGCGCTGCTCGCGCAGCCCGGCTAGGGGATCTCCGACATGACCGCGTTCAAGGCTGGGCTGATCCAGACCAACGTCAGCAACGAGATGTCCGAGAACGTGGCTTTCCTGCGCGAGCAGGCGAAGCTCGCGCGCGATGCCGGCGCCGACTTCATCATGACGCCGGAGAATACCGGCCTGATCGGCGCCAGCCGCACCGAGACGCTCGCCAAGGCGCAGACCGAGGAAGAGCACGCGATGCTCGCCGCCTGCCGCGCCAGCGCTCGCGACACCGGGGCGTGGGTCCTGCTCGGCTCGATCCATGTGCGCGTGCCGGGAGAGGAGCAGATCCGCAACCGCTCCTACCTGATCGATTCGTCGGGCGGGATCGTCGCCAGCTATGACAAGATTCACATGTTCGACGTCCAGCTCGCGGGCGGCGAGAGCTATCGCGAATCCTCGACGTTCAAGCCGGGCGAGAGAGCGGTGCTGGCCGAGACGCCGTGGGGCGTGCTCGGCATGACGATCTGCTACGACCTGCGCTTCCCCTATCTCTATCGTGAACTGGCGCATGCCGGCGCCACGATGCTGGCGATCCCGTCCTCGTTCACCGTGCCGACCGGTCAGGCACACTGGCACACGCTGATGCGCGCCCGCGCCATCGAGACCGGCTGCTTCGTCTTCGCGCCGGCCCAGGTCGGCACGCACAAGGGTTCCAACCGCAAGACGTACGGCCATTCGGTCGCCGTCGCCCCGTGGGGCGAGGTGATCGCCGATGCCGGCGGTGAGAAGGCCGGCTTCGTTATCGCCGATGTCGACATGGCGAAGATCGAGGAAGCCCGGAAGATGGTCCCGTCGCTGACGCATGACCGCAAGTACGCTGCGCCGGCGCTGCACAAGGCCGCGATCGCGAAGGCGGCGGAGTAGTTCGCTGTCGTCCTGAGCGCAGCGAAGGACCTGACATGCCGATCGAAGGACTCCGTTGCGGGCGTGAGGTCCTTCGCTGCGCTCAGGACGACAAGATGAATCGCTTCGAACTAAAACGTCTCGAACAGATGCTCGTACTTTGCGACGAGCCCTTCATCATCGAGGTCGAGCCGCGCGGTGAAACCGGCCGATACGCCTTTGTCGATGTATTGCCAGGCGCGCGGACCGAGACGCTCGTAGCGCTGGCGTGACGGCTGGCAGGTAAGGACCGAAGCCTCGACGAACAGCGCCAGCAATTCGCCGTCGGCTTCCTCCATGCGCCGGATCGCCAGTCCGTTGCAGAACGGCGTCGCAGACACGTCCACTTCATGACAGCCCGCGAGATCGGGCCGGGACTTTCCATCGACCCGCCAGTCCGTCTCGCCGGTCCGTTCGATCAGCAGCGACTTTTCTATCGAGTCGGTCCGGTCGATGCGCAGCGTCCGCGTGCGCCACGTCGCGTCGAGTTCCCAGCGATAGCGAAGCCCGTAGCTCTCCTCGCCGACATGGATGAGCGTCGAGCGGACGCTTATGCCGGAAGCGTCGCGCGACAGGGTCATCAGCTCGAGACCCGGCTCGTCGACGCGTCGCCATCTGCGAGAGATGCGATGGTTTTGCATGCGAAACTGTTGCGGCAGATCGTGTGTAAATTGCGGCATGCCACCTCGACCGGCGTGTCGAATCGCGCCACTCTCGGCCGGCACGCCCCGGAGTATCCGATGTCCTCTCCCAGCCTGGTGATTCGCAACGGCACCATCGTCGATGGATCGGGCGGCGATCCCTACGAGGCCGATCTCTCCATCGAGAACGGCAGGATCGCCGCGATCGGGAACAACCTGCCCAAGGGACGGGAAGAGATCGACGTGCGCGGCAAGCTGGTCACGCCGGGCTTCGTCGACGTGCATACGCACTATGACGCGCAGGTGACCTGGAGCGAGCGGCTGTCGCCTTCTTCGTGGAATGGCGCCACCACCGTCGTGCTTGGCAATTGCGGCGTCGGCTTCGCGCCCTGTCATGAGGATCAGCATGCGATGCTGATCAACCTGATGGAAGGCGTCGAGGACATTCCCGAAGTCGTGCTGTCGGAAGGCCTGCCGTGGAACTGGCATTCCTTTCCGGATTTCATGGATGCCATCGCCGCGCGTTCCTTCGATGCCGATGTCGCCACCCAGGTGCCGCACGCCGCGCTGCGCGTTTACGTGATGGGCCAGCGCGGCGCCGATCGGGAGCCCGCGACCGAGCAGGATCGCCAGCGTATGGCCGAACTCACCGTCGAGGGCCTGCGGGCCGGCGCGCTGGGTTTCTCGACCTCGCGCACGCTCAATCACCGCTCGGCCGACGGCAAGCACATCCCGACCCTGCGCGCCGAGGAAGCCGAACTCACGGCGATCGCCCGCGCGATGCGCCAGGCCGATGCCGGCTGGCTGCAGATCGTGTCGGACTTCCAGGAAGGTGAGGTGGCCCTGTTCCGCCGTCTGGCGAAGGAGTCGGGGCGGCCGGTCACCATCACCCTGTTGCAATCCAATGCCCGGCCCGACGGCTGGCGCGAGACGATGGCGGAGATCGACGAGGCCAATCGCGAGGGGCTGCGCATCACCGCCCAGGTGCGCTCGCGGCCGACCAGCGTGTTGCTGGGACTGGAACTCTCGCAGACGCCTTTCACGGGCCGGCCGAGCGCCGACCGCATCGCACGACTGCCATTCGCCGAGCGTCTCGCGCACTGGCGCGACCCGGCGTTCCGGGCGCGGCTGCTCGCCGAGTCGTTCGAGGGCGACCGGCGCAATCGGCTGGTCGATCGCTGGGACCGCATGTTCCCGCTCGACGATCCGCCGGACTACGAACCGACGGCCGATCAGAGCATCGCGGCCATCGCCGCGCGGCAGGGCCGTCCGCCGGCCGAGGTCGCCTACGACCTTCTGCTCCAGCACGACGGCAAGCAGATCCTCTATCTGCCGGTCACCAACTTCGTGGCCGGCAATCTCGACGTCGTGCGCGAGATGATCGACCGGCCCAACACGCTGATCGGCCTCGGCGACGGCGGCGCCCATGTCGGCATCATGTGCGATGCCACGGCGACCAGCTACACGCTGACCCACTGGACACGGGATCGCACGCGTGGCGCCTTGCTGCCGGTGTCGTGGGCCATCAAGCGGCTGACCGCCGACAATGCGATCGAGGTCGGCCTGCGCGACCGCGGGCTGCTGAAGGCCGGGTTGAAGGCCGACATCAACGTCATCGACTACGACAACATGCGACTGCGGCGGCCCGAGGTGGTCTACGACCTGCCGGCCGGCGGCAAGCGCCTGATCCAGCGTACGGATGGCTTCGACGCGACCATCGTATCGGGCGAGATCGTCTATCGGGGCGGCGAGGCGACCGGTGCCTTGCCCGGCCGCCTGGTGCGCGGCGCGCGCGGCTGAGACGGGCTTCTACAGAAGCCGCGCGGCGATCCTCTGCACCATGGCCATCTTCGGCTGGCTGATCATCCGCGCCTCGTAGGCGGTCACCGAGAATTTTCCGCGCACCAGATCGAGCAGTTCGCCGTCCTTCAGCAGGAACTCGGGCCGGCTCGGTTTGCCGAATCGTTCGTTGCCTTCCATGAAGGTCTCGTAGAGCAGGATGCCGCCGGGCAGCAGCGCGTCGAACAACACCGGAAAAAGCGGCCGGTGCAGGTAGTTCGTCACGACGATCGCGCCGAAGCGGCGGCCGGGCAGCGGCCAGGGGGAACCGTCCTCGAGATCGGCCTGGATCGCCTCGATCGTCCCGGATGCAGGGATCGCCGTCACGTCGCGGTCGACTGCCGTCACGCGATGGCCGCGGGCCGCGAAGAACTGGGTGTGGCGGCCCTTGCCGGCCGCGACGTCGAGCACGGCGGCGTCGGGCGGGACCAGGCCGGCCCAAACCGCGATCCAGGAGGAGGGCGTCATGTCCGGCGTACTCCCGCGCCCTTCAGGTTCAGCAGATTGCCCGACAGGATCAGCGCGGCGCCGAGGATCGTCAGCGTATCGAGCTGCTCATTGTAGAGCAGCCAGCCGGCGAGGGCGGTGAGCGGCACGCGCAGAAAATCCATCGGGACGACCACCGTTGCGTCGGCGTGCAGCATCGCGCGCGTCAGGCAGTAGTGCGAGAAGGTGCCGCAGAAGGCGATGGCGATGACCCATGCCCAGACATAGGCCGAGGGCCAGCGCCAGACGTCGAGCGCCGGCACCAGGCCGATGATCGACTGGATGAACAGCATCCAGAACAGGATGGTCACCACGCTGTCGGTGCGCGTGAGCGACTTCACCATGGTGACGGAGATCGCGAAGCCCACCGCGGCTGCCAGCGCGATGAGCTGGCCGGGCACGATCTCGTTGGTGCCGGGCCGCACGATGATGACGACGCCGACGATGCCCAGCGCCACGGCGAGGTTCTTCCAGAGGCCCATGCGCTCGCCGAGGAAGGCCACGGCCAGGATCGCCGTCCAGATCGGCATGGTGAACTCGATGGAGATCACCTGGGCGAGCGGGATCAGCGTCAGTGCCTGGAACCAGGCAAACTGCGCGCCGTAGTGAGCGATGTTGCGGCCAACCTGCTGCCAGGGACGCCTGGTCCTGAGCTTGCGAAAGCCGCCCGCGTGACGGATCAGCGGATAGAGCATCGCGATGCCGATGACCGAGCGCATCTCCATGATCTGGAAGACGTCGAGTTCGCGCGTCGTCTCGCGGCCGGCGATCGCCATCACGAGCATCGCCGCCAGCCAGCCCGCCATCCAGAAGGCGGCCTTCAGGTTCGAGGGTTGCGGCGCGGTCATGACTGAGGGGGCGAGCTGTTTTTACGTGGCGGGGCGCGACAATCGGGCCTTGCGTCCGGCGCGACAAGCCACCATTTTTCGATTTGTCATGATTTTGTATCGCTTGCGCTGCGCCAAGGGCCACGAGTTCGATAGCTGGTTCAAGGACAGCAAGACCTATGAGCGCCAGGAGAAGAAGTCGCTGATCGGCTGCGCCGTCTGCGGGACGGACAAGGTCGAGCGCGCCCTGATGGCGCCCCGCATCGGCAAGAAGGGCAAGGGTGCCGCGCTCCCGGCCGCCGTCGAGGCGCCCGCGGAGGCCACCGCGCCGTCAGCCGAGCAACAGCAGCAGATGGCGGCGCTGGCCAGGCACATGCCCAAGGAATTGCGCGAGGCGCTGCTCAAGGTTCGTGCCGAGGTTGAGAAGAACTGCGAGCATGTGGGCGACAAGTTCGCCGACGAGGCGCGCAAGATCCATTACGGCGAGAGCGACAAGCGCGGCATCTACGGCGAGACCACCGACGAGGAGGCCGAGGCGCTGGCCGAGGAAGGCATCGAGTTCGGCCGCCTGCCCTGGATCCCGCGCGGGAATTGAGTTCGGCGCGGCGTCACTACTTTATCTAGCGCCGCTCAAAGGTCCTTCGCTGCGCTCAGGATGACAGCGTTTTCGTCATCGGCGCACCGTGCCAAACCCAGCAATATTGTCATCCTGAGCGCAGCGAAGGACCTTTCCTCTTCCCTCAACGCGTCGGGCTGCCGGGCGCCGTTCCGTACAACATGTAGTTCACGTCGAGGTCGTTCTTGTTCAGCGACCATTTGCGGCTGAGCGGGGCATAGACGACGCCGACGATCTCCTGCGGCTCGATCCCGCCGGCTCGCAGGCCGCGCGCGACTTCGGACGGCTTCAGGAACTTCTTCCAGTCGTGGGTACCGCGCGGCAGCCAGCCGAGCACATATTCGGCGCCGGCGATGGCCAGGGCCCAGGCCTTGGCGGTGCGGTTGAGCGTCGACAGGAAGAGCAGCCCGCCCGGCTTCACCATCCGGCCGCAGGACCGCAGGAACAGATCGACATCGGCCACGTGCTCGACGATTTCGAGCGCCAGCACGACGTCGAACTGCGCGCCGCTCTCGGCCAGCGCCTCGGCCGTCCCCTGGCGATAGTCGATGACGAGGTCCTGGCGCCCGGCATGGAGGGAGGCCGTCGCGATGTTGCGGTCCGAGGCATCGACGCCGGTGACGGTGGCCCCCAAACGGCACATCGGCTCGCTCAGCAGGCCGCCGCCGCAGCCGATGTCCAGCAGCGACAGGCCCTGCAGCGGCTCGCCGTTCAGCGCGTCGCGTCCCCAATGGGCGGCGACGCGGTCGCGCACATAGCCGATCCGCACCGGGTTCAGTCGGTGCAGCGGCGCGAACTTCCCGTTGGGATCCCACCATTCGTCCGCGATGCGGGAGAATCGTTCGACTTCGGCCGGATCGACCGTGCCAGCAGTGGGGATATGCGTGGTTTCGACCATGGCTACCCTTGACCCATATGGCGCCGCCGGTGTCTATAGCCCGCTTTCCGGGCAGGGGCTGCCCTTCGAGTGGATTCATGGCGCGCATCGTTCTGAAATTTGGCGGCACATCGGTCGGCGATACGGACCGGATCAAGAACGTCGCGCGCAAGGTCAAAGCGGAAGTCGCTCGCGGCAACGAGGTCGCGGTCGTGGTGTCGGCCATGTCGGGCGCTACCAACCAACTCGTGAAGTGGGTGAACGAGATCTCCCCGCTGCACGATCCGCGCGAATACGATGTCGTCGTGGCGACGGGCGAGCAGGTCACGATCGGCCTTCTTGCCATGGCGCTGCAGCAGGAAGGCGTGAAGTCGCGTTCCTGGGTGTCGTGGCAGCTCCCGATCAAGACCGACGACGCCTACGCCAAGGCGCGCATCGTCGAGATCGACACGGTCGAGATGGCGCGCACCATGGCGGCAGGCGAAGTCCCGGTGGTGCCGGGTTTCCAGGGTATCTCGCCGGAGGGCCGGATCACGACGCTGGGCCGCGGCGGCTCGGACACCTCGGCGGTGGCGCTGGCGGCCGCCCTCAAGGCCGATCGCTGCGACATCTATACCGACGTCGACGGCGTCTACACGACCGATCCGCGCATCGTCGAAAAGGCGCAGAAGATCGACCGCGTGACCTACGAGGAAATGCTCGAAATGGCCTCGCTGGGCTCGAAGGTGCTGCAGACGCGCTCCGTCGAGCTGGCGATGAACCATCATGTGCGCGTGCAGGTGCTGTCGTCGTTCGACGAGGCGCTCGGCAGCGATCTGCCCGGAACTCTGGTTGTGGACGAGGAAGAGATCATGGCCCAGGGCCTCGAGAAGTCCGTCGTGAGCGGCATCGCCTTCGCCAAGGACGAGGCGAAGATCACCGTGGTGCAGGTGCCGGACCGTCCGGGCGTCGCCGCCGCCATCTTCGGTCCGTTGGCCGAAGCCAACATCAACGTCGACATGATCGTGCAGAACGTTTCGGTCGACGGCAGTGCCACCGACATCACCTTCACGGTCCCCAAGGCTGACCTTGCCCGCGCCGCCGAAAAGCTCGAGCGGGCAAAGGCCGAGCTGAAGTTCGCCGAGGTGAAGTCCGACCTCAACGTCTCCAAGGTGTCGGTGATCGGCGTCGGCATGCGCAGCCATGCCGGCGTGGCGCTGAAGATGTTCGAGACCCTGGCCGCGAAGGGGATCAACATCCAGGTCATCTCCACGTCGGAGATCAAGATCAGCGTGCTGGTGGCCGCCGAGTACACCGAACTGGCGGTGCGGGCCCTTCACACAGCCTATGAACTGGACGCGGCCTGATATTCCGCCCCTGAACTGCAGTCTGACTCTGCGAATTAGCCGGTAGGCAGTCCGGCGCGGGTCTTGCTATAAGCGGCGCATGGACGCCGCACTCGCCCATATGCCTTGCCTGTACGCCCGACCGATCAAGTCGGCGGCCGCGGCTTGGCGAGTTTGCGCCTGCGTCATCGACCGCAGCTTCGTCGTCATCCGACTCAAGCATCCCGCGGTCTGACCATGGAGAGATCAACTCCCCTGGCCGGACCGCGAATGCTCCTCAAGCGGCTCCGGGACACGATGGCGCGTGCCGAGTCCGTCGAAGTGACGCTGGGCGAGGTCGTGCGCCTGGTCGCCAACGAGATGGTGGCCGAGGTCTGCTCGATATACCTGCTGCGGGCCGGCGAGGTGCTGGAACTGTTCGCCACCCAGGGCCTCAACCCTTCGGCCGTCCATAGTACGCGCCTGCGGGTGGGCGAGGGTCTGGTCGGCGACATCGCCGCCCACGGCCGGCCGCTGGCGCTCGACGATGCGCAGCACCATCCGCAGTTCGCCTACCGCCCCGAGACCGGCGAGGAAATCTACCATTCTCTGGCCGGTGTCCCGATCTTGCGCGCCGGCAGGGTGCTCGGCGTGCTGGTCGTGCAGAACCGCACGCGGCGCCAGTACGACGAGGAAGAAGTCGAGACGCTGCAGACCATCGCCATGGTGCTGGCGGAGCTGGTCTCGGCCAGCCACGTCGTCAGCCCCAACGAGGTTCAGCAGGTCGACGGTATCGGATTGCTGCCGCTGCGCGTCGACGGCGTGCAGCTCACGCCCGGCGTCGCCATCGGACGAGCCGTCCTGCACGAACCCCGGATCGTCATCCAGCGCGTCGTTGCCGAGGATGTCGAGCAGGAGCAGGTCCGCTTCCAGGAGGCGCTGCGCGGTGTCCGCGAGGACGTCGACCGCATGCTCGAGGCGCACGACATGCAGTCGGGCGAGCAGCGCGAGATCCTCGAGACCTTCCGCATGTTCGTCGATGACCGAGGCTGGGCGGAGCGGGTGCGCGAGGCCATCGATTCCGGCCTGACCGCCGAGGCCGGCGTCCAGCGCGCCTTCGACGACGTGCGCACGCGGCTGGGACAATCGACCGACCCCTATATCCGCGAGCGTCTGAGCGACCTGCAGGATCTGAGCAATCGCCTGCTCCTGCGCCTCACCGGCCGCGTGGCCGTCGATCCCGCCTCGTTGCCCGAAGACATGATCGTGATCGCCCGCGACATGGGGCCGGCCGAACTTCTCGATTACGACCGCAACCGGCTGCGTGGGCTGGTGCTGGAAGAGGGGTCGGCGCTGAGCCACGTCGCGATCGTGGCGCGGGCCCTCGACATCCCGGTCGTTGGCCGCGCCCCCAATGTGCTGGCGCGCGTCGAGGCCGGCGATCCGATCGTGGTCGACGGCGACAATGCGCAGGTCCTGGTGCGGCCGGCCGAGGACATCCTCCAGACCGTCCATCTCGCGCTCGATGCGCGCGCCGAGCGGCGGCGCAAGTACGCGGCGCTGCGCGACCTGCCGTCGACCACGCGCAATCAGGCGCGCGTCTCGCTCAACATGAACGCCGGTTTGCTGATCGACATGCAGCATCTCGACGATACCGGTGCCGATGGGGTGGGCCTCTACCGTACCGAGATTCCGTTCATGGTGCGTTCGGAGTTTCCCGATGTCGATGCACAGGCCTGGCTCTACGGCCGCGTGCTCGATCTCGCCGATGGACGGCCGGTGACTTTCCGCACTCTCGATGTGGGAGGTGACAAGGTCCTTCCCTATATCGATTCGTTCGGAGACGAGAATCCCGCGATGGGCTGGCGCGCCATCCGCATCGGTCTCGACCGGCCCGCGATGCTGCGCCGCCAGTTGCGCGCGATGATCATGGCTGCGAGCGGCCGCCCCCTGTCGGTCATGTTTCCGATGATCGCTGAGGTCACCGAATTGCTAAGGGCGCGTCATTTGCTCGATCTCGAGCTCGAACGTGCGAAGCGTCGTGGCCAGCCATCGCCCGAGCGCGTGCGTGTTGGCGTCATGTTCGAGGTTCCTGCGCTGGCCTGGCAACTCGACAGTCTCCTGCCACACATCGATTTCATATCGGTGGGCACCAACGACCTCATGCAGTTCCTGTATGCCGCCGATCGCGGCAACAGCCGACTCGCCGGACGCTACGACAGCTTGTCCCCAGCCTTGCTGAGACTGCTACATTTTGTAGTGAATAAGGTGCGCCCTGCGGGTGTCGACATTTCCGTCTGCGGCGAGATGGCCGGCCGTCCCGTCGAAGCTCTCGCGTTGCTCGCAATAGGCGTACGTTCGCTGTCGATGTCGCCCGGTTCAATCGGCCCCGTGAAGGCGATGGTTCGTTCGCTCGATCTCGACGAGGCCGTTGGTTTCATGAGCTCTGCGCTTACTCAACCGGATCGTCCGTTGCGTGAGACGTTGCGTCTCTTCGCCGCCGATCACGCGATCGAAATTTAGCGACTCGAAGTCGAATCGCTTTTGCCCTGCCATGGGGCCTCTGCTAAGAGTCGCGACGAGGGGACAAGCAGGGAATATCAATGCCGGATCAGGTTGACTGGCGGGCGATTGAGCGCGAGGCCGGACCAGGCCAGGCGGTCGGTCGACTCCTACGCGATCAACGCGAGGCGCGCGGTCTGGACCTGACTCAAGTCGAGAAGAGCATCCGCATTCGGCGCGCCCATCTCGAAGCCATCGAGGACGGCCGCTACGACAAGCTTCCCGGCGCCGCCTATATCCCCGCGTTCCTTCGTGCCTATGCCGCCCATGTCGGTCTCGACCCCGAAAAGGTCATGACCGCCTATCACCTGTCGGGCGCCGTTCCCATCAAGCGTCCCGTCACGCTGCCCGCC
>LSKJ01000444.1 GCA_001557035.1 Rhodospirillaceae bacterium CCH5-H10 | reverse complement strand
GGCAGAGGAGCGTGTGCTTGCGGAAGGCGACGATGATCGCCTCGTCCTCGATCGAGTGCCTGCAATGGGACGAGTTCCTCGAGCGCTACTATCACCCCGAGCGGCTGTTCTACCTCGCTCCGCCATACTGAGGATCGGAGGATGACTACGGCGCCGCCGCCGCTCACCGCGATCCGCCATTCGCGATCTCCGCTCGCACCCGTTCCCGAAGGTCCATCGAATAGGGCTTTCCGATGCAGCCTGGCCTCCTGTCTCCAGCCTACACATGAATTAGACTTCCGATCTCTTGGCAATCCCAAGTCGATTCCTAATTCTCGCTCGACGCTCTAATTCGTTGACTCTTAATCCGTTGCGCCGAGTAGGCGCGTCCGTAACGCTGCCTCGCTTGGCAACCGACCGCCGAATATCTGGCGCACACGCTCGGACGCGGAAGCAATTGCGCCTGCGAAGCCTTGGTCACTCGGCCCGGTAATCATTTCGACGTTCGGACTCCATGTGCCTATGGAAGTTCCCGGCCGTGTCCGCCAGAGCATTTGCGACGGATGCGTGACGCCCAGCGTGGGAACGCCCAAAGCGCCGGCCAAGTGCAGGGTCGCGCTCGGCACGGTCACCACCATATCCAGCTCACACATCAGTGCCGCTACTGCATCCAAGTCGTGCTTGGTGTCGAGATCGGCATATCGGACGATCTTCGCATTTGGCCCCAGCTCCGCAATCTCCGCAGATACGCGAGCGCCGTATTGCAGGCTGACAAACGTGACGCCGCTGGTTTCAAGCATTTCCGACCATTGGGAGAGATCGGTGACACGATTCATCCGACGAAAGGTGAGCTTGCCGGAACGCCAGAACAGGCCGACGCGGGGACGCGGTCCCGCTCTCTCTAGTCTGGCGCGCCAGTGCAGGCGAAGGGCCGGCTCTGGCTCCAGTTTCCGGCCAGGCGAAGGCAGGTCCGTAGTATCCCGCACGAGAAGGGGTTCGAAGTCGCGGATCAGGAATACCCGGTCGAAGGTTGATATCCTGTGCCACAAATCCTGATCGACATGCTGGCGCAGTGCCGCCGGTATGGTCGACGTCATCGGTACGGGGGAAAGCTTGTCGATGCCGACAACGGTAAGCCCGCTGGCGCGGCGCTCTATCAGGCCTGAGATGCGAGAATCCACGGCGATCGTGCACGATGCGAAAGACGGTCTTGCGCGTTCGACTAGATCGAGGAGGCGGATTTCATCTCCTACGGCCGTATATCCTATGACCAGAATGTGCGATTTCGACAATGATTCCAGTGGTTCTCCAAACCGATAAAGATTGGGCATCGTGGCTCTGATTTCGTCGCGCCGAGCCCGCTTTACAAGGAAATCGAAGGCTTCAGGATAGCGCCCAACGGCAATTGCCGCGTGATTCTGAAGCGTTGGCTCAATCAACTGGAACTTGTCGGCGGCGGTCAGGCGGTCGAAGGATTCGATCAGCGTTCGTCGATCGGCCTCGATCAAGGCAAGCCTGAGTTGCCACGCGTCACGCACGCTTCCCATCTCCGGCGCCAAGATGCATTCGGCGATCGCTCGCCGGGCGAGAGCGCTGTCGAATGTGCTCGTCGCGAGATCGAAGGCAGCTTCTGCTACTTCGAACTCCTTGAGCGGCTGCGTGCCGATGATTGACTTTGCTTCTTCGAATCGCATTAGGCGAGTCAGAATGTGAACGACCTCGGTGCGTCGGTGCGGGAACTCACGCGCGGTGGCCAAGACCAGCGGAGCGATCCGACTTGCAATCTCTGCGAGTTGCTCCGCATTGCAATGTACAGCAAGCGCGTTTGCAGTGCGCAGGTCCATCGGATCGGCGGTGAGAATCCTGTCCAGATTTGCGATGGCCTGGGAATTGCTGCCCAAAGCGATGTAGAAATTTGCCTGCTGCAGCAGCACGTCCGGCGCTGGTTCGATGGCCAGTAAATGGTCCAACGCAGCTATTGCCGCTTCACCATGGCCCAACCGGGCCAGTTCAGCCGCGGCGCGGCGCACGGCTATGGAGAGCCCGCGCCATGCCGACGTCCCACGTGCCGCTTCGCACAGCGCGCGGGCTGCCACTTCAAGGCGCCGATCTCCGGCAGTGGCCAGTTTTCGCAAGCCATGGGTGGCCTCCCGCAGGCCACCCCGGTCGTCTGACATGAGCGCTCTGAGCCAGCGAATGGACGCGCTACTTCCGTTTGGGATTTCTTCGGCAAACCATGCCTCTAACGAGCGGCCTGTGCCGGGATCGACTGCCTCGCGTACGTCACCGGCTGGTCCGCGAATTTGCCGAACAATCTCGGCGGCCTCGTCCTTCTGGCCGTTGGCGCGCATGAGCTTGGCAAGTCGCATTCGGTGCCCGGTAGCAGCAGAGCTTGCCTCGCACAGTTCGCGCTGAATGTAGATCGCCTCCGGTAAGTTCCCTGTTGCCGAGAGAGCGTCAACCAAGCCTAACATTGCCCGGATGTGCCTCGGCTTAATCTGCAGGGCAGCCCGGAAATCCATTACTGCAAGGGCATGGTCCGCTAGGGAAACGGCGTGTTGGGCCAACGCCAGATGATCGGCAAAGCTCAGCTTGGGTTTGGCGCGAAGCGCCTTTGCAAGAGCAGTCGCCGCCACGGTATCGCCCGCTTCGGTCGCGCTTATCAACTCTCCGACAAGGGGTGCGGTCATCGCTTTCGAGCCAACTCCAGATCCGCCGGGGTATCGACGGAAGAGGCGGCGTTGCTCACGACAACGGCATCGATTCGCATTCCCGCTTCAAGAGCGCGCAGTTGCTCGAGTCGTTCGCGCTGCTCGAGAGGTGAAGGGGCCAGACCGACGAAGCGTTCGAGAGCGGCGCGGCGATAGGCGTAGATGCCGACATGACGCAACAGTTCGCCGTCGCCCCAAGGTGCAGTCGCCCGTGTGAAATAGAGCGCTCGCAAACGGTTCGGCCCGATCGAGGTGCCGATCAACTTGACCACGTTGGAATCGGTTCGTTGCGCATCACTCTCGATGGCGATTGCCAGCGTGCCGATGTCCGCCGCGGGGTCGGCAAGCGCAGCGAGGGCGGACCGTACCGAATCAGGATCGAGTGCCGGTTGATCGCCCTGGACATTGACGATTACATCGTGCCGCTCCTGCGGGTCCACGATGGTCGCAGCCTGCCAGGATCGGTCCGAGCCTGATTGATGCTTCTCGAGCGTTTGGACCGCACGGCCACCAGCTTGCTCCACGGCCGCCGCTATTTCTCGAGTATCGGTGGCAACGACGACCGGTCCCACATCGGCCTTGGTCGCTTGACGCATCACATGCACGATCACCGGCTGGCCGTGTATGTCTGCCAGCGCCTTTCCTGGAAGGCGGGTCGAATTCAGGCGGGCCGGAATGACGATGAGGGGAGTCATGGATTGGCTGCTGTCAGTCGAGAAAGCAAGTCGTGCTCGTCGAACCACAGATCCGCATAGTCCACCGATTGCCACTGATCGAACCAGGGGCCACCACGGGTAAAGTGCACGGCCTTGGGCAGGCCCTCTGCAGGGCGTTCATCCCACCCTTCGAGCCAATTCCACTCAGCCGGCAGAACCCCGATATCCTTGTCGGCCGCCCACTGCATCCGATGGAGATAGGCACCCGTCTGTCTGTTGACCGACGCTGGCGTAAGCGATCTCGTGGAAGGATGCTCGCAGTTGAAGAGCATCAGAGAAGACCAGTTCTTGCGAGGGTAGCTCGTCTGCGGCTTGCCATCCATCTTGACGACGTCGCGCGGCCGGTAGTCATGATGGACGCATTGCACGGCTTTACCGGGATCGAACATCTCGAGCAGCTCGGCTACGTCGGACAGCCAAAGGAAGTCACAGTCGCAGTACAACACCCTGCCCCGGTAGCCGGTGAGGTAGGGCGCAAGAAACCGTGTGTAGGTGAATTCGGTGGTGGCGAGCGGGTCTTCCTCGCGCCAGAAATGGCCCTGCGCCCGCAAATGCTCGATCTTGAGCGGAAAGAAGTCGATGGGAATGGAGGCGCGTCGCTGCAACGAATGACAGCAGACCGCGTACGCGGCGATTTCGCGACTGTCCCATCCTACGAAGACGCGAAGGGAATCGGCTGTCATGTCATCGCGTAGCTGTTGTACTCGGTTCGCAGAAATCTGATCACACTCATCTACGACGCGTCAACTTTAGGTAGAGGTGCGTCGAGGCCGATTGAGAGTGAGGGGTGGGCGGCCCGAATTCTCCTGAGATGGCGGAATACGCGGACGCCGAGTCCTTTCGGGGTAAGGCTAACAGCCCTGCCATGGATATCTCGTGGCACAAAGCGCGGGCTGCCCAGGTCAATTCTGAACGTGGCGAGACGACTTCTTTCGGAAGGGGGCCCGTCGTCGATTTCCGGAAGGTAGATGGTGGGCGCTGTAGGGATTGAACCTACGACCCCACCCGTGTGAAGGGTGTGCTCTCCCGCTGAGCTAAGCGCCCGGAAGGCGCGCGTATAAGACAGGCGGGGAGGGCCGTCAACGGCCCGCTGCGAGTC
>LSKJ01000443.1 GCA_001557035.1 Rhodospirillaceae bacterium CCH5-H10 | reverse complement strand
GATCGCCGGAAGCGGCGCGACGGCTCTTCGCCATGTCGCAGCCGATCCGCCGGACACTCGTGGAGGCCTATCTGTTCAATCGCGGCATCAAGGCTCTCCACCATGCGGACGGGCTGCGGTTTCATCCGCGCTGCTATTATCGCGAGAACGACAGCTCGCCGACTGAGACCTGGCCGGCGATGATCGCTGCCGTCACCGATCTTTCCGGCGCCATCACCGGCGCGCATCGCACTTGGCTTGCCCCCGACGGCTCGGGCAAGGCGCCAATCGACACGCCGCGACGCGCCATGGGTGGCCTACTCGGCCATGCCGTCCGGTTCGGCGTGGCTGGTGATGTCCTCGCCGCCGGCGAAGGCATCGAGACGATGCTGTCGCTGCGATGTGCGCTACCCGCCATGCCCATGGCCGCAGCGCTGTCAGCGAGTCATCTTGCCGCCTTCCAGTTCCCGTCGACGCTCCGCCGTCTCTACATGGTCCGCGACGCTGACGTTGCGGGCGATACGGCGGTCGCGGTGCTCACCGAACGAGCCGAAGCCGCTGGCATCGAGGCGCTGGTTCTCTCCCCGCGCCTCGGAGACCTCAACGAGGATCTGCAAGCGTTCGGCCCCGACACTGTTCGCGCAGCGGTGCGCGCCCAGCTCGCCCGTGAGGACGCGGTTCGCTTCATACGCCGGAAGACAGTCGGGACGGGGTGACTGAGGCCGGCACCCCGTTGCCGATTCATAAGGCCTTCAGGAAGGCCATGAGGTCCTTATCCTCCTTCCATGACCGAGCGGGTCGCGGCTGCCCAACCTCGCAGAGCGCGACGGCGTTGGCCTTCAGCGTCAGGTCGATCTCGGCGTAGATGTTGGTCGTGCTGATCGAGACGTGTCCGAGCCACGCGCGGATGGTGTTGATGTCCACGCCGGCGAGAACCAGGTGGCAAGCTGTCGTGTGCCGGATCACATGTGGGCTTATCGTCCGATTGGCCAGTTCCGGGACCTGGACCGCGCAACGCTCGATCAGGCGATAAACCCCGAAGCGTGTGAACGGTGTCCCGAGCCGGCTGACGAACACGGCGTCTTCGCCCGCGCGCCCGCTGATCTCGTCCGCCAGAACGCGCTCGGTTTCTGGCCACAACGGGCAGTGGCGCGTCCTGCCACCCTTGCCTTGCAAGATGGCGAGATCGTGCCCGCTCTTCCGCGATCCGATCTGCAGATCGCAGGCCCTCAGCTGGGTCGCTTCGGAGACTCTGGCGCCGGTGTTGTAGAGGAAGAGCAGAAGCGCGTACTCGCTCCGGCCGCGCCGCGTCTTGCGGTCGGGCGTCGCCAGCATCGCCTCCATCTCCGCCCTGGTCAGCCATCCGACCGGTGACGGCATCGATCTCTTTGACGCGATAGCCCGGATATGACCGCACCATTCGACATGGGC
>LSKJ01000442.1 GCA_001557035.1 Rhodospirillaceae bacterium CCH5-H10 | reverse complement strand
CAAGCTGGCGGGGGGCGAGCACCGCGACCTGATCCTTGAAGCCGGCGACACCGCGATCTTCTCGTCGCGCGTCATTCCCGGCAACGAGCACTCGGTCGGGCGCCTGCAGAACGCCCTGATGGCGCGGGGCGTGAAAGTGGTCACCGACCGGGAGGCCGACATCCACGTCTCCGGCCATCCGGCGCGGGAGGAACTGATCCGTGTCTATCAATGGGTCAGGCCGAAGATCGCGCTGCCGGTCCATGGCGAGGTCCGGCACATGATGGAGCACGCCGAACTCGCCCGGGCCTGCCAGGTGCCAGAGACGATCGTGGCGCCCAACGGGACCCTGGTGCGATTGGCGCCCGGGCCGGCCGAGGTCATCGACCATGTCTTTTCCGGCCGGCTGGCGCGCGACGGCGACGGCCTCATACCGCTGGACGGCGAGTCGCTCCGGGAGCGCCGCAAGCTCCTGTGGAACGGCGCGGCCGCGGCCACCCTCGTGATTGACCGAAAGGGCAAGCCCCTGGCGCCGCCCAAGGTCTCGCTGCGGGGCATCGACGACGAGGAGGGGGAACTGGAGGAGGCCATCGTGGACTCGCTGTCCGAGATGCTGGCCGACCTCAATTCGTCCGAGCGCTCGGACGACCGGCGCATCGAGGAGGCGGCCCGCCAGGCCGTCCGGCGCGTCGTGCGGGCGCACCTCGGCAAGAAGCCGTTGACGGACGTTCACATCGTCCGCATCTAAGGCGCGCAGCCGCGGGAGAAAACGATGATCGGACGCCTCAACCACATCGCGATTGCCGTGCCCGACCTGGCCAAAGCCACGGAACTCTACCGCTCCGTGATGGGCGCCAAGGTCAGCGCACCCAAGGAACAGCCGGCCCACGGCGTGACCGTCGTGTTCGTCGAACTGCCGAATACCAAGATCGAGCTGCTGCATCCGCTCGGCGAGAAGTCGCCGATCGCCAACTTTCTCGCGCGCAACGCCGACGGCGGCATCCATCATGTCTGCTACGAGGTCGAGGACATTTATGCCGCGCGCGACAAACTGAAATCGCAGGGTGCGCGCGTGTTGGGCGACGGCGAGCCCAAGATCGGCGCCCACGACAAGCCCGTGCTGTTCCTGCACCCCAAGGACTTCACCGGTACGCTGATTGAACTCGAACAGGTCTGAGGAGCGCCGCCATGGGCTGGGCTACCGGCATCATGGTCTACTTCGTGATCTGGTGGACGATCCTGTTCTGCATCCTGCCGCTGGGTGTCCGAAGGGCGGAGAATCCTGGTCGAGGCGAGGAGAGGGGCGCGCCCGAGCGTCCGGAACTGCTCCGGAAAGCCATCATCACGACGATCGTCTCGGGTGTGCTTTGGCTGGCTTTCTATGGCCTCTACCAGGCCGACGTCTTCAGCTTCCGGCGCCTCGAGGGCTCCTGAAAGCACGCTCGGCATTTCGCCAAAAGAAAACGGCGGATCATCGATCCGCCGTCCTTTAACCCCCGAAACTCGTCGTAGGCGGCTTTAGCCGCTCTCCTCCCTAAACCCGGACAGTGCCCAAGGCTCAGGCTGTGTAGCGTGCCGCCAGCCGATTGCCAAGACCTTTTCTTTCGATCTTCCCGTGCCGGGCAGAAGATTCTTTTTGGAGAAGGTCGTTCGTCGACAAACAAATGTCCGCACTGTTTCGCTGATCATCCAATGACCACGTACTTGATCACGAAGAGTACAGCGAGAATTGCTACGGCGGGATGTACATCGCGATACCGGCCTGCGGCAACCTTGATTCCGGCGTACGAGATGAAGCCGAAGGCAATGCCGTCGGCGATCGAGAAGGTGAAAGGCATCGTGATCGCGGTGATCACGGCCGGCGCCGCTTCGGTGATGTCGCTCCATTCCACCTCGGTGAGCCCGCGCGCCATGAGGCAGGCGACATAGAGGAGGGCAGGCGCGGTGGCGTAAGCGGGGATCGAGCCTGCGAGCGGCGACAGGAAAAGCGCGAACAGGAACAGCACGCCCACGGCGAAAGCGGTGAGTCCCGTGCGCCCGCCGGCGTTGATGCCCGACGCGCTCTCGATGTAGCTCGTCGTCGTCGAGGTGCCGACGGCAGCGCCGATCATGGCCGCGGCACTGTCGGAGATCAGCGCGCCGCGCAGGCGGGGTACCGTGCCGTCGGGCCGCATGAAGCCGCCGCGGTGGGCCAGCGCGATCAGCGTGCCGGTATTGTCGAAAAGGTCGACGAACAGGAAGGCAAAGACCACGGTCACGAGTCCGACCTGCAGCGCTCCTGCCAGATCCATCTGGAGGAACACGGGCGCGATCGACGGCGGAGTGGCAAAGATGCCGGCGAACTTCTGTTGTCCTGCCAGGATCGAAATGACGGTGACGATCAGGATGCCGATGATCACCCCGCCCATGACGCGGCGATATTCGAGCGCGACGATGATGGCGAAGCCCAGCACGGCCATCACCACCGGCCAGCTCGTCATCTTGCCGTGAGTGACCAGCGTGGCGGGATTTCCGACCACGATCCCTGCGTTCTTCATGGCGATCAGCGCCAGGAACAGGCCGATACCGGCGGCGATCGCCATCTTCAGCGACTTGGGGATGGCGTTGACGATCCATTCGCGGATCGGCAGCACGCTGATGATCAGGAAGATGATGCCCGAGATGAAGACGCAGCCCAGCGCGACCTGCCAGCTATGGCCCATGCCGCCGACCACGCCGAAGGCGAAGTAGGCGTTGAGGCCCATGCCGGGGGCGAGGGCGATCGGGTAGTTGGCGAGGAAGGCCATCAGGAAGCAGCCGATTGCGGCCGCGACGCAGGTCGCCGCGAACACCGCGCCGAACGGCATCTTGGCCTCGGCCAGGATCGAGGGATTGACGAAGATGATGTAGGCCATCGTCAGGAAGGTCGTGAGGCCGGCCACCAGCTCGGTCCGGAGGTTCGTTTCGTTGGCTTTCAGCTTGAAGAGTTGTTCGAGCATCGGTGTCCCCCTGTTGTCGCGCCCGGCGTGCGGACAAGTGTGCGGGCATCGACTTGTGAAAAGCCAGCCGAACCGGCGCCGGTTTGCCTTTGGCCGACCTGTTCCCTACAGTCCGCCGCCACCCCGATACCCGGACCGAGGACCGATTTCGCATGCGCATGAGCCAGTACTTTCTGCCGACGATGAAGGAGACTCCGTCGGAAGCGCAGATCGTCTCGCACCGGCTGATGCTCCGCGCCGGCCTCGTTCGCCAGACCAGCGCCGGCATCTATGCCTGGCTGCCGCTGGGGCTCCGCGTCCTGCGCAACATCGAGCGCGTCGTGCGCGAGGAACAGGATGCAGCGGGCGCCCAGGAAGTGCTGATGCCGACCATCCAGTCGGCCGACCTGTGGCGCGAAAGCGGCCGCTACGACGCCTATGGGCCCGAGATGCTGCGCATCAAGGACCGGCACGACCGCGAGATGCTCTACGGGCCGACCAACGAGGAGATGATCACGGTCCTCTTCCGCGACGGCGTGAAGAGCTACCGCGACCTGCCGAAGAACCTCTATCACATCCAGTGGAAGTTCCGGGACGAGGTGCGTCCGCGTTTCGGCGTGATGCGCGGACGCGAGTTCCTGATGAAGGACAACTACTCGTTCGACATCGACAAGGCCGGCGCCATCCACTCCTACAACCGGATGTTCGTTGCCTACCTGCGCACCTTCGCCCGCATGGGCCTGAAGGCGATCCCGATGCGCGCCGACACCGGCCCGATCGGCGGCGACCTCAGCCACGAGTTCATCATCCTGGCCGAGACCGGCGAAAGCGCCGTGTTCTGCCACAAGGGCCTGGTCGACAAGGACATCCTGAGCCGCAAGATCGACTACTCGTCGGACCTGCAGGGAATCGTGAACGAGTGGACGTCGCTCTACGCCGCGACCGACGAGATGCACGACGCCCGGGCCTTCGACGCGCTGCCCGAGGGCGAGCGGCTGGCAGCGCGTGGCATCGAGGTCGGCCACATCTTCTATTTCGGCACCAAATATTCCAAGCCGATGAACGCGGTCGTCGCCGGTCCCGGTGGCGAGCAGATCACGGTCGAGATGGGCTCCTACGGCATCGGCGTCTCGCGCCTGGTCGGCGGCATCATCGAGGCGAGCCACGACGATGCCGGCATCGTCTGGCCGGACGAGATCGCGCCCTTCAAGGTGGCGATCGTCAACCTGAAGCCGGATGACGGCGCCGTCGGCGGTGCCTGCCAGAAGCTCTACGATGCGTTCGGCGCCAAGGGCGTGGCCGTGCTGCACGACGACCGCGACATGCGGCCCGGCGGCAAGTTCGCCGACATGGACCTGATCGGCATCCCCTGGCAGGTCATCGTCGGTCCCAAGGGACTGGCGGCCGGCAAGGTCGAGATCAAGAACCGCAAGACCGGCGTCCGCGAGGAAGTGGCGCCGGAGCAGGTCCTCGCGCGGTTCGGCTGACCGGGAGCAGGGCTCTTCCATGGCTTTCGCCGTCGAGCGCCTGATCGCCTTTCGCTACCTCCGTGCGCGCCGCGAAGAGGGCTTCATTTCCGTGATTGCCGGCTTCTCGCTGATCGGCATCACGCTGGGCGTCGGCACGCTGATCGTCGTGATGTCCGTGATGAACGGATTCCGCGTCGAGATGCTGGCCCAGATGTCCAGCATCAGCGGCCAGCTCGGCGTGCAATCCAACCGCGGCGCCCTCGAGCCGACCCCCGATCTCCTGAGCCGCATGGCCGCCGTGCCGGGTGTCGAATCGGCGACCCCGACGGCCGAAGGCAACCTCATGGCCGTCGCCGGCGATCGCGTGCGCGGGGTCGTTCTGCGCGGCATGCGGCCGGACGATCTCCGCAACCGCGCGCCGCTGGCGTCGGCGATCGAAGGGACGCCGGAGAACCGCGAGCGCTATCGCGCACTGTGCAAGACCGAGGGCGACAAGCCGATCGACTGGGGAACGCTCAAGGGGTTTGGCGACGACTTTACGGTGGTGATCGGCCGGCGCCTCGCCGACCTCATGAACCTCAAGGTGGGCGACCGGCTTCAGCTCGTCTCGCCGGTGTCGGTGGCGACGCCGCTCGGCGTGATGCCGCGCTCCGCCGGCGTGAAGGTCGCGGCGATCTTCTGCACCGGCATGTACGACTACGACTCGAATTTCATCTATGCGCCCCTTCAGGATGCGCAGCACATGCTGAACCTCGGCCCCAACGTCACGGGCATCGAGGTGTTCGTGGCCGGCAAGGCCTCGACCGACGCCACGCGCCGGCTGCTCGTGCAGGCGGTGGGGACGCAAGGCTGGGTGTTCGACTGGTTCCAGGCCAATGCCGGCTTCTTCTCGGCCGTCGTCGCGCAGACCAACATGATTTTCCTGGTCCTGACGATGATCGTCATCGTGGCCGCCTTCAACATCGTGTCCAGCCTGGTGATGCTGGTCCGGACCAAGACGGCGGACATCGCCATCCTGCGCACCATGGGGGCCAGCCGGGCCGCCATCATGCGGATATTCCTGCTGGACGGGCTGGCGATCGGCGGCGCCGGCACGGTGCTGGGTGTCGTCCTGGGTCTGGCCTTCGCGCGCAACATCGAGGCGATCCGGCAGTGGCTGCAACGGACCTTCGACATCGTGCTGTTCGACCAGACGCTCTACCTGCTGGCAGAGTTGCCGTCGCAGATCGAATGGAGCGAAGTCGCGGGCATCGCGGTCATGGCGCTGGTCTTCGCGCTGCTGGCCTCGCTCTATCCCGCGCTACGGGCGTCACGCCTCGATCCGGTGGAGGGTCTGCGCCGTGAGTGAACGGGCGCCCGTCGTCGAGCGTTGGCTGGCCTGGCGCTATCTCGCGACGCGCCAGCGCGAGGGCTTCGTGTCCTTCATCGCCATGTTCTCGCTGATCGGCGTGGCGCTGGGCGTCGGGACCCTGATCGCCGTTCTTTCGGTCATGGGCGGCTTCCGCGAGCAGCTGCTGGGGCGGATCATCGGCATGAACGGCCATGTCATCGTCGCCGCGCACGGCGGCCTGCTGCAGGCCACCCCCGAGTTGCTCGCGAAACTCAAGGAGGTTCCCGGCGTCGAGGCCGTGCGTCTCACCCTGGAGCGGCAGGCCCTCGTCACGGGGCACGGCCAGACGCGCGGGGCGCAGCTTCGCGGTGTGCGCCGCGAGGATCTGCTGAATCGCGAGATCGTGGCCCGGAACATCATCTTCGGCGATCTCGCCGAGTTCGGCCCCAAACCCGGCCTGGTCATCGGCGAGCGGCTGCGCCAGCTGATGCAGGTGCGGGTGGGCGAACCGCTGACCGTGGTGACCCATCAGCTGAACGAGAGCGGCACGATCGCGCCGCGCTACACCGACTACGACATCCTCGCCAGCTTCATGACCCGCCGCTACGAGTTCGACAGCAGCCTGGTGTTCATCCCGCTGGAGGCCCTGCAGGAGAACCTCGAATACGGCAAGGAAACCGTCAGCTCGATCGACCTGTTCCTGACGGATCCGCAGTCCGCGCCGCGGCTGGCGCAGCAGCTGCGCCAGTCGCTCGGCCGCGACGATCTCCGCGTGTCGCACTGGCTCGGCCTCAATGCGCGCTTCGTCGGCGCGCTGCAGGTCGAGCGGGTGATGATGTTCATCATCCTGACCCTGATCGTCGTGGTCGCCGCCATGAATGTGGTCGCAAGCTTCACCATGCTGGTGCGGGTAAAGCGCGGCAGCATCGCCATCCTGCGAACGATGGGGGCGGGGCCGGGCACCATCGTGCGCGCCTTCTTCATGGCAGCGGCGGCCGTCGGCGTCGTCGGTACAGCCATAGGCGCGGCCCTCGGCCTGCTGCTCTGTGCCAACATGCCGGCGATCGGCCGGGCGCTTGCCAGCGTCACGGGTGGAACGGGGACCGCCGGGGCCGAGGTCGACTTCATCACCTCCATGCCGGTGCGCGTGGATCCGACCGAGGTGGCTTTCATCATCGCCGTCGCGATCGTGCTCTCGCTCGTCGCGGCAGCCTATCCGGCGTGGCGCGCCACGCGGATCGAACCGGTCGAAGGATTGCGACATGAGTGACACCGCCAAGCCGCTTTCGCTGCAGGGCATCCGCCGCACCTTCGTGCAGGGCGGTCGACGTCTCGACGTGCTGCGCGGCGTATCGGTCGACCTGCATCCGGGCGAGATCGTGGCCATGGTCGGCCAGTCGGGCAGCGGCAAGTCGACCCTGCTGCACATCGCGGGCCTGCTGGAACGGCCGGACGAAGGCGAGGTCGTGGTCGACGGCAAGGCGACGGGCCGGATGGCCGACCGGGAACGCACGGGCCTGCGCCGCCAGTTCCTGGGCTTCGTCTACCAGTACCATCACCTGCTGCCGGAATTCTCGGCGGTCGAGAACGTGATGCTGCCGCAGATGCTGAACGGCGTCTCGCGGGCGGCAGCGCGCAAGCGGGCGGCCGAACTTCTGGACCTGGTGCGGCTCGGCGACCGGCTGGACCATCGCCCGGGCCGGCTTTCGGGGGGCGAGCAGCAGCGGGTGGCGATCGCCCGTGCGGTGGCGAACGCTCCGCGGGTGCTGCTGGCGGACGAGCCGACCGGAAACCTCGATTCGTCGACGGCCGAGACCGTGTTCCAGCAGTTGCTGACGCTGGTCCGCGAAACCGGCATGGCGGCGCTCGTCGCCACGCACAATCCAGAGCTGGCGGCCCGCATGGACCGCACCGTTCATCTGAAGGACGGCGTGCTCGATGCCTGACAGTCCACAGGCCCTGGCGCGATGATGGCCCGTGGCCATCGCTGATTTCATCCATCTCAAGGTTCGTTCCGCCTACTCGCTCACCGAGGGTGCGAACAAGGTCGACAAGGTCGTCTCGCTCGCGAAGGACGCCGACATGCCGGCGGTCGGCGTGACCGACCGCAACAACCTCTTCGGCGCACTGGAATTCTCGCAATACGCCTCGAAGGCCGGCGTGCAGCCGATCGTCGGCGTCGATCTCGGCATCCGGCGCGAGGACGAGGGCGGCGTCGCCACCGCGAGCAAGCTGCCGACCGTCGACTGGCTGACCTTGCTGGTCCAGAGCGAGGAGGGCTACGGCAACCTTATGCGGCTGGTGAGCCGCGCCCACCTCGAATTCAAGATGGGATCGGTCGCCGCCCTGCCGATGTTGGAGCTGGAAGGCTCGACCGCGGGGCTGATCGCGCTGACCGGGAGCGGGGGCAGCGCCGTCGGGCGGCTGCTCGCAGCGGGCCAGACGCCGGCAGCGGCGCACATGCTCGACCGGCTGCAAAGGCTGTTCGACGGCAGGCTCTACCTGGAACTGCAGCGTCACGGCGAGGACGCGGAGCGCCGCATCGAGGGGCCGCTGATCGATCTCGCCTACGAGCGCAATCTGCCGCTGGTGGCGACCAACGACGTGCACTTCCCGAAGAAGTCGATGTACGAGGCGCACGACGTGCTGCTCTGCATCGAGCAGGGCGCGCATATCGACGACCCCAATCGGCGCCGCCTGACGCCCGAGCACTATTTCAAGTCGGCCGCCGAGATGCGCGCGCTGTTCGCCGACATTCCCGAGGCCTGCGACAACACGCTGGTGATTGCCCGGCGCTGCGCCTACATGCCCGCGCCGCGAAAGCCGATCCTGCCGCGCTACACGAAGCTCGAGGGCCGCACCGAGGGCGAGGCCTTGCGCGACCTGGCGAAGACCGGCCTTGAGGAGCTGCAGAAGCTCGGCCGCCTCGCCGATGGGATCAGTATCGATAAGTATGAGGCCCGGCTGACCTACGAACTCGACATGATCGAGAAGATGGGTTTCGCAGGCTACTTCCTGATCGTGGCCGACTTCATCCAATGGGCCAAGGACAACGACGTGCCCGTCGGTCCTGGCCGCGGTTCGGGTGCGGGCTCGCTGGTCGCCTGGTCGCTCAAGATCACCGACCTCGATCCGCTGCGCTGGGGCCTGCTGTTCGAGCGCTTCCTCAACCCCGAACGCGTGTCGATGCCCGACTTCGACATCGACTTCTGCCAGGACAAGCGCGACCGCGTCATCCGCTACGTGCGCGACGAGTACGGTCACGACCGGGTCGCCGCGATCATCACCTTCGGCAAGCTGCAGGCCCGCGCGGTGCTGCGCGACGTCGGCCGCGTGCTGGGCATGCCCTACGGGCAGGTCGACAGGATCTGCAAGCTGGTGCCCAACAACCCGGCCAACCCGGTGACGCTGGCGAAGGCGCTTGAGACCGAGGAGCTGCTGAAGGAGCAGTACAACGCCGACGAGGAGATCAAGCGCCTGATCGATCTCGCGCTGCAACTCGAAGGCCTGTTCCGCAACGCTTCGACCCATGCTGCCGGCGTGGTGATCGGAGATCGGCCGCTCGACCAGCTGGTGCCGCTGTTCCGGGATACCGACAACAAGGATTCGCTCCCTGCAACCCAGTTCAACATGAAATGGGTCGAGCCGGCGGGCTTGGTGAAGTTCGACTTTCTTGGCCTCAAGACTCTGACGGTGATCGAGAAGGCTTGCGACTTCATCGGCCACGACCGGATCGACATCGCGAAATTGCCGCTCGACGACAGAAAGACCTTCGAGCTGCTCGCCCGGGGTGACGGATCGGGGGTGTTCCAGCTCGAAGGCAACGGCATGCGCGATGTGCTGCGCAAGATGAAGCCCGACCGCTTCGAGGACATCATTGCCGTGGTGGCGCTCTATCGCCCCGGCCCGATGGAGAACATCCCGAGCTACATCAAGCGCAAGCATGGCGAGGAGGAGCCGGATTACCTGCATCCATTGCTGGAAGGGATCCTGAAGGAAACCTACGGCATCATGATCTACCAGGAGCAGGTCATGCAGATCGCGCAGGTGCTGAGCGGCTATTCGCTGGGCGGCGCCGACCTGCTGCGCCGTGCCATGGGCAAGAAGATTCAGGCGGAGATGGACGCCCAGCGGGCGCTCTTCGTCGAGGGCGCCGAAAAGAACAACGTGAAGGCGGACAAGGCCTCGTCAATCTTCGATCAGGTCAACAAGTTCGCGGGCTACGGCTTCAACAAGTCTCACGCCGCAGCGTACGCGCTGGTCTGCTACCAGACCGCCTATCTCAAGGCCAACCATCCGGTCGAGTTCTTCGCCGCCACGATGACCCTCGACATGGGCAACGTGGAAAAGCTCAACGGCTATCGCCGCGACCTCGACAAGATCAATGTCGAGCTGCTGCCGCCCGACGTGAACAAGTCCACGGCCGAGTTCACCGTCGAGCAGACCGCGGATGGAAAGAAGGCGATCCGGTATGCGCTTGCGGCCATCAAGGGCGTCGGCAAGGAGGCGATGACGCGCCTCACCGAGGAGCGAGAGGCCAACGGCCCCTTCAGGGACCTGTTCGACTTCGCCGAGCGGCTCGATCAGCGCGTCATCAACAAGCGCCTGCTCGAAAGCCTGGTGAAGGCGGGTGGCTTCGACACGTTGAACAAGAACCGCGCCCAGACTTTCGCCGCCGTCGAGGCGCTGACCCGTCATTCGCAGGCGACGCACGAGTCGCGCGGCAGCGACCAGAACAACCTGTTCGGCGACGACACCGCCCAGCGCCGCCCGCAACTGCCGAAGGTGCCGGACTGGGCGCCGATGGAGCGGCTGCAGAACGAGTTCGCCGCCATCGGCTTCTATCTCTCGTCGCATCCGCTGGCGTCCTACGAAAAGAGCCTGCAGCGGCTCGGCGTCTGCCGCGCGGCTGATCTTCCGGCATTGCTGGCGCGCGGCACGCCCGGCCGCATCAAGCTCGCCGGTACCGTCATCGACCGCATGGAGCGCACCTCCGCCAAGGGCAACCGATTCGCCTTCCTGCAATGCTCCGACCAGTCCGGCGCCTTCGAGTGCGTCATGTTCAGCGAGCTTCTGAGTTCCAAACGCAATCTCCTCGAAGCCGGGCAGGCGGTCCTGATCTCGGTCGACGGCCGGCTCGACGGCGAGCAGGTCAAGCTCACGGCGCAGTCGGTCGAGAAACTGGAAGATGCGGTCGCGAACTCCGCGGCCGGGCTGCGTATCGTCATCACCGATCCCATGGCGCTCGATGCGCTGCGCAAGGCGCTCGAAGGAAAGCGCGGGCGCGGCCGGGTAACCCTCGTCGTGCCGATGCCCGAGGACTCGGAGGCCGAAATCACCTTGCCCGGCACCTATTCGATCGCAGGTGGCCTGCGCGACACGATCGGCAGCTTGCAGGGCGTCGAGCAGGTCGAGGAAATTTGAGCCGTCAGCCCGGTCTCTTCGAACCGGAGACCGCTGCGCCACCCAGGCGCCGAGCGGCCGGGGCCGGGAACGTCCAAGCCGCCCGCGACTCGCCGCTGCTGGAGGCACCGCTGCTGCCGGTCGACATCCGGCTCGGCACCTCTTCGTGGTTCTTCCCGGGATGGCGTGGCCTCGTCTATGACGGCGTTCATCCCCAGGTGACACTGAGCCGCAAAGGGTTGGCGGCCTATGCCGAAATCCCGCTGCTGCGGACGGTCAGCCTCGACCGGACCTTCTATGCGCCGATCTCGACCGCCGACTATGCCCGTTACGCCGGCCAGGTGCCGGAGCATTTCAATTTCGTCGTGAAGGCCCCCGCCATTGTCTGCGATGCCGTGATTCGTGACGAGGAGGGGCGGGGGAAGGTGCCCAATTCGCACTTCCTCGATGCCGCCGTCGCCACACGCGAATTCGTCGTGCCCTGTCTGGAGGGGTTGAAAGCCAAGGCAGGCCCCCTGGTCTTTCAGGTGTCGCCGCTGCCCCGCAGCCTGGTCGAGGATTCCTCGCTGCTGATCGAGCGGCTGGAGGCCTTCTTTGCCGCCCTGCCCAGAGAATTGGGGGGACAGGTGCCACTTTATGCGCTGGAGCTGCGTAATCCGGAACTGCTTACCCCGCGCCTGATGCGCATGCTGGGCCGGGCGGGAGTGCGCTACTGTGTCGGGCTGCATGACCGGATGCCCGAGGTCGAGCGGCAGGAAGCGGCCCTCAAAGCCCTGGACGGCGAGGAGCCGGGCCCTCTGGTGGTCCGCTGGAACCTGCACCGGGGTTTTCTCTACCAGGCCGCCAAGCAGCGCTACGAGCCGTTCGACAGGCTGGTCGACGAGGATGGAGAGACGCGCCTGGCTCTGGCCCGGATGGCCGCCGCAGCCTGCAAGCGCGGCCGCAAGGTCTGGATCACGGCCAACAACAAGGCCGAGGGGAGCGCGCCGCTCTCGGTCCTCAAACTGGCGCAGGAAATCGCCAAACTGATCGCCTAAGGCCTTGATTTCATTGGCGCTTGCAATTTCGGGCTCAAACCACTAGAAACGCGCCACTTCGCACGCGGGTTTGCGGTCGACGGGGAGACATCCCGGCGCTCGCTCCGGTGTTCCCATTCCGGGAACGACGCCCGCGGAGGTTCAACCGGAAAAGGAGAACGGCATGACCATGCCGACATTCACGATGCGCCAGCTGCTGGAAGCCGGCGTCCACTTCGGCCATCACACGCGCCGCTGGAACCCCAAGATGAAGCCGTACCTGTTCGGGGTGCGCAACGGGGTCCATATCATCGATCTCACTAAGACCGTGCCGCTGCTCGAACAGGCGCTGAAGCAGGTTCGTGACGTCGTCGCCAGTGGCGGCCGCGTGCTGTTCGTCGGCACCAAGCCGGCGGCCGCCGAGCGCGTCGCCGACGCCGCCAAGCGCTGCGGCCAGTACTACGTGAACCACCGCTGGCTGGGCGGCATGATCACGAACTGGAACACGATCTCGGCGTCGATCAAGCGCCTGCGCGAACTCGACGAGCGCCTGAAGGGTGATGTCGTCGGCCTCACCAAGAAGGAACAGCTCGACCTGACGCGCGAGCGCGAGAAGCTCGAGCGCTCGCTGGGCGGCATCAAGGAAATGGGCGGGACGCCCGACATGCTGTTCATCATCGACACCAACAAGGAGTCGATCGCCGTCCTGGAAGCCCGCAAGCGCGGCATCCCGATCGTTGCGATCGTCGACAGCAACTCCGATCCGGACGGCATCGATTTCCCGATCCCGGGCAACGACGACGCGATCCGTGCCGTGTCGCTCTATTGCGACCTGCTGGCCGGCTCGGTGCTCGATGGCATCCGTGCCGAGATCGGCGCCGCTGGTGGTGACATCGGCGAACTGAGCGAACAGCCCGTGGAGGAAATTCCCGCGGCCGAGGCCCAGGCTGAGGCCACCCCGGCCGAGTAATTCGGCCCCTCACCGAAGAGAAATAGACGGGGCCGGTCGGAAGACCGGCCCTTGTTGTACCAAACGGAGCAAGACATGGCTGAGATCACTGCATCGCTCGTCAAGGAACTGCGCGAGAAGACCGGCGCGGGCATGATGGATTGCAAGAAGGCACTGGGCGAGACCGCCGGTGACGTCGAGAAGGCGGTCGACTGGCTGCGCACCAAGGGACTGTCGGCGGCTTCCAAGAAGGCCGGCCGCATCGCGGCCGAGGGCCTCGTCGGCGTCGCTTCGAGCGGCACGCGCGGTGCCGTCGTCGAGGTCAATGCCGAGACCGACTTCGTCGGCCGCAACGACCAGTTCCAGAAGTTCGTCGCCGCGGCGACCAAGCTCGCGCTGGAGAACGGCGGGGATCTGGCCAAGGTCGCTGCCGCCCCGTTCCCGGGCACGGGCCGCGACGTTCAGGGCGAGCTCACCAACCTGATCGCCACGATCGGCGAGAACATGAGCCTGCGCCGCGCCGCGTCGCTGTCGGTCTCCGACGGCGTCGTCGTGGCCTATACCCACAACGCCGTTGCGCCGGATCTCGGCAAGATCGGCGTGCTGGTGGCGCTCGAGTCGACGGGCGACAAGGCGGCGCTCGCCGGTCTCGCCAAGCAGCTCGCCATGCATGTCGCCGCGACCAATCCGCAGTCGCTGACGGTCGCCGAGCTGGATCAGGCCGCGATCGAGCGCGAGCGCGCGGTTCTGGCCGAGAAGGCCGGCCAGCAGGGCAAGACTGCCGAGATCGTCGCCAAGATGGTCGAGGGCGGCCTGCGCAAGTTCCACCAGGAAGTCGTGTTGCTCGAGCAGGCCTTCGTGATGGACGGCAAGACCAAGGTCTCGAAGGTCGTCGAGGACGCCGCCAAGACGGCCGGTGCGCCGGTCCGGCTCGCGGGCTTCCTGCGCTTCGCACTGGGTGAGGGCATCGAGAAGAAATCTGAGGATTTCGCGGCCGAAGTGGCTGCCCAGCTCAAGAAGTAGTATTACAAACGACCGGCGCGCGGGCCTGTTGTCCGCGCGCCCAAGACAAACGTAGTCAGAGGCACATCTGATGCCGTCGGGTCCCCAATACCGTCGTGTCCTTCTCAAGCTCTCTGGCGAGGGGCTGATGGGGAATCGGGAATACGGCCTGGATCCCGACATGGTCGCCATGGTCGCACAGGAAGTGAAGACCGTGCATGCCATGGGCGTGCAGGTCTGCCTGGTGATCGGAGGCGGCAACATCTTCCGCGGCGTCTCCGCCGCGGCCTCCGGCATGGACCGCGCCAGCGGCGACTACATGGGCATGCTGGCCACCGTCATCAATTCACTCGCGATGCAAAGCGCGCTGGAGCGCGTGGGCCTGCAGACCCGCGTGCAGTCGGCCATTCCGATGACAACGGTCTGCGAGCCCTATATCCGCCGCCGCGCCGCCCGGCACATGGAGAAGGGCCGGGTGGTGATCTTCGCGGCCGGCACCGGCAATCCGTTCTTCACCACCGATACCGCGGCGGCCCTGCGTGCGGCGGAGATGGGCGTCAACGCGCTGCTCAAAGGCACGCAGGTCGACGGCGTCTATTCGGCCGATCCACGCAAGGACAAGAACGCCAAACGCTACGATTCGCTCGGCTACATGGAAGTGCTGTCGCGCGACCTGCAGGTGATGGACGCCTCCGCCATCTCGCTTGCGCGCGAGAACCGCATCCCCATCATTGTCTTCGACATCCACAAGCCCGGCGCCTTCGCCGAGACGATGCGCGGCGAGGGTACCTTCACGATCATCAAGGACGAGGCCTGAACATGTCTGCCGATCTCAACGAGCTCGAGAAGCGCATGCATGGCGCGATGGACGCACTAAAGAAGGAATTCGGCGGCCTGCGGACGGGCCGCGCTTCGGTCAATCTGCTCGACCCGGTGATGGTCGAAGCCTACGGGCAGCGCATGCCGCTGAACCAGGTCGGCACGGTGAGCGCGCCGGAGCCGCGGCTCCTCACGGTCAGCGTCTGGGACAAGGGCCTCGTGACCCCGACCGCCAAGGCGATCCGCGAAGCCGGTCTCGGTCTCAATCCGTCGCCGGACGGCCAGATGATCCGCATCCCGATCCCGGAACTCACGACCGAGCGCCGCAACGAACTGGCCAAGCTCGCGCACAAGTACGCCGAGCAGGGCAAGGTGGCCGTCCGCAATATCCGCCGCGACGGCATGGAAGCGCTCAAGAAGGCCGAGAAGGACCGCAAGATCTCGGAGGACGAGCATCGCCAGAAGTCTGACGAGGTGCAGAAGCTCACTGACCGCTACGTCAAGCAGGTCGACGAGGTGCTGGCGACCAAGGAAAAAGAGATCAAGACGGTCTGATGTCCATCGCGCCGCTGCCCGCCAGTCCCGATCAGGTTTCGGGACCCCAGCACGTCGCCATCATCATGGATGGCAATGGACGTTGGGCGAAGGCACGTGGCCTGCCGCGCGTTGCGGGACATCGGCGCGGCGCCGATGCGGTGCGGCGCGTGGTGCGCGGCGCCGGCGAACTGGGCATTCCCGTGCTGACACTCTTTGCCTTCTCGACGGAGAACTGGACTCGGCCCGCCGACGAGGTCGCCGACCTGATGGGCCTCCTGCGCCACTATCTGCGCAACGAACTCGAGGAGCTGCGCAAGAACGGGGCGCGGCTGAGGGTCATCGGTAACCGCGACGGGCTGGCGGCCGACATCGTGCGGGAGATTGCCGATGCCGAAAAGACGACGTCTGGCAACGCGCGCATCGACGTCAACATCTGCATCAACTACGGCGCGCGCGACGAAATCCTGCGGGCGACCCGCAGCCTCGCGCAGCGGGTCGCCAAAGGCGAGATCGCGGTCGACGACATCGATCAGCAGAGCTTCGAGAGAGAGCTGCTGACGGCGGGCGTGCCGGATCCGGATCTCCTGATCCGGACCAGCGGCGAGCAGAGGATCAGCAATTTCCTGCTCTGGCAATGCGCCTACTCGGAGCTGGTTTTCGTCGACACGCTGTGGCCGGACTTCGGCAAGGAACACCTGGAACGGGCCATCGAGGAGTTCCGGCGGCGTGAGCGGCGGTATGGCGGCGTCGGAAGCTGACGCCCCGGCGCCCCGCGGCGGGCGCTTCGCCGGTCTGCTCGTACGGGCGCTCTCGGCGGTCGTGCTTGGCCCGGTGCTGCTCGCGGCCGTCTGGTACGGCTATCCCTGGATCGATCTGATCGCGGCGCTGGCGGCGCCGGTCATGATCTTCGAATGGACGCGACTCACCCGCGGCGCGCCGGTTTTGCGCGTGCTGGCATGGGCCTATGGGCTCGCCGCGCTGCTGGCTCTGCTGTGGTTGCGACACCAGCCGGCGTTCGGCCGCGAAACCATCCTGTGGGTGCTGATCTGCATCTGGGCTACCGACATCGGTGCCTATTTCGTCGGGCGCACCGCCGGCGGGGCCAGGCTTGCGCCTCGTCTCAGCCCGGGAAAGACCTGGTCGGGTCTGATCGGCGGCATGGCCTGGGCGGCTGTGGCGAGTGCCGCGACGGGTTATGCCTTCGGGCTCGGTGAAACGGTCCATCTCGCCATCGCCGGCGCGGCGCTCGCGGTCGTCGGGCAGGCGGGCGACCTGCTCGAATCGGCTGCCAAGCGGCGCGCCGGGGTGAAGGATAGCGGTCGCCTGATCCCGGGGCATGGCGGATTGCTGGATCGAATCGACGGGCTGATGGCCGTCCTGGTCGCCGTTGCCATCGCACGGCTTTTGGCGGGCACGCCGTGGCCCTGGACATGAGCAGGTGGGTCGCGCCTTCCGCCGAGCGCCCTCGGGGGATCACCATTCTCGGTTCGACCGGCTCGGTGGGGCAGAGCACGGTCGATCTGATCGAGCGGGATCCCGCTCGCTATCGGGTCGAAGCGCTGGTTGCGAACACCTCGGTCGAACTGCTGGCCGAGCAGGCGAGGCGCCTCCGGGCGCGTCTTGCCGTCGTGGCCGATCCCGGGCGCTACCGCGCGCTCAAGGAAGCCCTGGCCGGCACCGCGGTCGAGGTCGCCGCCGGTCCCGATGCCGTGGTCGAGGCGGCTTCGCGGCCGGCCGAATGGGTGATGGCGGCCGTGGTCGGCTTCGCGGGTCTCGCTCCGACCCTGGTCGCGGCGCGCCGCGGCGCGATGGTTGCGCTGGCCAACAAGGAAGCGCTGGTCTGTGCAGGGCGCCTGCTGCTCGACGCCATCGAGCACTCGGGCGGCGTCCTTCTGCCGGTGGATTCCGAGCACAACGCGATCTTCCAGGTCTTCGAGCCCACGCAGCGTCATGCGATCGACCGGCTTATCCTGACCGCTTCGGGCGGACCGTTCCGCAACTGGTCGCTGGCCGACATGGCCGACGTCACGCCCGAGCAGGCGCTGGCGCATCCCAACTGGGACATGGGCGACAAGATCTCGATCGATTCGGCGACGATGATGAACAAGGGGCTCGAACTGATCGAGGCCCAGCTCCTGTTCGGCCTGCCGGAGAGCCAGGTCGACATCGTCGTGCATCCGCAATCGGTCATCCATTCGATGGTGTCGTATCGCGATGGCTCCGTGCTGGCCCAGTTGGGGACGGCCGACATGCGCATACCCATCAGCCATGCGCTGGGTTGGCCCTCACGCATGGACGGCCCATCGGCCAAGATCGATTTCATGAGCATTCCGGCTCTCACCTTCGAGCGGCCCGATTCCGGCCGCTTTCCGTCCTTACGGTTGGCACGCGAGGCTCTGGTGACGGGTGGCTATGCACCCATCGTCTTGAACGCGGCGAACGAGGCGGCGGTGGCGGCATTCCTGGCCCGCCGGATCAGCTTCCTCGACATCGCGCGGATCGTCGAGGATGTGATGGCGGGCTGGAACGGAATTTCGGCTACGGTGGACGCTCTCCAGCAAGTCCAGGCAGCCGACCTGGAAGCGCGCAGGCGAGCTGAGGATTTCTGCCGGGCCAAAGCCCTAAGTTATTGAAGTAAAACGAGTTAAATGGTCGAGTAGGGCATGCAAAGCATCGTCAGCCTGTTTACGACATACCTGCCGTACTTCGTTCTGGTGCTGACGCTCCTGGTGTTCGTTCACGAGTACGGCCACTACTGGGTCGGACGCCGGTTCGGCATCCACGCCGAGGTCTTCTCGATCGGCTTCGGACCGGAAATCTTCGGCTGGACCGACCGCAACGGCACACGCTGGAAGATCTCGATCATCCCGCTGGGCGGCTATGTGAAATTCCTGGGGGACAATGATGCCACCAGCGCCACGCCGAGCGGCGAGCCGCTATCCCCGAGCGAGCGCAAGCGTGCCTTCTTCAGCCAGCCGCTCTATGCGCGCGCCGCGGTCGTGCTGGGCGGGCCCGTGGCCAACCTCCTTTTCGCGTTCCTGCTGCTGACGGGCGTGTTCTTCTTCGCGGGCGAGCCCTATACGCCCACGACGGTTGCGGTCCAGGTCGACGGCCCCGCGGCCAGGGCCGGGCTGCGAACGGGGGATGAGATCGTCCGCCTCGCGGACAAGCGCATCAACCGCTACGAGGACATCCAGGAGGCCCAGTTCCTCTATTGGGCCAAGCCGATGGCGGTCGAGTACCGCCGCGGCAACCAGCTGATCCGGGGCGAGATCCAGCCGCAATATTGCGAGCGCACCGACCGTTACAACAACACGCTGCGCTACGGCGACCTCGGGATCGACCAGTTCATCCGCCCCGTGGTCGGTGGCTTCACCGCGAACAGCCCGGCGGAGGCGGCGGGGCTCAAGGTCGGTGACCTTCTGGTCGCGATCGACGGCAAGCCCGTCGAATACTTCTCCCGCATTCCCGAACTGATCGGCAAGAGCGGCGGCCAGGCCGTGCAGGTCAAGTACGAGCGCGACGGGCGCTACGGCGAGACGACCATTACGCCGATCGTCGACAAGACGGTCGATTGTGCCGGCAAGGAGCAGATTGTCGGGCGTCTTCGCGTGCGTCCCGCGGCGGTCACCGAGTTGCGGGAACACGGCTTGATCGGCGCCATGGGAGCCGGCGTACGTGCCGTGTGGGGCATGACCTCGATGTTCTATACGTCCATGGGGCAGATCCTGACCGCGACGCGGCCTGTGGATGAACTGGGCGGGCCGATTCGCATCGCCAAGGCGGCGGGCGAGGCGTCCTACGCCGGCTGGGCGGGCATTCTCAATCTCGTCATCGCGTTGTCCGTGGTCCTCGGCATCTTCAATTTGCTGCCGGTGCCCATGCTAGATGGCGGCCATCTCGCCATGTATGCCTATGAAGCCGTGCGGGGAAAGCCGCTGAGCCTTCGTGCACAGGAGGTGGGACTGAAGCTCGGATTCGCACTTGTGATCGGCATGGCGCTGATCGCAACATTCAATGACATCAGGCTTTTGCTGCGCTGAGTTGAGGCGTCGATGCGGCTTCGGAACGGGGGACAAAAGGGGTGGCTTAGTCCCCCTTGCCGGTCTAGAAAGCTGCGTTCACGTTTTTGACCATCGGCAGGTCTGATTGGCGCCGGGGGTGAGTTTGATCTTTCGTTGGGCCGTACTGGCCATTGTTGCAATCCTGTCCTTGAGCGCGCCGGCACACGCACAACGTGGTGCTGCGGCCGGCGGTACGATTGCCGGAATCCAGATTCAGGGAAACGTCCGCGCGGAGCCGGAAACGATCCGCTCCTATCTGCAGCTCAAGGTCGGCGAACCGTTCGACGCGGCCGCGGCCGACCGCTCTCTGAAGGCGCTGTTCGCGACCGGGCTTTTCTCAGACGTCGTGATCGAGATGCAGGGCTCCACCCTCGTCGTGAAGGTGACGGAGAACCCGATCATCAATCGCGTCGCGTTCGAGGGGAACAGCAAGATCGAGGACGACAAGCTGCGCGACGAAGTGCAGTCGAAGCCTCGTCAGGTCTATACCCGCGCGCGCGTGCAGGCCGACGTCGATCGGATCCTGACGATCTACCGGCGCAGCGGCCGCTACAATGCTTCAGTCGAGCCCAAGATCATCAACCTGGAGCAGGGCCGCGTCGACCTGGTTTTCGAGATCAACGAAGGCGACGTCACCGGCGTGAAGCGTATCAGCTTCGTCGGCAACGAGGCCTTCGGCGACGGCACGCTGCGCGGCAAGATCCGGACCTCCGAGAGCGCCTGGTGGCGTTTCCTGTCGTCGGACGACCGCTTCGACCCGGACCGGCTGAACCTCGATCGCGAGCTTCTGCGCAAATTCTATCTGTCGGAGGGGTATGCCGACTTCCGCGTGGTGTCTGCGGTCGCCGAGCTGGCACCCAACCGCGAGGGCTTCTTCATCACCTTCACGATCAGTGAGGGGCCGCGCTACAAGTTCGGCAAGGTCGACGTCACCAGCCGCTTCCAGGGGCTCGATACCGACGTCCTGCAGACCTTCCTCACCATCGCCCCGGGCGACTGGTACGATGCCGATGCGGTCGAGAAGTCGGTCTCCAACATCCAGGAGGCCGTGGGCTCGCTGGGCTACGCCTTCGTCGAAGTGCGCCCCAACATCCGGCGCAACAAGGACAACGATACCGTCGACGTGACCTTCGACGTCCAGGAAGGACCGCGGGTCTACGTCGAGCGCATCAACATCTCGGGTAACACCCGAACGCTCGACAAGGTCATCCGCCGCGAGTTCCGGCTGGCCGAAGGCGATGCCTTCAGCACGGCCAAGGTCCGCCGCAGCCAGCAGCGCCTGCGGAACCTGGGTTTCTTCGAGAAGGTAGACGTTTCGGCCGCGCCGGGATCGTCACCGGACAAGACCAACCTCGAAGTCCAGGTGGTCGAGCAGAGCACCGGCGAAATCTCGTTCGGCGCCGGTTACTCGACGACCGCCGGCATCGTCGGCGACATCGCGATCAAGGAACGCAACCTGCTGGGCAAGGGACAGGAGGCACGCCTCGGCCTGTCGCTCGGTACCCTCAGCACCTCGATCGATCTCGGCTTCACCGAGCCGTACTTCATGGATCGGCAGGTTTCCGCCGGTTTCGACCTCTTCCGGACGTCGAACGATCGCCAGTCGGTGGCGAGCTACAGCGACCGCAGCCTGGGCTTTGCGTTGCGCGGTGGTTGGGCCTACTCCGAGGACATCCGCCAGATCGTGCGTTACACGCTGCGCCAGACGGACATCTACAACGTCCAGCCCTGGGCCTCGCCGCTCATCCAGCAGAGCTCGGGCACGCAGGTCGTTTCCGAACTCTCGGAGACGATCCTCTGGGATACACGCGACGTCCGTCTCAACACGACCAAGGGCTTCATGGTGCGCAACACGATCGCCGCGGCCGGCGCGATCGGAACGGAGCAGTACGTGCGCACCACGGCCGATGCGGTCTACTACAAGTCTCTGTTCGAGGATCTCGTCTGGTCCATCGGCGGCTCGGCCGGCCTGGTGATACCCTACGGCGGCTCCTACATCCGCCTGAACAACCTGTTCTTCATCGGCGGCGACACGATGCGAGGCTTCACGGTTGGCGGTATCGGTCCCCGAGACGCGAATACCACCGACTCACTCGGCGGCCAGTATTACTACACCGGCACGACTGAACTCTCCTATCCGCTGCCGCTGGTCCCCAAGGAGGTCGGTCTTCTGGGCAAGGCGTTCGTGGACGTGGGCTCGCTGTGGGGCGTCCAGGCTCAGAGCTACGGCTTTACGTCGGTCCTGACCAGCCAGCTGATGCGAGTCTCGACCGGCGTCGGCGTCCAGTGGGTGTCGCCGTTCGGTCCCATCCGCATCGACTACGCCGTTCCGATCCAGTACGAGTCGTGGGACAAGCAGCAGGCGATACGCTTCAGCTTCGGTACACGCTTCTAGGCGGCAAGAGGCCACGGTCATGAATGCGCACACCGAGAATGCCAGCACCGTGACGGCAACATCCGTCGACATAAAGCGGATCCTCCAGATGATCCCGCATCGCTATCCGATGCTGATGGTCGACAGGGTGGTCGACATGAAGCTCGACCAGAGCGCCGTGGGCATCAAGAACGTCAGCATCAACGAGCCGTTCTTTCAGGGGCATTTCCCGTCCGAGCCGGTCATGCCGGGCGTGCTGGTCGTCGAGGCGATGGCCCAGACGGCCTGCGTCCTCGTGGTCTCGACTTTCGGTTCCGACTCCGAGGGCAAGCTGGTCTACTTCATGTCGATCGACGGGGTGCGCTTCCGCCGCCCGGTCGTGCCGGGTGATCGGCTCGAGCTGCACGTCCAGAAGATGCAGAGCCGCGCCAATGTCTGGAAATTTTCCGGGAAGGCGATGGTCGAGGGCAAGGTTGCCGCCGAAGCGACCTTCGCCGCGATGATCCGCGACCGCTAGATCGTAGACGAACAGGGAGGGGAAGATGCCCGATACCCAGGCCGCCAACTACCGCATGCTGCACACGATGATCCGCGTCCGGGATCTCGACAAATCGCTGGCCTTCTACACCGGCCCGATGGGCATGAAGCTGCTGCGCAAGCGCGACGTGCCGGACGGCAAGTACAGTTTGGCATTCGTGGGCTACGGAGACGAACCCGAGCATTGCGTCGTCGAGCTCACCTACAATTGGGATCAGGAAAAGCCCTACGAGCTGGGCACCGGTTTCGGCCATCTCGCGGTCGGCGTGCCCGACGCCTACAAGCTCTGCGAGGAAGTCTCCAAGGCCGGCGGCAAGGTCACGCGCCCGGCGGGTCCGGTGAAGTTCGGTACGACCGTGATCGCCTTCGTGGAAGATCCGGACGGCTACAAGATCGAACTGATCGAGCGCAAGGGCTGATTGGGCTGAGCGAATCTCAGCCCAAGGAGCGTCAGGACATTGCCTTTGGCAATGTCCAGGAGCGTCGAAGGAAGACCGACCACCCGAAGCTCGAATCCTCCCAACAAAAAAAGGCCCGCAATCGCGGGCCTTAATTCGTTCAGCTCATCCGGCCCTAGAAAAACCGCCAATTCGAGACGATCAGCGCTAACACCGCGCCGGTGAGCCCGGCGATGGCGACGAACAGCCACGTCCGGGCGCCGCTGGCGCGGAAATTGTCATTGGCCGCTGGACCGAGGCGCACGATCCGCTGCCTGGTCTTCGGTTTCTGGACGGCCGCCCAGGATGTTTCCCCCCGGTGCGGCCCAAACGATGATTTCAACATGTCGCTTCCCTCCCGGAGAGCGAACTAGCCCCGCATGTGGAGGGGCTTGTACGGACGCTCCGTCTGACCGTTGTAGAGCTGCCGGGGACGGCCGATCTTCTGGTCCGGATCCTCGATCATCTCGTTCCACTGCGAAATCCAGCCGACCGTGCGGGCCACCGCGAAGAGAACGGTGAACATCGAGGTCGGGATGCCGATCGCGCGGAAAATGATGCCCGAATAGAAATCGACGTTCGGGTAGAGCTTCTTCGAGACGAAGTAGTCGTCCTTGAGCGCGATCTGCTCCATTTCCATGGCCAGCTCGAGCAGCGGGTCGTGGGTGATGCCCAGCGAGGTCAGCACCTCGTGGCAGGTCTGGCGCATGACCTTGGCGCGCGGATCGTAGTTCTTGTAGACGCGATGGCCGAAGCCCATCAGGCGGGTGTGGTCCGCCTTGTCCTTCACGCGGCTCAGGAAGCCCGGGATGTTCTGCTTGCCGCCGATCTCGTGCAGCATGTTGATGACGGCTTCGTTGGCGCCACCATGGCTCGGGCCCCACAGGGAGGCGATGCCGGCCGCGATGCAGGCGAACGGGTTGGCGCCGGACGAGCCCGCGAGGCGGACGGTCGAGGTCGAGGCGTTCTGCTCGTGGTCGGCGTGGAGCATGAGGATGCGGTCCATCGCCTTCTCGACGATCGGGTTCACCTCGTACTCCTCGGCCGGGACCGAGAACATCATGCGCAGGAAGTTGGCGGCGTAGGACAGGTCGTTGCGCGGATAGACGAACGGCTGGCCGACCGAATACTTGTACGCCATCGCCGCGATCGTCGGCATCTTGGCGACCAGGCGGTACGACGCGACCATGCGCTGGTGCGGGTCATGGATGTCGAGCGAGTCGTGATAGAAGGCCGAGAGGGCGCCGACGACGCCGCAGCAGATCGCCATCGGATGGGCGTCGCGGCGGAAGCCGCGATAGAACTGGCTGAGCTGCTCGTGAACCATCGTGTGGTTCGTGATGTCCTTTACGAACTTGTCCTTCTGGGCCTTGTTCGGCAGGTCGCCCTTCATCAGCAGGTAGGCGACTTCCATGAAGTCGCTCTGCTCGGCCAGCTCCGAGATGTTGTAGCCGCGATGGAGGAGGAGGCCTTCGTCACCGTCGATGTAGGTGATCTTCGAGCCGCATGAGCCGGTCGAGGTGAAGCCGGGGTCGTAGGTGAACATCCCGGAATCGCCGTAGAACTTGCGGACATCGACCAGGCGCGGCCCCATGGTGCCGTGGATGATCGGCATCTCATAGGTCTTGCCGGTTTCGTTGTCGGTAAGCGTCGCGGTCGATTTGGCCATGGGTGAACTCTTTCGCAGGCTCGATTCGGGCAAGGCGCGTGCACCCCGGAGGGTGCCGTTCGCCGGTTCGCGGGCACCCTAACAAGCCCCCAAAGAAGGCGCAATTGTGCAGCCGCGCCGCTATTTCGCGGCGCGTCGGAAACGCGGCAGGCGGCCGTCGAGAAGGGCGAGCGCGAGCCCGATCAGCAGCATGCCGGCAAACTGTTGCGGTTCCAGCCGCTCGCCCAGCACCAGGGCCCCGAGCCCGATCGCCGTCACCGGTATCAGGAACGTCACGAGCAGCAGGTTCGTCGGCCCGGCCGCCGCAAGGATGCGGAAATACAGGACGTATGCGAGCGCGGTCGACAGGAGCGCGAGGCCTGCGAGAGCCGACCATGTCCAGAATGAAGGCAGGGCCGGCAATTCCCAGGGACGATCGAGCATCAGCATGATCGGTAGAATCAAGATGGTGCTCGCCGTGACCTGACCAGCTGCCGCGTCGAGCGGCGCCACACCCGTCCGGCCGAAGCGCCGCCCATAGAAGCCGGCGAAGGCGTAGGAGAGGGCGGCGCCGAGGCAGGCGAGCTGACCTGCGATGTCCGGCGCCGTCGTGATCGCCCGAGGCCCCATCAGCACCCCGACACCGCCGAGACCGAGCAGCAAGGCCCCGAGCTTGAGCCCGCCGATCCGCTCGTCGCGCGCGATGAAGTGCGCGACGAGCAGGCTGAAGAGAGGCGTCGTCGCATTCAGGATCGAGGCGAGACCGGAGCTGATCTGCGTCTGGCCCCAGAAGATCAGGCCGAAGGGCACGAGATTGTTGAGCGCGCCCATGGCGGCGAAGGAGCGCCACGGCGTGCCGCGCCGAAAGAGTGGCCGGCCGGCGATGACGAGGACGAGGTTCAGGGCGAGAGCTGCGAAGGCAACACGGCAGAAAACCACCGTCAGCGACTGTAGGTCGGCCAGCGCCACTTTGGCGAAGAAGAACGAGCCGCCCCACAGGACGGACAGCGACAACAACCAGATCCAGACGCGCGCGCTCATCCTTGCAGACTGACGGCCGCGCGCACCTGGTTCTATCCGGCAGCCGCCCGCAATCGCGCCTCGCCTCGGGGCGCCGCTACTCTCAACTCTGGACCTGCACCTTCGCCCAGGTGTCCCGCAGGTCGATCGTGCGGTTGAACACCAGAGAACTCGGCTGGCTGGCGAGGTCCGGGCAGAAGTAGCCCAACCGCTCGAACTGCACGGCTTGGCCAGCAGGGGTCTCTGCCAACGAGGGCTCCAGCAGCGCGCCCGACAGGACTTCGAGCGAGGCAGGATTCAGGTCGGCGTCGAGATCGCTGCCAGTGCCGGGGTCGGGGCGGTTGAAGAGCGTGCTGTAGAGCCGGACTTCCGCGGGAAGTGCATCGTGGGCGGACACCCAGTGCAGGGTTGCCTTTACCTTTCGGCCGTCCGGCGCATTACCGCCGCGGCTCGCCGGATCGTAGGTGCAGCGCAGTTCGAGCACGTTGCCGTCGGCGTCCTTGATCACCTCGCGGCAGGTGACGAGATAGGCGTAGCGCAACCTGACTTCTCGCCCAACCGCCAACCGGAAGAATTTGTTCGACGGATTCTCCATGAAGTCGTCGCGCTCCACGAAGATTTCCCGACCGAAGCGAAGGGTACGCGTGCCGGCGGCCGGATCCCCCGGATGATTGACGGCCTCCAGCTCTTCGACGTGGTCTTCGGGAAAGTTCTCGATCACGAGCTTGAGCGGCCGCAGGACCGCCATGCGCCGATACGCCACCTGATTGAGATGGTCGCGGATCGCGTGATCGAGCATGGCGAGATCGACGACGCTGTTGGCCTTGGACATGCCGATGCGCCGAACGAAGTCGCGGATCGCCTTCGGCGGCACGCCGCGGCGGCGCATGCCTGCGAGGGTCGGCATGCGCGGATCGTCCCAGCCGCTCACGATGCCGCGCCGAACCAGATCCGTCAGGTGGCGCTTGGAAAGGACGGTGTAGCCGATAACGAGGCGGGCGAATTCGGTCTGGCGCGGCCGCGCCGGCACCGGCAAGTGGTCGAGGAACCAGTCGTAGAGGGGACGATGGTCCGCGAACTCCAGGGTGCAAAGCGAGTGCGTGACATGTTCCAGGGCGTCGGACTGGCCATGGGCGAAGTCATAGGTCGGGTAGATGCACCATTCGGTGCCGGTGCGCGGGTGAGACGTGTGCAGGATGCGATACAGGACGGGGTCGCGCAGGTTCATGTTGCCGGAAGCAAGGTCGACCTTTGCGCGCAAGACGCAGGCGCCGTTGGGAAACTTGCCGGCGCGCATGTCGCGAAACAGGGCGAGATTCGTTTCCACCGAGCGGTCGCGATTCGGCGAGGCGCGTCCCGGTTCGGTCAGCGTGCCGCGCATGGCTCGCATCTCGTCGGGCGGCGTGTCGTCGACATAGGCGAGGCCGGCGCGAATGAGGTGCTCGGCCCAGTCGTACAACGTCTGGAAATAATCCGACGCATGGTACAGATGCTCGCCCCAGTCGAAGCCGAGCCACTGTACGTCGCGCTTGATGGCGTCGATGTATTGCTGCTCCTCCTTCACCGGGTTGGTGTCGTCGAAACGAAGGTGGCAGCGGCCGCCAAACTCGGTCGCAAGTCCGAAATTCAGGCAGATGGACTTCGCGTGGCCGAGATGCAGATAGCCGTTCGGCTCCGGCGGAAAGCGCGTAACGATGCCCTGCACCTGTCCGCGGGCGAGATCGGATTGAACCAGGTCGCGAATGAAATCCCGCGCCTCTTCGTTCGCAGCGGCCTCCGGCATCGGCCTCTTGTCATCCATTACCTGTCTCCCGTTCAAGCGGCAGCCGCCAGCAATCGCACCTTGCACTCGGCAGGCCCCAGCGCAGCCAGCACTTCAAATATGCCGGGCGAAGTGGTCGAGCCGGTCAGCGCGACGCGGAGCGGCTGGGCGACCTGGCCGAGCTTCAGCCCGTTCGCCTCGGCGAACTTGCGCACGGCTTCTTCGATCGCCTTTTCACTCCAGTCGCTCGCCTGCGGCTCCAGTGCCGGCGCGAGCTTCGCCATGACGGCACGGGCGTCGGGCGTCAGTACGCCGAGCGCCTTGTCGTCGGAGATCGGCGGCGCGCCGGCGCGTGCGTAGAAAGCAAGACTGTCCGCGAGTTCGACCAGCGTGCGCGAACGCGGCTTCACCCCGTTCATGCCGCGCACGATGCGTTCGCGCACGCTGGTCGAA
>LSKJ01000441.1 GCA_001557035.1 Rhodospirillaceae bacterium CCH5-H10 | reverse complement strand
CCGAGCCGATCGAGGCGGGGTCGCGGCCGCTGGTCAGCGACCAGGCGAAGAAGCCGGCCATCAGCGCGAGCGTCAGCAGCGGCAGGATGAAGAGGAGCCGGCGCATCTATTCCGCCGGCTGCTGCGAGGACGGGCGTCGCGAAGGCGCGCCGATGCGCAGCCGCCGGTCCGACAGCGAGACGAAGCCGCCCAGCGCGCACAGCGCCGCGCCCAGCCAGATCCACGGCGCCAGCGGATTGAGATAGAGGCGGATCACCCAGCCCTGCTTCGGATCGCCCTCGCCCAACGTCGCGTAGAAGTCGCGCAGCAGGTTAGTCTGGATCGCCGTCTCGGCCACTTGTCGACGCTGTACGGTGAAGAGGCGGCGCTCAGGCTGCAGCACCGTATAGGGCTTACCGCCGACGCTGACGTTCAGCGTCGCGCGTTCGGCGATGTAGTTGGGGCCGCGCACCTCGTCCATGCGTTCGAGCAGCACGCTGTAGCCGGCGAAGGCGATGCGGTCGCCGGGCTTCATCGTCTGCATCAGCTCGGTGTTCCACGACGAGGTCGCGACCGAGCCGAGCACGACGACGCCCAGCGAGGCGTGGGCGATCACCATGCCCAGGGTCGAGCGCGGGATGGTGCGCAAGGTGCCGCTGCGGACGCGGTCGCTGAGCGACGCGAGGCTGCCGACGAT
>LSKJ01000440.1 GCA_001557035.1 Rhodospirillaceae bacterium CCH5-H10 | reverse complement strand
CCTGCCGCTCACGCGCCAAAGCGCGACCTATGCCCGCGAGGGCATCGAGCTCGACGTCTCAACCCTGGCCGATTGGGTGGGCGCCTCGGCGGGCACGTTGATGCCGCTGGTCGAGGCGGTGCGTGCCCATGTGTTCGCAGCAGGGCGTCTCCACGCCGACGACACCACCGTGCCGGTGCTCGACGTCGGCCGCACGCGCACCGGGAGACTATGGACCTACGTGCGCGACGACCGGCCGTTCGCCGGCGCCGATCCGCCG
>LSKJ01000439.1 GCA_001557035.1 Rhodospirillaceae bacterium CCH5-H10 | reverse complement strand
AACGCCCGCGGTTCAACCGCGGGCGTTTTCGTTTCAGTGATCGAGTTTCATCGGCAGACGTTCGACTTCCGCCAGCCGCGCAAGTTCGCAGAAGACAGAGAAGGCGTAGCGGGCGCTTTCCTCGACCCCGCCGCTCTCCGGCCGTACCCGCCCCCATGCCGCCACCTCCTCGGCCGTGGCTTTCCAGGTAGCCGCGTTCAGTTCGGCGAGCTGGCGCCGCAGGGTCGACACCGATCCGATCATGACCCTGCGGCCGCCGACATCCTCGCCCTCGAACGTGATCTCGAACGAGACGGGCAGCCACATCTCGACGTTGCGGACGAGATGGGAATAGCGCGACTTGAATCCCTCCGCCGTGGAGCGGGTCAGGGCGATGTCGTCATGATCCCACTCTTCCGGCAGGGTCTGCGGCAGCCGCAGGGAAGGATGCTCGGCATAGGCGGCCCACAGCACCAGGGATCCGAAACCGTCCCAGCCCGGCCGGCCGCTGAACCAGCGCGCTTCGTCCGTCTCGTCCCAGTTCAACGGTACCTGGATACGCTTGCCCAACGCCGTAGCCAGCGTCGATCGCCAGGCCAGGACCTGCGCGCGGATGCGAGCCAGGGACGTCGCGGCCTGGGCGTGCCCCGACGGTCGCACCGGCTGCGGCAAGCCGCGCTCGCGCGCAGCCTTCTCCATCGGATTTTCCCAGGCACCAGCGTAATAACGCGTAAGCGACCCGACATACACGTCGAGGGCCATAAAGGACCGGATTCCCTTCGTACCAAAGCTGACAGCGACACTTGCAGTCAGCCCACAAGTACAATCCGGACGTGCAGAGACGCAATCGCAAAGCGACGAACCCACGCGGGAATCTCGGTCTGCGGCACCGCCGGACCGCGAACAACCCGCGCGAGCAGATCGCCTTCCGGGAGCCGGCAGTGACGAGCGCGGCAGCCGCTATTGCGGCTCGAGGTTGAGGCCCTTCACCAGTTCGATCCAGATCGGACCCTCCTCGGCCACGATCTTCTCGAAGAAGACGTGGTCGCGCGCCGCATTGTCGATGCCGAAGGTCGCGAGGATCTTCTGGATACGCTCGCTCTTGCCGCCCTCGACCATCAAGTCCGACAGCTTCTGGACGATCTCCTTGGGCATGCCGGCCGGCCCGACCAGCCCGATCCATCCCTGGACCTGGAAGGCCTTGTCCGTCACGCCCTGCTCGAAGAAAGTCGGGACGTCGGGCAGCTTGCTCATCCGCTTCTTGGTCGGCACGGCGATCGGCCGGCCATTGCCCGATTGCAGCACGCCTGAGGCCGCCGCGACACTGCCGCTGCCGCCCTGGACCGCACCCGAGCCCACATCCTGCCACATCGGCGCCTCGCCGCGATAATGAACCGCCTCCATGCCGAGCTTGTAGTGGCGGTTCAGCGCCTCGACGGCGACATGGCTGTAGGAACCGGCGCCGTAGGTGCCGAGGCTTGTCTTGTTGGCGCGCGCATAGTCGGCGAGTTCGACCAGGTTCTTCACCGGCACCTTGCTGTTCACGATCAGCGGCAGATGTCCCGCGTCCATCCACGAGATCAGCACGAAGTCCTTGTCGGGATCGTAGGGCAGCTTCTTGAACAGCACCTTGTTCATGATCATCGTGGTGGAGATCGTCCACATCAGCGTGTAGCCGTCGGGCGCCGCTCCCTTGACCTGCTCCGCGGCGATCGCGCCGCTGGCGCCGGTCTTGTTCTCAACCGACACGGGTTGGCCGGTCTTCTGCGAGATGTACTCGCCGTAGACGCGGGCGAAAGTGTCGGTGAGACCGCCGGCTGGATACCCGCAGACGATCCTTATCGGCCTGTTGGGCCAGGCTCCCTGGCCAATGGCCGGAGCCGGCAGCGCCGCCGCAGCGGCAGCGGCCGAACCATAACGCAGCACATCACGTCGCGACGCACGCACGATCATCGATAGCCTCCCTGTGGCGCGGTATTTTTTGCGACGGTCCAGGCCGTCAGGTCGCGCCTTCAGGGAGCATGGCGGCGATTTCGCACTGCGTAAAGAGCAGCCGCTATTGCGGTTCGATGTTCAGGCTCTTCAGCACCTCGATCGACACCGGCCCCTCCTGGTCGAGGACCTGGCGGAAATAGGCGGCATCGCGCGCGCCCTCATCGATGGCGAAGGTGTCGTTGACCTTCTGCACGCGCGCGGTCTTGCCGGCCTCCACCATCAGCGCCGACAGTTTCTGCACCACCTCGGGCGGCGTGCCCGCGGGGGCGGCGCAGCCGACCCAGCCGCGGATCTGGAAGGCCTTCTCGGTCAGTCCCTGCTCGTAGAAGGTGGCAACGTCGGGCAGCTTCTTCATGCGCACCATCGTCGGCACCGCGATCGGCTTGACGCTGCCCGCCTGCAGCACCGCCGCTCCCGACGCGTAGCTGCCGGTGGCGCCCTGGACGGCGCCGGAGGCCACGTCCTGCCACATCGCCGATTCGCCGCGATAGTGGACGGCTTCCATCTTGAGCCCGTAGTGGCGGTTCAGCGTCTCGGTGACGATG
>LSKJ01000438.1 GCA_001557035.1 Rhodospirillaceae bacterium CCH5-H10 | reverse complement strand
CCGCCGTGGAGGTGGCCGCGTCGCTCGCGTTCCGGCGCAGCGACCGCCGTTAAAGCGTGCCGCTGACGGTCGCGAGACCGGCCGTCGCGATGGCAACCGGCTCCCGGCGCGCATTGTGGATCGTGAGGTGGAGGGAGTCGGCATCCTGTCGTCCTTCGACGCTCAGCACGTCGTCGCGCTGGAGCATGCGGGCGAAGGTGGCGTCGAGCTGCCCCCGCGAGGTCCAGGCGTCTTCACCGAACTGGTCCTGCGCGAATTGCGAGAGATAGGCGAACGACATGGTGGCCGCCGGGATCGCGACCCGGGCGCCCAGGGCCTGCGCCAAGCGGTCGTCGGTGTGATGGTTCTCGCCCGGCAGGCTGAAGCGCCGCGACTTCTCGAGCGTCATCTCGATGCGGCGCGAGGGCAGGGCAGTGGCGGGCTCCGCCGCGACGGGCGCCGACGATCGCGGCGCTGCGCCGGACGGCGCGCCGTTGCCGCGGATGGCGCAGGCATGCTCGAACACCGCGAGCGGATTGCCATCGGCGTCGAAGAAAGAGCCGCGCATCACGATGAAGTCGCGACCGCGCCGGCGGTCCTTCGCGACCACCGCCACGTCGGCGCGCACCGGCCGGCCCAGGGCAAATGGGCGATGGAACCGCGCCGAAGTCTTGGCGTGCAGGAACGGCATCTCGACCAGATGCGGATAGCGGTGCCGGAACAGCTCGAAATGCCCGGCCTCTCCGGCCTCGCGCCGCAGGAAGCCCGATGGAAACCAGACATAGGTGGCGAGGAAGAGCGGATGGACGAGGCCGTGCAACGGATCGCCAACGAGCCAGCCGGCCGGATCCTCGACCGCGTCGGCGAACTTGCGCACCTGTTCGATCGCGGGGTGGAAAAAGGTCGAGCCCAGTGCCAGCGGCACGGGCAGTTCGTCGAAGCTCGGGGTCGCGGTCGCCGTCATCCTTGGTCTCCGGGGGCGTATTCCTTGATCTCGATCATGGCGAGGGGATATTGAAGCAGTCATGCGGAATGTCCGCCCGGGTCACGAAGCCTGCAATGCCCGGGGCCGGTCGAGAGAAGGCTTCGACGATTTCCGGAGTTGAATGATGACCCATTGGCCGTGCGCTCCCCGCAACGAGATCGGGACGCCGCTGCGACGCGGCCTGCGCCACTGGGCGCCGGTTACCCTGGCGGGTCTCCTGGCCTTCGCCGTCGCACTGCCGGCCGGCGCCCAGACCAAGGCGGCGGACAACGCGCCGCCGGTGGTGCTGGTGCAGCCTGCGGAACTGCGGCCGCTGGCGCCGCAGTCGGAATACATCGGCCGCATCGCGGTGTTCGACAAGGTCGAGCTGCGCGCCCGCGTGAAGGGCGTGCTGGGCAAGCGCGAGTTCGAGGACGGCGCCAAGGTGAGGGAAGGCCAGCTGCTCTTCACCATCGATCCCGCGCCCTACCGCATCGCCGTCAACCAGAAGCGGGCGCTGCGCGACGGGGCGCAGGCGGCTCTGATCAATGCCGACGCGCAGCTGAAGCGCGCCGCCGACCTGCTGAAGACCAACAACGTCTCGCAGGTCGCCTACGACCAGCGGCTGAGCGAGCAGTTGCAGGCCAAGGCGACGCTCGACGATGCCGAGGCCCAGCTCGAGGATGCCGAGCTGCAGCTTTCCTACACCCAGATCACCGCGCCGATCGCCGGGCTGATCGGCCGCGCCGCGGTCTCGCCGGGCAACATCGTCGGCCCCGAATCGGGCGTGCTGGCCACCATCGTGAACGAGCGGCAGATCCGCGTGCTGTTCTCGGTCTCGCAGGCCGAGCTGCTGAACGTGCGGCGCGACCTGCGCGCGGGCGAGCACCTGCCGGTGCGCCTGCGCCTGGCCGACGGCAAGCTCTACCCGGAGAAGGGCCGGGTCGACTTCATCGACGTCACGGTCGATCCCAACACCGACGGCCAGATGGCGCGCGCGGTGTTCGACAATGCCGACGAGCTGCTGACCGACGGGCAGACGGTGCGCGTGATCGTCGAGGGCAACGAGCCGGCCAAGGTGTTGGTGGTGCCGCAGCCGGCGATGGCGATCGACCAGACCGGCCCCTACGTCTATGTCGTCGACGGCAAGGGCGTCGTCGAGCAGCGCCGCATCACGGTCGACTTCGTGCGCGACGGCATGATCGCGGTGGCGAGCGGCCTCAAGGAAGGCGACCGCGTGATCGTGCGCGGCCAGCAGCGCGTGCGCGCCGGCATGGCCGTCGAGGCGCAGGCCGCGCCGGCCGCCGCCGACCAGCCGAAGCGCTGATCCCATGGGCATCGCCTCGCTCTTCATCCGCCGCCCGCGGCTGGCCTTCGTCGTCTCCGCGATCATGGTCATCGCGGGCCTGCTGGCGCTGGGCAGCCTGCCGATCGCGCAGTTCCCCAACATCGTGCCGCCGGAAGTCACCGTCACGACCAGCTATGCCGGCGCCTCCGCGCAGGTGGTCGAGGAGAGCGTGGCGCAGATCATCGAGCGCAACGTCAACGGCGTCGAGAACATGATCTCGATGAAGTCGACCTCGGGCAGCGACGGCAGCTACAGCCTCAGCATCTATTTCAAGGTGGGCTCCAACCCGCAGGACCATACGGTCAACGTCAACAACCGTATCAACCGCGCCATGCCGCAGCTTCCCGACGAGGTGCAGCGCAACGGCGTGCTGGTGAAGAAGCAGTCCTCGGCGCTGCTGCAGGTGGTCGCCGTCTATTCGCCCAAGGGCACGCGCGATGCGCTGTTCCTCTCGAACTTCGCCACCATCAACGTGCTCGACACCATGCAGCGGGTGCCCGGCGTCGGCTCGGCCGGCCTGTTCGGCGGGCTCGACTATGCCATGCGCGTCTGGCTCGACCTCGACCGCATGTCGAGCCTCGGCGTCACCGCGCAGGACGTGGTGAAGGCGATCGAGGCCAAGAACATGCAGGCCGCGGTCGGCCGCGTCGGCGCCGCGCCGCTGCTCGACGGCGTCGACTTCCAGCTCAACATCACCGCCAAGGGCCGGCTCACCTCGGCCGAGGAGTTCGGCAACATCAGCGTGCGCGCCACGCCCGACGGCGCGCTGCTGCGCATCCGCGACATCGGCCGGGTCGAGCTGGGCTCGGCCAACGCCGACGTCACCACGCGCTACAACGGCAAGCCGGCGGCCGGCATCAACGTCTACCAGCTGGCCGGCGCCAATGCGTTGGCCACCGCCGAGGGCGTGCGCAAGGTCCTGAAGGATCTCGAGGACCGACTGCCCGAGGACGTCGCCTTCGAAGTCATGTACGACACCACCGTGTTCGTCGAGGCGACGATCCACAGCGTGGTGAAGACCCTGATCGAGGCCTTCGTGCTGGTCGCCATCGTGGTCTTCCTGTTCCTGGGCAGCGTGCGCGCCACGCTCATTCCCATCATCGCCGTGCCGGTGGCGCTGGTCGGCACCTTCGCGGTGATGCAGGTGCTGGGCTTCTCGCTCAACACCGTGTCGCTGCTGGCGCTGGTGCTGGCCATCGGCATCGTGGTCGACGACGCCATCGTCGTGGTCGAGGCGGTCGAGCATATGCTCGAGAAGGAGCCCGGCCTGACGCCCGCCGAAGCCACCGAGAAGGCGATGGCCGAGGTCACGGCGCCGATCGTCGCGATCACCCTGGTCCTTCTCTCGGTGTTCATCCCGACCGCCTTCATGCCGGGCATCGCGGGCAAGCTCTACCAGCAGTTCGCGCTCACCATCTCGGTCGCCATGGTGATCTCGGCGATCAACGCGCTGTCGCTCTCACCGGCACTGTGCGCGCTGCTGCTCACCCGCCGCGGCGCGCCGCGCGGCCTGATGGCGCGCATCCAGCGCGGCCTCGACGCCACGCGCAACGGCTACCTGCGCGTCGCGGGCCCGCTGATCCGCCGCAGCCTGCTGGCGGTCGGCCTGGTCGGGCTTTTCGCGCTGGCGACCGGCGGCCTGCTGCGCGTCGTGCCCACCGGCTTCCTGCCCGACGAGGACCAGTCCTCCTTCATGGCCGAGATCCAGCTGCCCGACGCCGCCTCGACCAGCCGCACGCTGGAGGCGGTGATGCAGGTCGAGACCATGCTGCAGGGCCAGCCGTGGCTGCAGAACTTCTTCACGGTCAGCGGCAACAGCCTGCTCGACGGGCTGAACCTGCCCAACCGCGCCATGATGATCGTGTCGCTGAAGCCCTATGGCGAGCGTCCGGGCCGCGAGATGTCGGCCTTCGCGGTGCTGGAGCGGCTGAACAAGGCGTTCGACCGCGTGGCGGTGGCCAACGTCTATGCCTTCAACCCGCCGCCGATCGCGGGGCTGGGCAATTCCTCGGGCTTCGAGTTCGAGGTCCAGAGCCTCGCCGGCGCGCCGCCCGAGGAGATCGTGGCGGTGGCGCGCGGCGTGCTGAACGCCGCGCAGTCGGCGCCGGAACTGGCCGGCGTCTTCACCACCTACAGCGCCTCGACGCCGCAAATCCGCCTGGAACTCGACCGCGACCGCGCCGAGACGCTGGGCGTTTCCATCCCCGACATCTTCGCCGCGCTGCAGACCGCGATGGGCAGTCGCAACGTCAACAACTTCAACATGTTCGGCCGCACCTGGAGCGTACGCGTGCAGGCCGACGCGGTCGACCGGCGCACCATCGAGGACGTGAAGCGCGTGCGCGTGCGCTCGGCCAGCGGCAAGCTGGTGCCGCTGCAGGCGATGGCGACGCTCGAACTCACGACCGCGCCCGCCACGATCAACCGCTACAACAACCTGCGCTCGGTGACGCTGAACGGTGCGCCGGCCGCGGGCTATTCCTCGGGCGAGGCGATCGCGGCGATGGAGCGGGTGGCGCGCGCCAGCCTGCCCGCGGGCTACACCTTCCAGTGGGCCGGCACGGCGCAGCAGGAGAAGGAGGCGGGCAGCCAGACCGGCTTCGTGCTCGCGCTGGCGGTGCTGTTCGCCTACCTGTTCCTGGTCGGCCTCTACGAGAGCCTGGCGCTGCCGGTGGCGGCGCTGCTGTCGGTGATCGTCGGCCTGTTCGGCGCGCTGGCGGCACTCTGGCTCACCGGCCTCGCCAACAACGTCTATGCCCAGATCGGCATCGTCGTGCTGATCGCGCTGGCGGCCAAGAACGCCATCCTGGTGATCGAGGTCGCCATGCACGAGCGGGCGGGCGGCAGCGACCCGGTGACGGCCGCCACCTCGGCCGCCGGGCAACGCTTCCGCGCGGTGATGATGACGTCGTTCGCGTTCATCCTCGGGCTCGTGCCGCTGGTGATCGCCTCGGGGGCGGGCGCGGCGACCCAGCGCGCCGTCGGCACCGCCGTGTTCGGCGGCATGCTGGCGGCCTCCTGCCTCGGCATCTTCGTGATCCCCGGCCTCTACGTCGCCTTCGAGAAGATGCGTGGCGCCTTCCCGGCGCTGCTGCGCCTCCCGTTCCGCGGCGGCAAACGGCCGGGCTAGGGCGTTTCCGGGCGGGATCGACTCGAGCCGAGCATTCCAACACTGACCTCATCCTGAGGAGGCGCAACGCGCCGTCTCGAAGGATGGGCAAAGGACGGGGTGCGCGTTCCCACCCTTCGAGACGCATCGCTGCGCGATGCTCCTCAGGGTGAG
>LSKJ01000044.1 GCA_001557035.1 Rhodospirillaceae bacterium CCH5-H10 | reverse complement strand
GAACTCGATGCCGTCCAGATAGGGACGGCCGTTCTTCCAGTAGTCGGGATTGCGCGCGAGGCGGATGCGGTCGAACTGGTTGAACGCGTCGAGCTTGAAGGGGCCGGTGCCGACCGGCTTCACACGCATCTGCGCCAGCGGCACGTGGCAGGGATAGATGGGGATGAAGCCCGAGGCCAGCATGGCGAGAAGGGAGGGCTGCGGCCGGTTGAGATGGATCGTGACGTCGAAGTCGGTCGGTGCGCGCACGAAGTTGACGTTGCCGAACCATGAGCCGCGCGGATTGGTGCGCAGCCGGTTACGCGCCCGGTTGGTCAGGAGGTTGAAGGTGCATTCCACGTCGCTCGACGTGAACGGCATCCCGTCGTGCCACTTCACGCCTCGACGCAACTTGAACGACAATTCCGTCTTGTCGTCGTTCCAGGTCCAGGATTCGGCGAGGTCCGGGATGATCGTGTCTTCGCTGTTCTGCGCGACAGCCGGATCGAACACCACGAGGTTGTTGAAGACCGGCATGAAGGCCACGACGGTCGAGGCGTTGGTCTCCTCGAGGATCGACGCGCTGGCCGGATTGTCGCGATGGAAGATGCGCAGCACGCCACCACTCCGCTGGGCGAGCGCGACATCGCACCAGCCCAGCAGCAGGGCCACGCAACCGATGAGCAGCCTCGTACGCATCTTCAAAAGCCTTCACGCGACGCCGGATTCGCCGGCCACAGCACTGTCACAGGCTGACAGGCCGTTGGCCCGGACGAAACATTCATTCCTGCACACTAGGACTGGCGCAGGTGGCTCGGGAAGACGAGAGCGCCTCTCGGGATACAAGCAATACAAATCCCGCCGGTTCAGGCGGCGTGCGCGGCCCGCATGGCGCTCGAATAGCGGGGGCAGACCTCCCGGGCGAACCGGGTCATCATGCGCTGGCGCAGCGCCAGCGGCGTGCCGGGCGTCGCCGACGACACCATGAAGTAGTTGAAGCCGAGCGCGGCGAGCTGGTCGATACGCCGGCAGATCGTCTCGGGACTGCCGACGAGGTTGGAATCCATGAACGGACCGAGTTCCGAAGGATCGGTGAGTTTGCGCAGGTTGGCGAACATGCGGCTGAAATCCTGGTACTCGGGGATGTCGGCCCAGGGGTTGGCGTCGGACTCGTAGTGCGTGCACTGCAGGTCGAAGTAGGGTGGGTAGAACCGGCGACCGAGATCGCGCGCTTCCTCGTCGGTGTCGGCGATGAACATCTTCACCGAGATCGGCAGGATCGCATCGTTCGATGCCGTACCCGCCCGCGCGCGCCAGCGTTCGAGGATCTTGGACAGCAGCTTGTCGGGAAAGGTCGACAGGCAGATCGGTGCGACGCCGAGATCGCCCATCACCTCGGCGCTGGCCGGGCTGCCGATAGCGCCATAGAAGTTGACCTTCTTGGTCGTGGGATCGGGCCGCAGCTTGATCGGCTTCTCGATCTTCCAGAACGGACCGTCATGCGTGAAGGGCTCGCCCGTAAGGCCCTTCTCGACGATGCGGTAGCATTCCGCGAATCGGGCGCGCGCCTCGTTCATGTCGATGTTGTAGGCGTCGTATTCCATCTTGGCGGTGCCGCGGCCGATGCCGAGATGCAGCGTGCCGTTGGTCATGCTGTTCAGCATGGCGATCTCTTCCGCCAGCCGCAGCGGATGATACCAGGGCAGCACGAGAACCGAGGTGCCGAGCGACAGGTCGGGGAAGGCGGCCGCGATGTGCGCCATGAACAGGAGCGGGCTCGGCGTCGGATAATAGTCGCTGAAATGATGCTCCAGCAGCCAGGCGGCGTCGAAGCCGAGCTTCTGGCCGAGCGCGCAGTCGTCCATCACCTCGCGATAGAGCGCCTGGTCCGACTTGTGGACGTCGCTGGCCGGCGCGGCCTGAAACCCGAACGCAATGTCAGCCATCGTCTTCGTTTCCTCTTCCTGTCCCGGACTATATAAAGCCCGGACGTTATTGGGGAGGGCTGGATGGCACCGACGAGACGCTGCGTTGCAGCATTGGGATTGGCAGTCGCGGCGGCGGCGCTGCTGCCGGTGGCGGCCCAGGCGCAGCAGAAGAAGGTCGTGATCTATACGTCCAACGAAAGCACGCTGAACGATCTCGTGTTCGCGGCCTTCACAAAGGAAACCGGCATTGCCGTCGAGCCGGTGGTCGCGGGCTCCGGCGTGGTGATCCGCCGCCTGCAGGCCGAGAAGGAGCGTCCGCTGGGCGATATCGTCTGGGGCATCAGCCGCTCCCTGCTGCAGACCAACAAGTCGCTGTTCGCGTCCTACGCCTCGAAGAACAAGGATGCGATCCCGGTCGAGTATCGCGATCCCACCGATCTCTGGGTCGGCAACAACCTCCACCTGCTGGTGATCCTGCAGAACACCAAGATTCTGCCGACCGACCAGGGGCCGAAGGGCTGGAACGACCTGCTCGACCCGAAGTGGAAGGGCAAGATCGCCTTCACCGATCCGGCCAACTCGGGCTCGGCCTACACGACGGTCACCATGCTGGTCGACCTGTGGGGCGGCGGCGATGCAGGCTGGAAGAAGGTCGGCCAGCTGTTCAGGAACCTGAAGGTGCTGAACCGTTCGTCGCTGGTCTTCCAGGGCGTCGGCAACGGCGAGTATCCGCTGGGCATCTCGCTGGAATATGCGGGCCCGATGTGGGCCGCGGGCGGCGCGCCGGTCAAGACGATCTATCCGGCCGACGGCACGCTCGCCACCATGGAAGGCGTCGCTATCATCAAGAACGGCCCCGATCCGGAAGAGGCGAAGGCCTTCGTCGATTTCGTGAACCGCAAGGATGTGCGCGAGATGATCCTCAAGGCCACGTTCCGGCGGCCGACACGCACCGACCTCGACCTCGCGACCCTGCCGGGGGGCCTGCCGCCGATCGGCAACCTCAAGATGCTGAGCTACAACGAGGATGCCTGGACGGAGAAGCGCAAGGAGACGCTCGAGAAGATCAAGGACCTGCTGCAGGAGTCCCGCTGAGCGTGACCGGCATTGTCATTGAAGGCGTAACCCGGATCTTCGGGACGGTGCGCGCGGTCGACGAGGTCAACCTCACCGTCGGCGAGGGTGAGTTCTTCACCCTGCTGGGGCCCTCAGGCTGCGGCAAGACCACCTTGTTGCGCATGATCGCCGGCTTCAGCGAGCTCAATGCCGGACAGATCCGGTTCGGCACGAAGCGGATCGACACGCTGCCCGCGCACACGCGCGACATCGGCATGGTGTTCCAGAACTATGCCGTGTTCCCCAACCTCACCGTGGCAGGCAACGTCGCCTATGGGCTGAAGGCACGCAAGGTGCCGTCGGCGGACGTAGCGCGCCGCGTCGAGGAAGCCCTGTCGCTGGTCCAGCTCGGCGGCTACGGCGAGCGCTGGCCGCACCAGCTTTCGGGTGGCCAGCTCCAGCGCGTGGCGATTGCCCGCGCGCTGGTGATCCGGCCGCAGGTCCTGCTGTTCGACGAGCCCCTCAGCAATCTCGACGCGCGTCTGCGGGTCAGCATGCGCGCCGAAATCCGCGAGCTGCAGAAGTCGCTGGGCATCACCTCGATCTACGTGACACACGACCAGGAGGAGGCGATGTCGGTTTCGGACCGGATTGCCCTGATGCAGAGCGGCAGGCTCGAGCAGGTCGGCGCCCCGGCCGAGATCTATCGTCAGCCCGCGTCGCGCTTCGCGGCGGAATTCATGGGCACGACCAATCTGCTGGAACCGAAAGTGCTGAGCCTTGCCGGCACAGGCATGGTCTCGCTGCGACCCGAGGCGCTGCGCCTCGACGCGGAGGCGCCTTCCGGCTGGCCGCGGCTTTCGGGCGCCGTGACGCATGTCGAAATCCTGGGGCCGATCACGCGCTTCGACGTGCGTCTGGCCGACGGGGTCCTGATCCGGGTCGCGTCGCTCGACGAGCCGCATCGCACGCTGGCTGCGGGCGCACAGGTGACGCTCGCTTATGACCCGGCACGAGTGACCGTGCTGCCGTGACGCTTTCGATTCCGCACCAGCAACGCCTGCCCCTGGCCATCGCGGCCCTGGGCTTTCTGTTCCTGGGCCTGTTCCTGCTCTACCCGCTGTTCAATGTGTTTGGCGCCAGCGTGCTGGACGGCGACGGCGAGAAATTCACCTTCGCCAACTACGTCAAGATCCTGGGCCGGCCCTTCTATCGCGGCGCCGTCGCCAACACGCTGATGATCGGCGTCGCCGCCACGATCACCACCATCGTGATTTCGGTGCCGTTCGCCTTCGCGCTGGCGCGCCTGCCGGTGCCGGGCAAGGCCGCGATCATCGCGCTCGCCGCCATGCCGCTGGTCCTGCCGTCCTTCGTCAGCGCCTACGCCATCGTCCTGCTGCTGGGCCGCGCCGGCGTCGTGACGCAATGGCTCAACTCCTGGGGCATCGGCTTCGGCTCGATCTACGGCGCAGGCGGCATCGTGCTGGTCTACACGCTGACCCTCTATCCCTATGTGCTGCTGCCGACGATGGCGGGCTTCAAGGCGGTCGATGTCTCGATCGAGGAGGCCGCGCAAAGCCTCGGCTCCTCGCCGCGGCGCACGCTGTGGACGGTGACCCTGCCCATCGTCGTGCCGTCGATCCTGGCGGGCGGCCTGCTGGTCTTCATCGAGACGCTGGAGAATTTCGGCGTGCCGTTCGTGCTGGCCGAGGACATGCCGATCTTCGCGGTCGAGGCCTTCAAGCTGTTCGTCGGCGAGACCGCGCCCAATCCCTCTTCGGCCGGCGTGCTGGGCGTGCTGCTGATCCTGATGACCTCGCTGGTTCTGCTGATCCAGCGCCGTTTCCTGGCCAATCGCCGCTTCGCCACCGGCGCGCGGTCCGCACCGCCGATCCTGAAAGTCGGGCTCGGCCTGCGGATTGCCGCGACCGTCTATTGCTGGGCGGTCGTGCTGCTGGCGCTGGTGCCGTTCTTCGCCATCGTCGTGCTGTCCTTCATGGAGTTCCGCGGACCGGTCCTCCATCCCAACTTCAGCACCGCCAATTTCGCGGCCCTGTTCGAGCGCTCGACGCGGCCGCTGCTGAACACGCTGATGTTCGCCACCCTGGCGGCCATCGGCGTCACCCTGATCGGCGTGCCGATCGCCTACGTGGTGACGCGGCTGCGTTCCGGTCTGGCGGCGGTCCTGGACGTCATCGCCACACTTCCGTTTGCCGTCGCCGGCACGGTGCTGGCGATCGGCTTCGTGGTCTCGTTCAACAGTGGCTGGCTGATCCTGACCGGGGGGCCGTTCATCATGGTGCTGGCCTACACGGTGCGAAAGATCCCGTTCGCGGTGCGCTCGTCGAGCGGCATCCTGCACCAGATCGATCCGTCGCTGGAGGAAGCCTCGATCAGCCTCGGTCGGTCGCCGCTGCAGACCTTCGGGCGCATCCTGGTGCCCCTGATGCTGGGCGGCATCATGAGCGGCTTCGTCCTGACCTGGGTGACGATCGCTTCCGAACTCAGCGCCACGGTCGTGCTCTACAGCGGCCAGTGGCGGACGCTCACGGTGGTGATGTTCCAGGCCCTCGAAGGGGGCGGCGGCGGCATCGCCACGGCGGCGGCCTCGACCTTGATCGTGGTCACGCTGGTCCCGATCGCGCTCCTGTACCGGCTGATCCGCCGTTACGAACTCGCGGCCTGAGGCCGGCCGCACCTTGGAATAGCCCCGATGCGGTCTCTCCACTAGACTGCAGGCATCCTGTGGCGGCCTGGAGCGTTCACACGCCAGCCGGCATTACATGAACCCATTGGCCATGCGGAAGCGAACCTGGATCCGGATCGGAGCGGCAGTCGCGGCGTTCTTCGCCCTGCTGGCGTTCGCCGGCTTCATGGCGCCAACCCTGCTGAACGTCGAGCAGTACAAACCGGCCATGATCGCCGCCGTGAAGGAGGCGACGGGCCGCGAACTGGTGATCGAGGGGCCGCTCAAGCTCACCTTCTTCCCGCGGCCCCGGATCAGTGCGCGCCAGGTCCATTTCGCCAATGCCGTCGGCGCCAAGGGCGCGCAGATGGTGGATGTGCGCTGGATCGGTGTTTCGCCCTCCCTGGGCGCGCTGCTGCGCGGCAAGATCGAGGTGGGCCGGCTCACGCTGTTCCGGCCGAGCATCGTCCTCGAGACCGACGCCGAGGGCCGCCCGAACTGGGAATTTGCCCCTGGCGCGGGCGCCAGCCAGCCTGCGGGCGCGCCGAGCAGCGGCCTTCACCTGGCGATCGGCACGCTCCGGATCCGCGAGGGGACGCTCAGCTACACCAATCCCAAGACCAACCAGACACTGAAGGCGGAAAACGTCGATCTCCTGGCTTCGGTCGGCTCCTTCCAGGGCCCATTCAGTTTCGACGGCACCGCGACCGTCAACGGCGTCCCGCTGTCGTTGATGGCATCCGTCGGCACGCCGACGGACAAGGGCAACGACATGTCCTTCAAGCTGAAGATCCAGAGCGGGTCGCTGAACTTCGACGGCCATATCAGCCGCATCGCCGTCGATGCCGACGTAAAGGGCAAGGTCTCCCTGTCGACCGCCGGCCTGACGGATTTCATTGCCACCCTGGTGCGGGCGGGCGGACAGGAGCCTCCGGCGTTTGGCGCGTCGGTGATCGGCCAGTTCGCGTTTGACGGCGACATCGACCTGTCGGCGGAACGACTGGCGCTGACGAACTTCAAGATGTCGATGGCCGACGAGACCGTGGCGGGCAACGTCGTCCTGACCGGGGGCGCGAACCCCTCCCTCGAGAGCCGGCTGTCGATGGCGAGGCTCGACGCCGGCAAGTGGATCGCGTTGCTGTCCGATCCCGACGCTTTCAGGCCGAAGCCGGTCCAGCCCGCTGCCACGGGCGCCGCCGCGAATCCACCGGCCGCCCCATCCGGCAAATCGCCCGCGACTCCACCCGCTCAGGCCTCCACCGCACCCGCCGCGCAACCTGCCGCTCCCGCAAAGCCGCCCGCGGCGGCGCCGGCCAATCCGTCAGCCGCGGCCAAGCCGCCGGGGTCGCTGTCGCCGTTCCCGGCGGCCTTCACCGTGGTGTTCTCGATCGACGCGAAGGAAGTCACCTACCGCAAGGGTACGATGCGCGACGTGGCGCTCGCGGTGGAGATTCGAAAGGGCGTGATCGCCGTGCCGCGCCTCAGCGCCATCCTGCCGGGAGACATGGTGCTGGAGGCCAATGCCGCACCCGCGGCGGCGGCCGATGCCGGCGCCAAGCGTGTCGCCAACCCCGTCCAGTCGGCCGGTGCGTTCAGCCTCACCGGTTCACGCCTGCGCGAAACCCTGGCGTGGCTGGAGATCGACACGTCCGGAATACCGGCCGGCAAGCTCCAGTCGCTGTCGATCAAGGGCAAGGTCGCCTCGACGGCGAACAGCCTGCAGATCTCCGACCTCGCCATGAACCTCGACGGCCAGCCCGCCACCGGCAGCGGCAGCATCGCGTTCGGCGTGCCTCTCACCGTGGCGACCACGGTGCAACTCGATCGCTTCGATCTCGACGCCTACCTGCCGCAGCCGCAGGAAGCCGCACCGCTCTCTTCCGTCTTGCCGGCAGCGGTGACGACGGCCACCGCGCCGGTGCTCACCGCGCCCGCCGCGCCGGCGCCTCCGGACAAGACGCTGCCGGTGCTGGGACTGAAGGCGAAGGTCGCGAAGCTTCAGTTCCGGGGTGAGACGCTGGGCGGGATCGATGCCGATCTTTCCATCCAGGGCAATCTGCTCAAGGTGAACGGACTCAAGGTCGCCGATGTCCTGGGCGCCAAGTTCGACTTCAAAGGGCAGGTCCTCGATTTCGGCACGGTCCCGCGCTTCGACATCACTTTCAACGCGAACATGCCGGACACCGACAAGCTGCTGGTCTATGCCGGGTTGCCGAAATTCCTGAACGGCAAGCTGGGCGCCTCGACGGCCGGAGGCAACGTCGCCGGAACGATGGAAGCGTTGAACCTGCGCAATGCCTCGGTTACGGCGGCTGGCACGACGGCGCGCGCCACAGGGTCGCTGGTGCTGGGCGACAAGTTCGCCTTCGACCTCTCGAATTTCAGCGTGCAGGCCCAGGATGCGAGCCGGCTGGTCTCGGTCGCCACCGGGCGTCCTCAGGAAGGGCTGGGCGCTTTGGCGGCGGAAGGCGCGTTCAAGGGCAATGAACAGCGTGCCGCCTTCGACGGCAACCTCACGGCCTTGGGCACGCAGATGGCGGGCCGCATCGACGCCACGCTGGGGCAACGCCCCAACTTCACCGCCAACCTGCGCATCCCCGGAACGCTGGACCTCGACGATTGGCTGGGAGTCACCGACGCGCCGGCGACCGCCGTGCCCACGCCGGCGCTGCCGGCGGCACCGGCTGGACCGAACGCTGCTTCCGTGCCGCTGCCGGCCCGCGCGCCCCGCGCAGCCGCCGGCAAGCAGATCGATCTCTCGGCCCTCCGCGCTTTCGATGCGACCCTGAATCTCGAAACCAGCGCGATCGAGTTCGGGTCCCTCAAGGTGACCTATGCCGACATGGACGCGACCCTGAAGAACGGCGTCGTGAAGGTGTCGAAGCTCACCGGTCAGTTCTACAGCGGCGCCGTCGATTTCGGCGGCACGATCGATGCGTCGAAGGACACGATGACGGTCGACGTCGCGGGCACCCTGCAGGGCATCTATGTCGGCGAGATGCTGCGCGGCACGGCGGGCCAGAACGTCTTCGGCAACGACAATCTGACGGTGGCGATCGATGGCAAGATCAACGTCATGAAGATCGCGCTGCAGGGCCAGGGCAACTCACCCGAGCAGATTCGCGATTCGTTGACGGGCCAGGGTCATCTGTCCGGCGTCGTCTACCCGTCGGTCACCAAGGGCTCGCTGGGCCTCGCCTCGTTCGCAACGGGCGTCGGCAGCATCTTCAGCACCGAGATGGGCTTCAACTCGGCGGTCCTCTCGGGGTTCATCAATGCGCAGAGTTCGATCGAAGGCGACATCACGCTTTCGAACGGCGAGATCCGGCTGCAGAACCACGCGGTGAAGGGCCCGAATGCGACGGCGCGTATCGACAGCCGCACCAGCCTGACCTCCGCCACCACGGAGACGACCATCGCGCTCGACGCCGGCTCGAACGGCGCGACCGACTATGTGATGACGATCAGCGGCCCGCTCGCCGCTCCGACGATGAACATTCGCGGCCGGTAAACTCCGTCGTCCTGAGCGAAGCGCCGAAGGCGCGTAGTCGAAGGACCTCTTTTCGTTTCAACGAGCGCGGTGTGTCGGAAAACAGGTCCTTCGACTGCGCCGCTCTGCGAGCGGCTTCGCTCAGGACGACGGATGTTTTCTACGCCGCCCGGTTCTTCAGGATTTCCCACGCGCGGCGGAAGTTCTGGGCCATCTCCTCGGCAGGCACCGCGCCGGAGAAGAGCACGTGGCCCTGCAGTGCGAAGCTCGGCACGCCCTGGATGCCGGCGTTGCGCGCCATCTGGTCGCCGGCCAGCACTTCGCGGCGGCCCTCGTCGCCCGACAGCATCGCCAGCACTTCGGCACGGTCGAGCCCCGCTTCGGCGGCGATGCCCGCGAGGACGGTGGTGTCGCCGATGTCGGCGCCCTTGCAGAAATAGCTCTCGAACAGTTCCTCGACGACCGCGTCCTGGAGCCCGCGCGGACCGGCGTAGCGGATCAGGCGGTGGGCGTTCACGGTGTTGGGCGTGCGCTTGATGCGGTCGAGATGGAACTCCAGGCCGACCGTCGCGGCGGTCTCGGTGATGCGTTGATCCAGCTGCTGTGAGCGTTCGAGGCTGCCGAACTTGGCGACGCGATAGCTCGTGCGCTCGGCGCCTTCGGCGGGCATGTCGGGATTGAGCTGGAACGGATGCCAGGCGACCGCGACCTTGCAATGCTGTGTGGCGAGCAGATCGAGCGCACGTTCGAGCTGGCGCTTGCCGATGTAGCACCACGGGCAGATCACGTCGGAGATGACATCGATACGGCCGGTCGGTTGAGCCTGGTCCATGGCTTCGTTTCCTTCCCTATTGACGGAAAGCCTATACCTGCCCCGAATCCCGGGCAACGAGAGGACAATCCATGCCGAAACATCGCTCCGCCCTGATCGTCGGAACCGGCCCGGGCCTCAGCGCTTCGCTGGCCCGCCTGTTTGCCAGGAACGGCCTGTCGGTCGACCTGGCGGCCCGCGAGACAGGCAAGCTTGCCGCACTTGCGAAGGAGACCGGTGCCTCCGTCCATGCCTGCAACGCCGCTGAGCCAAAGGACGTCGCGGCCTTGTTCGATGCGCTCGATGCCGCCGGCCGCACGCCGGATGTCGTTGTCTACAACGCCAGCAACCGGGTGCGGGGCGCGCTGGTCGACCTGCCGCCGGACGAGGTGAAGCGGGCGATCGAGATCAGCGCGTTCGGCGCCTTCCTGGTCTCGCAGCAGGCGGTGAAGCGGATGCTGCCCAAGGGCGAGGGCGCGGTCCTATTGTCGGGCGCGACCGCCGGCGTGAAGGGCTTTGCGCTCTCCGCGACCTTCGCCATGGGCAAGTTCGCGTTGCGCGGTTTGGCGCAATCGATGGCGCGGGAGCTCTCGCCCAAGGGTATCCACGTCGCCCATTTCGTGATCGACGGCGGCATCCGCAGCGCCGCGCGCGCGGTGCCGGACGACAAGCCCGACAGCCTGCTCGATCCGGACGCCATCGCCGAGACCTACTGGTACGTCCTGAACCAGCACCGCAGCGCCTGGAGTTGGGAAGTCGAGGTGCGGCCCTGGGTGGAGAAGTTCTAGCCGGTTCGACGAAGATGCGATCGCCGCGCCGCGCCCTGCTGGTCCTGTTGGCCTTGCTGACGCCGCTCCAGGCTAGGGCCATGGACATGAGGATCGAGGGCCAGTCCGTGATCCTGTCGGGCGCCGTCGACGGATCCGAATGCACGACCCTCGGCGCAATCCTCTCCAACAGCGCAATCAGGACCGTCGTTCTCACCAACTCGGGCGGGGGTAATGCCCGGGCCGGCTATTGCGTCGGAGACCTGATCCGGGAGCGTGGCCTGTCCACGGTCATCCGCGGACGCTGTGCGTCGTCCTGTTCGCGGATGTGGCTGGGAGGCGTCGAACGGAGCCTGGAAGGGCCGAACTCCCGGGTGGGACTGCACGGCAACTATGCCAGCAGTGGCGGACTTCTGCCGGATGCGCCGTACCGCCTGCGCAACTGGATTCCGCAACGTGCGCCCCATGTCGACAAGGCCTTGATGGAGCAGTGGACCAGCCTGCCGACCAACAACTGGTTGATGTATTTCTACAATGACAGGGCGGAGCTTTGCGAAGGCAGGGCCTGCACCCCGCTCGCCGGGCGCAATGTCCGCAATACCGGACTGGCGACGCGGTGAGGCGCTTAGAGTCCGCTCCGGCCAAGCCTGTCGCCGCGCCTCCAACCGTAGGTCGAGGGGCGGCCCGGGTGCTGGAGGCGAACTACAGTTCGTCGAACCTCACCAGGAGAATCGCCAGGTGAGGGCGGCGCCGGTCACGAACTGGTTCCGCGAGCCGCCGGGTCCCGTCACGATCGGCGAATAGGCCACGGTGTCGGCCAGGTAGTTGTAACTGCCGAAGGCCACGAAGCTCAGCCGGTCGTGGATGCGCCACAGCGCGCTCGCCCCGACGCCGACGCTGCGAAGTCCCGCGCCGGGATAGTACTGGCTGTAGCCGGAGTTGATCGACTGGAGCGCGTTGATGCCGAAATAGGCCTGGTTGAAGGTGCCGTCGGTAACGGACAGGCGCGGACCGCCGGACAGGAACAGGCTGTCGGTCAGGCGCATCTTGCCGTCGACCAGCGCGTCGAAGATCAGGCCGTTGCTGCCGCCGATGCCGCGCCGCAGCTCGATCTTGGCCGCGAAGTACGGCTGGTCGTAGCGCAGGAAGGCGCCGCCCTCGATGGTGAACGGCACGTTGCCGGTGCCGAAGAGGTAGCCGCCGTCGCCCTGGTTGCGCGGGAAGCGGTAGCGAAAAATCGGGCCGGCCTTGAAGCCGGACTCGTCGAACAGGGTGGCGCCGACGCCGTCGCGGGCGGAGATGAACACCTTGTCGCGCTGGTAGCGCAGATCGAGGTTCGGAACCGGCAGGACGCGATAGTTCGCGCTGCCCTCGAACCACGGAGCAATGACGATGCCCGGTCCGATATCGAACGTCCAGTCCTTGGGCGGCGGACCCGCGGGCTCGCTGCCGATGCTGGTCGGTTGGGCGGAAGCCGTTCCTGCGTGCACCGAGAGGAATGCAAGACAGGTAATCAGGAAACGATGCAGGCGCACAGGCAACTCCGCTGTTGACGCACGTGTACGCGCCCGGCGGAGTAGTGGATCAGTCTCACTGAATTAAAGAGACACTTCGAGGAGCTGCCGTGCTTCGTGCAGGTCGCTAAACACGCGAAGGCATTTCGCGCGGACTTCCGGCAGTGGCGGCAGGATGTCCGGGACCATGAAGGCCATGGTGCCGGCGGCATGCGCGGCGGTGAGGCCGACGTTGGAATCCTCGAAGGCGATGCAACGGTCCGGTGCCACGCCGAGCCGGCGGGCGGCCTCGAGATAGACGTCGGGCGCCGGCTTGGCGTTCTCGACATCGTCGCGCGTCGCGACGGCGGCGAAGCGCTCGATCAGGCCGGCCTTGCCCAGGTGGCGTTCGGCGGTGATCCGGCCAGAACCGGTGGCGACGGCGAGGCGCAGGCCGCGGCCCGCCAGGAAGTCGAGCATTTCGACGACGCCGGGCTTGACCGGCAGGTGGCTGTCCAGCCGGCGCTTGGCATGGCCCGAGAAGCGCTCGCGGAAACGGTCGATCCGGAACTCCGCACCATAGAAATTCTGGATCATCACGTCGCATTCGCGACCGGAGATGCCGATCATGGAATGGCAGAAGTCGAGCGACATCTCGATCTGGAGATCGCGGGCGGCATCCTGCAGGGCGTCGATGTAGACGGCCTCCGTGTCGATCAGCAGACCGTCCATGTCGAAAAGGACGGCTTCAACGGGTTTCCTCAGCATGCTTTCGTTCTAAGCTGTCGTGCCGCGAGGGCAAGGGAGAGAAAAATTCATGCGTATCCATAATCTGTATGTCGACGCCCAGGGCGAGACCCATTTCCGCGACATCGAGATCGAGTGGAAGACCGAGGGCCGCGGCGGCAAGATGTCGGCCACTTTGCCGGCGACCGGCATCATCTTTCGCGAGACCCCCGGCAGCTACGATTATGAATGGCATCCCGCGCCGCGCCGGCAGTACATCATCAACCTCGACGCCGGCGTCTCCATCCAGGCCAGCGACGGCGAGACCCGCATCATCGGGGCAGGCGAGGTGATTCTGGTCGAGGACACGCACGGCAAGGGCCACTGCTCCAAGGCGATCGAAGGCAAGCTTCGTCACTCCATCTTCGTCCCCATCGAATAGCGTAAGGGTATCCCATGAACATCCAGACTCCTGTCGATCCGACCAACGATCTCGTCGAGCAGGCCCGGCGCGTGCTGCCGGGCGGCAGCTTCGGCAACATGCCGGCCGAGGTCATTCTCAAGGAAGGCAGGGGCGGCCACGTCTTCGACGAGGCCGGCAAGGAGTATGTCGACTTCCTGCTGGGCTCCGGCCCGATGTTCATCGGCCATGCCCATCCCGAGGTCACGGCGGCGGTGCAGTCGCAGGTGCCGCTCGGAACGACCTTCTTCGGCAACAATCGCCACGGCATCGCGCTCGCCGAGGCGATCGTCGACGCCGTGCCGTGCGCGGAGCAGGTGCGCTTCGTGTGCTCCGGCACCGAGGCCGACCTCTACGCGATGCGTGCCGCGCGCGCTTTCCGCAAGCGCGACAAGATCCTGAAGTTCGAGGGCGGCTATCACGGCATGAGCGACTATGCGCTGGTGTCGCTGGCGCCCAAGGCTCCCGGCAACTTTCCGCGCGGGTCCATCGACTCGGCCGGCATCCCGAAGTCGGTGGCCGACGAGATGGTGGTCGCGGCCTTCAATGACATCGACATGGTGCGCAGCCTGATCGAGGAGCAGAAGGACGAGCTGGCCGGCGTCATCGTCGAGCCGTTCCAGCGGCTGATCCCGCCCAAGCCCGGCTTCCTGCAGGCGCTGCGCGAAGTGACCGCCGAGCATGGCATCCCGCTGATCTTCGACGAGGTCGTGACCGGCTTCCGCTTCGCCTATGGCGGCGCCCAGGAGTACTACGGCGTCGTTCCCGACCTCTGCACCTTGGGCAAGATCGTCGGCGGCGGCTTCGCGCTGGCAGCGATCGCCGGCCGCGCCGACATCATGAAGCACTTCGATCGCCTGGCGATGACCGACGACGACTTCATCTTCCAGGTCGGCACGCTCTCGGGCAATCCGGTCGCCGCCGTCGCGGGCCTGGCCACGCTCGACGTGCTGAAGCGGCCCGGCACCTACGAAGGCGTCTTCGCCAACGGCCGCAGGCTGATGGACGCGCTCTCGGAGCTGCTGAAGAAGCACGGCATCAAGGCGCAGGTGATCGGCGAGCCGCCGTTGTTCGACATCATCTTCACCGACCAGCCGATCAAGGACTATCGGGACACGCTGAAGGCCGACACCGCGATCCTGAAGCGCTTCAACCAGGCGCTGCGGGCCCGCGGCATCATGAAGGGCGACAGCAAGTATTACGTCAGCGTGGCGCACACCCAGGCCGACATCGATCACACGATCGGCGCGTGGGATGAGGCGCTCAATGAACTGAAGTCGGCGCGCTGAGCAGGTTGCCGAGGATCAGGCCGAGGGCGAGATCGTCCTCGGCGCCGAAACTGTGGCGCGCGATCCGACCCTCGCGATCGACAATCACTGTCGAGGGCGTGCCCCGGAAGCCGTAGGCCGCCATGGTCTGCGGGATCGGCCCGTCGGGCGAAGCCCGGTCGACGGCGACCGGGAAGGCGATCTTGTATTCGTGCAGGAAGGCTTCGAGCGACACCGGTGTCATCGCGGCGTGATGCTCGAACACGGTGTGGAGGCCCAGCACCACGAGGCCTTCGATCGACTTCGCGATCTCGTTCAGCTTGCGCGCCTGCGGGATCGCCGTCGAGACGCAGCCGGGACACAGCATCTGGAACGCATGCAGCACGACGATGCGGCCGCGCAGGCTCTCGAGCGTGAGCGCCTGATCGGTGTTGAACCAGCGGTCGACGATGAGAGGCGGGGCTGACGGACGTGCGGTGTCGGTCATCGGTGCCTTTGCTCTTCCAATAGTTGCCTCACCCTGAGGAGCGGTCCGTAGGACCGCGTCTCGAAGGGTGGGCACGAGCACCGCGTCCATTGCCCATCCTTCGAGACGCACGCCTCCGGCGTGCTCCTCAGGATGAGGTAGTGCGGGTGCGCTTGAAGCACAAAGACCCTAGGGACTATCGAGGCCCTTCGACTTCAGGATCTTGCCGTTCTCGGGATTGGCCAGCGCCAGCAGCAGCGCGTCGGCGGCGGCGCGGTTGCGCGAGGCGAGCGCCACGCCGCCGGAATAGATCGTGTAGTTCTGGACCATCAGCGGGATCGGGCCGACGAACTGCACGCCCGGGACACCCATCAGCTCGCTGCTCTGCTGGAGCGCGATGTCGGCCTTGCCGTCGACGATGCGGTCGGCGACCAGCCCGCCCTGGACCAGCACGCTCTTGGGCTTGAGCTGATCGGCGATGCCCATCTGCTGGAAGAGCTGGGCGAGGTAGATGCCGCTCGATCCGCCGGCCGCGGGGTCGATGTAGGCGATGGCGCGGGCGGCCAGCAGCGCCTTCTTGAAACCGTCGACCTCGGAGATGTCGGGGACGGGCGCACCCTGCTTGATCGCCATGCCGACGCCGGCGCGGGCCAGTTCCTTGGCGCTGCTCTCGTCGACGCGGGTGCGCAGCAGGGACGCCATCGGGATCGGCGGGATCACCAGCACGTCGAAATACTCGCCGTCGGTGACCCGCTTCTGCAGCGCGCCGGCCGTGCCGTTGTCGATCGTGACCTTGTGGCCGGTCTTCTTCTCGAAGTCGGCGACGATCTCGATGGCCGCCGACTTGTAGGCGCCGGCGGTCAGCAGCTTGAGGTCGGCGGCGGAGGCGCCGCCCGCGACCAGGGCGAAGAGGAGGACGAGCAGGACGCGCATGGTTTCCCTCAGGCTGGCGTGCCCATGACGTAGGGCTTCAGCGCAGCATACATCAGCGCGTGCGTCGGTGTCGGGACATTGTGCTTCCGGCCCAGCTCCACGACCTTGCCCGACAGCCAGGGCAGCTCGATCCGGTTGCCGCGCAGCAGGTCGACGGCCATCGAGGCCATCAGCGCCGGCGGGGCATTGCGGTTGAAGTTGAAGGTCCGCTCGACGATGTCCGCGGGCAGGGCGACGCCAAGGGCACGGCCGACCGCGGCCACCTCCTCATAGGCGGCGCCGAACATCGCATTGATATCGGCATCGTCGCGCAGCTTGCCGACCGGCAGGCGGGTCAGAGCCATGACGCCGGCATTGGACGCGAGCAGCACGAACTTGATCCAGAGGTCTGTCAGGATGGCTTCGCTCAGCACGCCCTCGATGCCCGCCTTCCTGCACATTTCGGCGAAGGCCACGGCGCGTGGGCTGCGGCTGCCGTCGGGCTCGCCGAATACCATGCGCATGACGGTGCCGGTCTGGCGGATCAGGCCGGGCTCGGCGATGGTCGCGCTGATATTGGCGACGCCCGGCATCACGGCGCGGGCGCCGAGGATCGGGATCAGCCGCTCGTGTGCGTCGACACCGTTCTGCAGCGTGATGACCGCGGTGTCGGGTCCGATCATCGGCTTGAGCGCCGCGCCGGCGCTCTCGACGTCCCAGAGCTTCACGCAGAACAGCACATAGTCGACCGGGCCGACCTGGGCGGGATCGTCGGTTGCCTGGGTGGGGTTGAGATGGGTGTCGCCCCGCGGGCTGGCGACGCGCAATCCCGCCTTCTTCATCGCCGCCAGATGCGCGCCGCGGGCAATGAAGGTGACGTCCGCGCCGGCATGGGCCAACGCGGCGCCGTACCCGCCTCCAACGCCACCGGCGCCGACGACCGCAATCCGCATCGTCTTACCCTCGCTTTTCGAGAACGCTGGCGACCAGCGTCGAGGCCATCACGCCGGTGAGGCGCGTCGGAACGGGGACATCCAGCCGCAACGCATGGTCGGCGGCCAGCTTCCGTTCGTCGCCCTGCACGGCCACGGTCGCGTCGCCATGCGGCGTGTAGACGAAATGCGTGCCGGGCTCGAGGTGGAGCGTGCGTCCTTCGTCGAGCACGGCGATGTCGATCTTCACCCGGTCGCGGTGGCCGATCAGGTTCACGACCTCGACCGGCCCGGCTTCCAATCGGCTGACGATCGGCGTTTCGCCCGTGAAACGCACGGGACGGAAAGGCTGGCGTACGTCGATCTCGCCGGTCGGCGTCTCCAGCACCAGTCCGCTGCCGGAGACGAGAACCTGCACACGGTCGAAGCCCGTGTAGTCCGAGAAAGGCCCGGGCTTCACGATGGGCGTCCGGCCGAACCGCCAGACATCTTCCTCGAAGGCGATGTCGACGGTCGTGCCGCCGCCGTTCTTCCACGGCGTGCGGAGATAGCTGCTGGGATCGAGCAGGGTGAACACGGGACGCCCGTTACGGCGCCAGCGTGACGTTCAGCGTTTTGCCGACCGTATCGTTCCAGGTCTTGACGCAGTCCGGACCGCAGCGCTTGGCGAAGGACGGCAGGATGGCCTTGGTGAGGGCGTCCTTGCGCAGGGCCTCGTCGGCCGGCGTAACGGGCACCAGCTTCATGGCGGCGGGCGTGCCCTCGCTGCACGGGCCGGTGCCGGTGTTGCAGTTGATGCCGGTCTGCGTTTCGGTCCGGGCCTGCTCGAAGATCGACTTCTCGAGCTTGTTCAGTTCGGTCTGCAGGAAGGCCTGGACCTTGGGATCGAGCGAGTTCCACCACTTCAGGTTCGCGAGCTGGGCGGCCACGCCGAAATTGACCGGCATCGGCGAAATGAACTTCGCGGCCTCGTGCCACTTCGACTTGTAGCCCGACAGCGCGCCGGTGATGGCGCAATCGACGACGCCGCTGGCGAGCGCCGGCTGGACCTCGGCGAAGGCGATGTTGAGCGGCGAGGCGCCGATATGGGTGACGAAGGCCTGTTGCGACGCGCCCGAGGCGCGGATCTTGCGGCCCTTCAGGTCGGCGATGGTCACGAAGGCGTCGCGGCAGTAGAGGACCTGCGCCTGGTAGGTGCCGAAGCCCAGCAGCTTGATGCCGTGCTTCTCTTCGAGGAACTTGGCGTAGGCCGGGCGGATCGCCTCGATGACCTTCTCGAGCTCCTCGACGGAACCGACGAGGCCCACCAGGTCGGCGGCTTCGTTCATCGGCACTTCGCCGGAATTGTAGTTGAGCACGGTGGTGGCGAACTGAAGCGTGCCGCTGGAGACGAGGCGGAAGACCTCGGCGCCCTTGAAGCCCAGCTCGGTGAAGGGCTTGACCTGGACCTTGATCGCGCCGCCGGATGCCTTCGGCACGGTCTCCGTCCAGAAGGGGAGTTCGCGGTTGGTGTACATCGACAGGCCGCCGATGCTGCCCACGACGTTGAACGAGGTCGAGGGCAGGGGCGCGGGCGTTTGCGCGGCGGCGCAGCCGGCGATGAACGACCCGGCAAGAGCCGCCGCCGCGATGAGATGTTTCAGGGACATGAAATCCTCCTTGTTAAGGTCAGGCCTTGAGAAGAGCCGGCAACCAGAGGGCCAGCTGGGGAAACGCAATCAGGATAGCGATCATGATGAGCATCATCGCCACGAACGGCAGGGCGCCGATGCAGAGGTCGTAGAAGGCGCCGCCCCGCCGCACCGCCTGGACCACATAGAGGTTCAGGCCGACCGGTGGGGTGATGAGCGCGGCCTCCATCAGGATGACGAAGACGATGCCCCACCAGACCGGGCTGTAGCCGAGGGCCACGATGACCGGCACCACCACCGGTGTCGTGGCGATCATCATGGACAGTGTCTCCATGAAGCAGCCCAGGATCAGGTAGAACATGACGATGGCGATCAGCATGCCGAGCGGCGACAGGCCGAGCGCCAGCACCGTGTCGGTGATGGCCTTGACGAGTCCGATCGACACCATGACGAAGTTGAGGAAGAAGGCCGCGATCACGATCAGCATGACCATGCAGGTCGTGCGCACGGTGCCTTCGAAGGCCCGCAGCAGGACCGGCACGGTGAGCTGGCCGTTGGCCGCGACCAGGCCGAGCGTGGCCATCAGGCCGAGCGCGGCCGCCTCGGTCGGCGTGGCGATGCCGGCGTAGATCGACCCCACGACGACGAGGAAGAGGCCGAGCGGCGGCAGCAGGTTCTTCAGGCCCGACACGCGTTCGCGCCAGAGGTTCGCCGTTTCAGCTTTGGGGCCGGCCCATTGCGGCCGGAACAGGCAAAGCGCCAGCACCATCAGCGAGAACAGCCCCGCCAGCAGGAAGCCGGGAATGAAGCCCGCCGCGTAGAGGTCGGCCACCGAGGTGTCCGTGAGCACCGCGTAGATGATCATGTTGATCGAGGGCGGGATCAGGATGCCCAGCGTGCCGCCGGCCGCGATCGAGCCCAGGAAGAGCGGCCGGTTGTAGCCGCCCCGGTCCATGTTGGGGATGGCGACGGTGCCGATGGTGGCGGCCGTCGCTACCGACGAGCCCGAGGTGGCGGCGAAGATCGCGCTCGCGGCGATGTTGGTGTGGATGAGGCGGCCGGGGATGCGCGCGAACCAGGGCGTCAGCGCCGAGAACAGGCGTTCGCTCATGCCCGACCGGTGCATCAGTTCGCCCATCATGATGAACATGGGCGCGGCGATCAGGATGAAGTCGTTGGACGAGTTCCAGGCGAGTTCGCCGATCGCCCCGGTCATGGGAAAAAAGGCGAAGCGCTCCGACAGGACATAGGCCATCAGGCCCAGCGCGGCCGCGACCGGCAGGCTGATACCGACCAGGACGACGAGCAGCGTGAAGGCTGTCCCGATCATCGCGGCGTCCCCTTCGGCGACGGCGCCTGCTCCACGCCGGCCTGGCTGATTTCCTCGTTGACGCGCAGGCTGCCGATCAGGGCGTCGAAGCCCGGGCCGTCGCCGGCCAGCAGGCGCAACACGGCCTGGATGGGCAGCAGGACCGCGACACAGGCGAACCAGAAGATGCCGATCCACCAGATCGACTGCGGCAGCGCCATCGGCGTCTGAAGGGCGGACACGGACTTGGCGTTCATCGCCATCGACTGGGCGAGCGTGCCCCAGCAGAACCAGGCGAGCGCGACCGCGATCAGCGCCAGCGAAAAGGCTGCGATCAGGTCGAAGACGACGCGGACCGACCGCGGAAAGGCATCGAGCAGGATGTCGACCCGGATATGGGTCTTGGAGGTGGTCGCGAAGCCGAGGCCGAGCCCGATGCAGGCGGCCAGCGCATAGCCCGACATCTCGAAGCTCTCGACCATGCCGCGCTTGAACAGGAAGCGCGTGATGACGTCGATGGTGATCAGGCCGCTGCAGCCGACGAGGATGATGGCCCCGCCGATCCAGGAAAGGATACGCGAAATACGCTGAGGCCAGGGCTCGGGCGGCAACAGGCTGGACGACTCACTCATGTGTACGAACTGCTCCCCCAAGGACGGTGCCCCCGCAACCGCCATGGCCCGAGCAATGTCCGGGCCATGTCTCCTTGTAGTATGCAGGCGGATCGCCCGCTAGGGCACGATTCGCTCCTTGCGGAAGCGGGTCAGCAGGCGCTCGAACATGGCTTCGCTGTCCACCACCTCGTGGAAACCGTGCTGGCGGCTCTTGGTGACGTCCGACATCACGTCCCAGTCCGAGCCGAACACATAGTCGGCGAAGGGCCAGGCGACGAGCTGGCCGAAGTCGAACTTCTTCAGCCGGTACTTCTTCGTCATCTCCGCCCACATTTCGGCCTTGTCGGCCATCTGCTGGGTCAGGCTGATGGTCTGCAGTTCGCCCACCTTCATGTCGAAGACCTGCGCGATGCGGGGCCAGACGTTGCGCCAGCGGAAATAGTCGCCGTTGGTGATGTTGTAGGCCTGGTTGGCGGCGCGCCTCTCGGTGGCGGCCCACAGGGCTGCACTCGCGAAGTGCGAGGACTCGGTCACCTGATAGATGGTGCCGTAGGCGCCCGGCTTGCCGGGGAAGCGCAGCGGCAGGCCGAGTTCCCGGGAGATCGCGGCATAGACGGCGATGGCCGGCATGATGCTCATCGCCGTGCCCGGCGCGAAGCCGCACAGGGTCTGGGGCCTGAGCTCGGTCCAGCTCCACGCCTTGCCGCGCTGGAATGCCGTCAGCCAGTCGATCTGGTCGAAATAGAAGTCCGGCGGCATGTGGCGCGGATCGGTCTCGCGCATCGGCGTCTTCATCGGGCCGAGATGCGTGCCGTAATACTTGGTGCCGGTGACCAGCACGACGCGCTGCAGCTTCCTGGACGCCTTGGCGATGGCGGTGACGGAGTTCACCAGCATGTCGCGATTGGGCGCGATCACCGAGGCATAGCCCGCCGCGTTGCCGGTGCCGGCCTGGAAGGCGGCGTAGAAGACGTGTGTGACGTCGCGCAACTCCCCGAGCTTGGCCGCCACGTCGTCGAGGTCGAGCAGATCGACGGAGATGTGGCGATAGCGCGGCCCGTTCTTCTCCGGCCGGCGGGACAGGCCGATCACCTGCCAGTCGCCCTCCGCCACCAGGCGCTCGACGATGTAGCGGCCGATGACGCCGAGCGCGCCGACCACGACGGCTTTCTTCTGCATGTCCTACCTCACCGTCGCGATGGTGCCGTTGGCGATCATCTTCTCGATCTCGCTTTCCGAGTAGCCGTGTTCGCCCAGGATCTCGCGGCTGTGCTGGCCGGTCACGGGGGCTTCGGCGCGGGAGGTGCCGGGTGTCGGTGGCAACATGCCAGGTAGGGCGGGCACCGGCACCTTCTGCGGGACACCGGCCTGCTCGAGCCAGTGGATCAGGCCGGTTTCCTTGACGTGCGGCTGTTCCAGGAAGTCGGCGTAGCTGTTCAGCCGCTCGTGCATCAGCTTCGCCTCCGTGAGCTTCTCGCTCCAGTGCGCGGAGGGCTTCGCCTCGATCATTGGCCGCACGATGGCATAGAGCGCCGCCTCGTTGGCGAGACGTGCCGCCGGCGTGGCGAAGCGCTCCTCGTGCGCCAGCGCAGGCATCCCCATCAGCGCGCAGAGGCTCTGCCAGTCGGCGTCCTTGAGGGCGAGGATCGACATCCAGCCGTCGGCCGTCCGGAACACGCCGCCGGGAACGCCGCCGGGCTTCATCGTACCGCCCTCGAGATGGCAGGCCATCAGCCGGATCGACTGCAGCGCCGTCGCCGATTGCATCAGGCTGACGTCGATGTATCGCCCCTTCGTCTCGTCACGCCGCGCGTAGAGCGCCGCACTCACGGCCTGGAAGGCGTAGAGCGCGGTCGACATGTCGACCACGATCACCGGCACGCGATGGGGGATTCCGTCCTCGCCGCGATTCTCCGCCATCATGCCGGTATAGGCCTGCAGCACCGGATCCATCGCCGGCCGCTCGGAGAGCGGGCCGGTCTGGCCGAAGCCCGAGATCGAGACATAGAGGATGCGCGGCACGCGGGCCGACACCGCCGCATAGTCGAAGCCCAAACGCTTGATGGCGCCGGGCCGGAACCCTTCGAGGAAGATGTCGGCCTCTTGAAGCAGGCGCCAGACGATCTCCTTGCCGGCCTCGCTCTTGAGGTCGACCGACAGGCTGCGCTTGCCCATGTTGCCGATGATCGAGAAGGCGCTGTGGCTTTCGTAATGGACGCCGAGCGTGCGCGCCCAGTCGCCTTCGCCGATTCCCTCGACCTTGATGACCTCGGCGCCATGCTGGGCCAGCAGCATGGCGCAATAGGGCCCGGCGATGCCCTGGCTCAGGTCGACGACCTTGAGTCCGGCGAAGGGCGCGTCGTAGCTCATGCGAGCTTCACCAGCATCTTGCCGAAGTTCTCGCCGCGCAGCAGGCCGATGAAGGCGCGCGGCGCCTTGTCGATGCCCTCGACGATGTCCTCGCGGTACTTGAGCCTGCCGTCGCGGATCCATTCGCCCATCTGGCGCATGGCCGGGCCGTAATGCTGCGCGAAGTCGGTGACGATGAAGCCGCGCGCCATCACGCGCTTGCCGACGAAGGTGCCGAGCAGGCGAGGCCCCATCGAGGCGCCGGTCGCGTTGTACTGCGAGATCGAGCCGCACAGCGCGACGCGGCCGAAGAAATTGATGTTGCGCAGGACGGCATCGGTGATCTCGCCACCGACATTGTCGAAATAGACGTCGGGCCCGTTGGGGCAGGCAGCGCGCAGCGCGGCGTCGAGGTCCTTCTCGGCCTTGTAGTCGATGCAGGCATCGAAGCCGAGTTCGTCCTTCACGAAGGCGCACTTCTTGGCGCCACCGGCGATGCCGACCGTGCGGCAGCCCATGATCTTCGCGATCTGGCCCACCACCTGGCCGACCGCGCCTGAGGCTGCCGACACCACGACCGTCTCGCCGGGCTTGGGCTGGCCGACCTGCAGCAGGCCGAAATAGGCGGTCATGCCGGGCATGCCCAGCACGCCGTTGGCGGTCGAGATCGGCGCCAGTGAGGGATCGACCTTGCGCAGCGCCGGGCCGCCGCCGATCGCATATTCCTGCCAGCCGAGCCGGTCCTCGACGATGTCGCCGACCTTGAAGCCATCGTGCTGCGAGGCCACGACCTCGCCGACCGTGCCGCCGGTCATCACCTCACCGAGGCCGACGGCGGCGGCATAGGAGGCGGCGTCGCGCATGCGGCCGCGCTGGTAGGGATCGAGCGAGAGATAGTGGACCTTCACCAGCACCTCGCCGTGACGCGGCGCGGGAACCGGCACTTCCTCGACGCGGAAATCGGATTCGGCCGGCTCGCCCGGCGGGCGGCGCACGAGAACGACGCGGCGATGCGTTTTGGGGATGGTCATGAGCGGTTGCCTCCGATTGCCTTTGGACCCCACCATAGCCCGGGATTTGCAGGAGCTGCCATGCCGACGATCCGGCGTCTTTCGTTCATCGGACTCGAATATGCCTTCGCGCCGGAAAAAGCCTACGGCATGTCGCGCGGCGGCGGCTTCCGGCGCCAGGGCGGTCTGGTCGAGGTCGAGACCGACCACGGCGTGACAGGGATCGGCGAGGCCTTCGGCAACCCGCTGGTCACGCGGGAGTATTTCTGCATGCTCGAGCCGATGTTCCTGGGCCGCAGCATCTTCGATTTCGATCATGTCGAGGCCCGTGTGCGCAACGCGATCTATCATCTGGGCGTCGGCAACCAGCTCACCTCCTGTCTGGCCGCCATCAACGTGGCGCTGTGGGATGCCATCGCGCGCGGCTTCGGCGTGCGCGTCTGCGACCTGATCGGCGGCTGCGGCGCGACACGCTTCCCGGCCTATGCCTCGACGGGGTTCTTCTCGGACGACCCCGACCGCCAGCTCGAACACATGATGGCGGAGGCCGCGAGCCATCCCTATGCCGGCGCCAAGATCAAGATCGGACGCGGCATCAGGAGCGACGTCGAGCGCGTGAAGCTCGCGCGCGCGGCGCTGGGCCCCGACAAGCTGCTGCTGGTCGACATCAACGGCGCCTACACCGCCGACGTCGCGCTGGAATGCGCACGCGCCATCGAGCCGTTCGGCATCCACTGGATCGAGGAGCCGTTGCCGCCGGGCGACTTCCGCGGCTATGCCGAACTCAAGCTGCGCTCGCCGATCGCCCTGGCGGCCGGCGAGGCGCATCACACGGTCCGCGACTTCCGCACGCTGATCGACGGGCGCTGTATCGACATCGTGCAGCCCTCGATCCCCGGTGTCGGCGGCATCACCGAGGCCAAGCGCATCGTGGCGCTGGCGCATGCGCAGAACCTGAGGGTGGCGCCGCATGTCTGGGGTGGCGCGGTGGGCCTTGCGACGGCCTGTCACTTCCTTGCTGCGCTGCCGGCGACGCCGCACACCGACCATCCGCCGCATCCCGCGATGCTGGAATACGACATGAGCGACAACGAGCTGCGCACCAAGCTGCTGAAGACTCCGCTCACGCTCAAGGACGGGCACATCCTGCTGCCCGAAGGGCCGGGCCTCGGCATCGAGCTCGACCGGGATGCCGTCGAACGCTACCGCGTGTGCTGATGGCCCCGGTCACGGTCGATCCGGACAAGGTTCGCGAGTTCCCCACGGAAGCCAGCTTCTACAAGTGGCTCGGCAGGCATCACGACACGGAAAGCGAAGTCTGGATCAAGATCCACAAGGTCGGCTCGGGCCTGAAGTCGATCACGCCGAAGGAGGCGATCGACGTCGTGCTGTGCTGGGGCTGGATCGACGGCATCCGCAAGGGCTTCGACGAGAAGAGCTTCCTGCAGCGCTACACGCCGCGCGGCCGCAAGAGCGTCTGGAGCCAGATCAACGTCGACAACGTCGCCCGGTTGATTGGGGAAGGGCGGATGACGGTACACGGGCTGAGCCAGGTGGAGGCCGCGAAGAAGGACGGGCGCTGGGAGCGCGCCTATCGGACCAAGGGCTCGACGATTCCTGACGACCTGCAGGCCGCCATCGACGCCGAGCCCAGGGCGAAGGCGATGCTGGCCAGTCTCAGCGCCCAGAATCGCTTCGCACTCGTGTTCCGGACCGAGAACATGAAGACCGAGGCGGGGCGGAAGAAGAAGATCGAGACCTTCGTCCAGATGCTGAAGCGCGGCGAGACGATCTATCCGCAAGGCGCGAAGAATAAGGATCCTTCGCTTCGCTCAGGATGACACCGGTTTTGGAATCGACGCACCGCGCATGTTCCAACAACCGTGTCATCCTGAGCGCAGCGAAGGATCCTTGTTCATGCTTGGGCGAACTCAGCGCAGCGTCGGATCGAGCCGGTCGCGCAGCCAGTCGCCCAGAAGGCTGATCGACAGCGTCGTGATCACGATGGTGGCGGCCGGTGCCAGCATGATCCACGGCGCATGGCTGATATATTCGCGGCCGTAGCCCACCATGTTGCCGAGCGAGGCGAGCGGTGGCTGCACGCCGAGGCCGAGGAACGACAGGCCGCTTTCCAGCAGGATGATCTCGGGGAAGGTGAGCGTCATCGACACGATCAGCGTCGAGGCGATGTTGGGCAGGATGTGAAGGCCGTAGATGCGCGCCGGGCTGGCGCCGAGCTGGCGGATGGCGGCGGCGTAGCCCTGTTCGTTGGCCGCCAGGGTGAGGCCGCGGGTGATGCGGGCATAGCGTTCCCAGGAGTGGAAGCCCATCAACGCGATGAACAGCGGCAGGCTGTTGCCGAGGAAGGCCAGCACCGCCAGCGCAATGATCATGAACGGCATGCTGGCCTGGAAATCGATGGCCATCAGCACGACCTGCTCGATGGCCTTGCGGAAATGCGCGGCGAGAAAGCCCAGCGCCGTGCCGAGCGTCGCGGCGATCAGGGTGCCGAACAGCGCGATCAGGAGGCTCATGCGGATCGACATGATGAGGCGCGAGAGCACGTCGCGGCCGAGTTCGTCGGTGCCCAGCAGATGGGCCCATGTCCCGCCCATCAGGACGGGCGGCGCCAGCCGCGCCTTGAGGTCGAGCGCGGTGATCGAATAGGGCACCAGGAAGTCCGCCCCCAGCGCCGTCACGATCATCAGCACCAGCCAGGCGAGCGCCAGCGTGACGCCCAGCGGCAGGGCGAAAAGCCGGCGGCGGACGGAGAGAGGTTGAAGTTGTTCGGCGATGGCCATGGTCAGTGCGCCGCGGCGGTGCCGCGCACGCGCGGATCGAGCCAGCCATAGGCGAGGTCGACAGCGAGATTGGCCATCACCATCCAAGCCGCGATCACCATCAGGATCGCCTGCACGACGGCGAGATCGCGATTGGCGACCGCCGACACGAGCAGCCGTCCGATGCCCGGCCAGGAGAAGACGCTTTCGACGACCACCGCGCCGGCCACCAGGCTGCCCACCATGAAGCCGACGATCGTGACGGTCGGGATCGCGGCGTTGGGCAGTGCGTGGCGCCGCACGACGGTGTGCCAGGTGACGCCCTTGGCCGAGGCGGCGCGAATGTAGGGCTGACCCAACACTTCCAGCATCGCCGAGCGCGTGAATCGCGCCATGATGGCGGCACCGCCAATGCCGAGCGTCAGGATCGGAAGGATGACGGAAGCGAGGCCGTTGTTGCCGCTGGCCGGCAGCCAGCCGAGCTGTACCGCGAAGACGAGGACCAGCAGCAGTGCGAGCACGAAGCTCGGCATGGTGAAGCCCGCGACGGAGGCGGCCATGGTCAGCCGGTCGGCCATCGAGTTGCGGTGGAGCGCGGCATAGATGCCGGCGGGGATGCCCAGCCCGATCTTGAGCGCCAGTGCCGGCAGGGTGATGGCGAGCGTCGCCGGCACCCGTTCCATCACCAGCGCGATGGCAGGGCGTCCGTCGCGCATCGACTTGCCGAAATCGCCGGTGAGTGCGTGGCCGATATAGGCGAGATACTGGTCCCAGATCGGCTGGTTGAGGCCCCAGGATTCGCGGAAGGCCGCGATGGCTTCGGGCGGCGCGTCGACCGACATGATCGTCAGCGCGGGGTCGCCCGAGAGGCGCAACACCACGAAGGCGAAGGTCATCACGAACAGGATGGTGAGTCCCGCACGTAGCAGGCGCGAGATGGCGAAGGTCAGCATCAGGCGGCGACCCCGAGGGCGGGTTCGTGCACGCGGTGGCAGGCGACCATCCGGCCGCCGGACAACGGCTGCAGGGTCGGCGCCTCGGCGCGACACTGCGCGGTGGCGAAGGGGCAGCGCGTGTGGAAGGAGCAGCCCGGCGGGACGTTCACCGGATTGGGCGGATCGCCCTGCAGCAGGAAACGCTCGCGCTTCGGGCCGCGGCCGAAATTCACCGTCGGGATCGCAGCCACCAGCGCGCGCGTATAGGGATGCGCGGGCGCGGCGAACAGGCTCTCGGCCTCGCCCTGCTCGACGATGCGGCCGAGATACATGACCGCAACGTCGTGGCTTACCTGGCGCACGACCTTGAGGTCGTGGCTGATGAACAGATAGGCGATGCCCAGCCGCTCCTGCAGGTCGAGCAGCAGGTTCACGACCTGCGCCTGGATGGAAACGTCGAGCGCCGAGACCGGCTCGTCGCAGACCAGCAGGTCCGGCTCGGTCATCAGGGCACGCGCCAGCACGACGCGCTGCCTCTGGCCGCCGGACAGTTCGTGCGGATAGCGTTCGTACTGGTGCGGCTGCAGGCCGACCGAGTCCATCGCCGCCCGCGCGCGGTCGCGACGCTCGGCTTGCGAGACCTGTTCGTGGATGGCGAGCGGCTCCTCGATCTGCGTTCCGACCGGCAGCCGCCGGTCGAGCGCGCCCAGCGGATCCTGGTAGACCATCTGGATATGGCGGCGCAGGTCGCGCCAGGCCGGCGTGCCGACGGGAGGCATCGGCTGCCCGCGATAGCGCACCGTGCCGGCGGTGGGCGGCACCAGCCCCAGCACCAGCTTGCCGGTCGTCGACTTGCCGCAACCCGACTCGCCCACGAGGCCCAGCGTGCGCCCCCGTTCGAGCGTGAGGGACACGCCGTCGACTGCCCGCAGCACGGACTTCGGTCCGAAGAAACCTTCGCCCGAGCAGTTGTAGTGGCGCCGGAGGTCGGTGGCCTGCAGCAGCGCGCTCATTCCGCGGCCCGCGGCAGCGACCAGACCGACAACCCGGCCTCGATCTGGCGGTGGCAGGCGGCGGCGTGCAGGAAGCCGACCGTGCGCGAGGGCGGCGGCAC
>LSKJ01000437.1 GCA_001557035.1 Rhodospirillaceae bacterium CCH5-H10 | reverse complement strand
GACGAAGAGGCCCGGAATGTCGCCCGCCAGCGCCCCATGGCTCAGGATGCTGCCCCAGTTGAAGAGATGGATGTCGCCCAGGTGCGGCGTGCCGCCGGGCACCTTCTCGACCAGCTCGAAGCCCGGGCCGAGATAGGGGTAGCGCGCCGCCTCGGCGTTGGTGCTTGCTTCCTCCGGCGTGCGGCGGTCGCCCCACAGGGTCGCATTGCCCGCGAACGACGCCAGCTCCGGCCGGCGTGCCAGATCGACGTCGAAGCCGGTGCCGATCAGGACGGCATCGAAGCGTTCCGTGGTCCTGGCCGTCGTCACCGTGACGCCGTCCTTGTCGACGCTCATGTCGAGCCACGGCTCGGCGAAGCGGAAGGCGAAGCCCGGCAGCTTCTGCGCGCGCAGGACCGATTCGTGCGGCGGCGGCGAGCCGGCGGCCAGCATGTAGGTGTAGATCCTCCAGCGCCAATCGTCGTCCAGCATGCCCTGGCCGCGCTGGAAGCCCGGGAAGGACGCGCCCTTGGACTTGTTCACCTGCGGCAGGTGCGGCCGCCGCGCGTAGCAGATTGCCTCGCGTGCGCCGGCCTCCAGCGCCGTGCAGGCATTGTCGATCGCCGTCGCGAGCACGCCGAGAATGCCGAGGCGCTTGCCCTTGAGCGTCGCGAAGTCGATCTCTTCCAGCGTGTGAAAGACGCGGCCGGCGCGGGCCGGATCTTCCGGATTGAAGGAAGGCAGCAACGGCCAGCGGAAGCCGCCCGATCCATCGCGGCCGTTGGCGAGCACCAGCTTGCGCACCAGGATCGTCTCGCCGGTCGAGAGGCTCGCCTGCAGGAAGTCACCCGCCGCCTCGACCTTCAGCAGCGATACGCCGTTCTCGACCTTCAGATCCACGACCTTGCGCACCCAAAGGAGATAGGAGAGCCAATCGAGGCGCGGGATCTTGTAGAGCGTCTCCCAGCCCTCAGCGCCGTGCTGGGCTTCGTACCAGGCACGGAAGGTGAGGGACGGCACGCCGAGATCGGGGCCGGTGAGGTGCTTGGGCGAGCGCAGGATCGGCATGCGCGCCGTGGTGTTCCACGGTCCTTCGTGGCCGTGCCCGTTGCGTTCGATCACGCGGACGTTGCGGATGCCCTCACGGATCAGACCCCAGCCGACCGTCTGGCCGCACATGCCGGCGCCAACGACGAGCACGTCGAGGACAGGCCTGCCGTCGGGTCCGATCTTCCCGGGCACCCAGTTGGCTGGCGGATAGTTCAGCCGCGCCAGGTCGTGACGCGCGATCTTCTCGAGCGCGTCCAAACCCGCCGAATGCCGCTCGACAACACCGTCCATGCCGTGCTTCTGACCCTCCACGGATTTCCTTAGCAGGGCCGACCGCATGATTGAACTGCCGTGCTTCTACAGCCTGTCTTCGCCCTGGGCCTATTTCATGGGCCCGCAGCTCGAGGACATCGTGCGGCGTCACAAGGTGCGACTGGTCCTGAAGCCCTTCGACTTCCAGGAGATCGTTCCGCGGACCGGTGGCGTGCCGCTGCGGACCCGGCCGCCGGCCCGCCGCTCGTATCACGAGGAGGAACTGGACCGCTGGCGGCGCTACCTGCAGATGCCGCTGGCGCTCAGGCCTCGCTACTATCCGGAGAAGGTCGCCGATCCGGACTGGAACAAGCGGCCCGGCTGGATGGTGATCGCCGCGCAGCTGCGCGGTCTCGATGCCTTCCGGCTGAGCCATGCGCTGCTGCGCGCCCTCTGGGCGGAGGAGCGCGACACGGCGTCGGCCGAGGTGCGGATCGCGATCGCGGAGGAGAACGGTCTGGACGGAAACGCGCTGCACCGGGCGGAGACCAGTGCCGAGGTGCAGGCGGCCTACCGGACCTTCACGCAGGAGGCGGAGGCGCTGCAGGTCTTCGGAGCGCCCACGTTCATCGTCGATGGCGTGCGCTACTGGGGCCAGGACCGTCTGGGATTCGTCGACCGGGCGCTCGATGCGCTGCGGTCGAAACAGTGAATATGAAGGGGAGAGATCAAATGCGCGGACGTCAGGTCCTTCTGGAAACGCTCATCAACCACGGCGTCGATCGCATCTTCGGTAATCCGGGCACGACCGAGAGCCCGCTGCTCGATTCGCTGCCCGACTATCCGCAGCTCGAATACATCGTCCATCTGCACGAGGGCGTCGCGACCGGCGCGGCCAACTTCTATGCCCAGGCGAGCGGCAAGACCGCCTTCGTGAACCTCCACGTGGCGCCGGGCCTCGGCAACGCGATCGGCGCGATCTACAGCGCGCTCAAGAACAATTCGCCGATGGTGGTGACGGCCGGCCAGCAGGACACGCGCATGCGCCTGCGCGATCCCATCCTCGGCCATGACCTTGCGTCGATCGCCGCGCCCGTCACCAAGTGGAGCGTGCAGGTCGAGCGCGCCGACGAGCTGGGCCCCATCCTCCAGCGCGCCTTCAAGATCGCCAACGAGGCGCCGGCAGGCCCGGTCTTCGTGGCGCTGCCCATCGACGTGATGGAGCAGGAGACGTCGATTCCCGCCGGCAAGCCCGGCCATTCCTACAGCGCCACGCGCCCCGATCCGGCGGGCATCGCGGCCATGGCGAAGCTGCTGGCGGCGGCCAGGAGCCCGGCCATCGTCGCCGGCGACGACGTGGCTCGCGCCGGCGCCGACAAGGCGCTGGTGAAGCTGGTCGACAAGCTCGGCGCCTCGGTGTGGTTCGAGGGGCTGCGCGGCCAGAATTCCTTCCCGACCGATCATCCGGCCTATTGCGGCACGCTGGCCTTCGATGCAGTGGGCATCGCGAAGCAGCTTGCGGGCAACGACCTCGTGCTGATGGTGGGCGGGCCGTTCTTCGAGGAAGTCTGGTACGCGGCGGGCTCGCCGTTCGCGCCCGGCACCAAGGTCTTGCAGATTGAGGCCGGTGCGTCGCGGCTCGCTCACAACTTCACCCTGGATGCCGGCGTCGTCGCCGATGCGGGCGCGGCCCTCGAGGCGCTCGAGGCCGCCCTGACCGTCGACGCCGCGGCCACCGCCAAGCGCAACAATGCGATGAAGGCGCGCAAGGATGCCGACGATGCCGCGCAGACGGCGCGTGTCGAGAAGGCCTGGGCGCGCACGCCGACCTCGATGGCGCGTGCCATGGCGGAGATTCGCGCGGGCTCGCCCCAGGACGTCGTAGTGGTCGACGAGACGATCACGGCCAACCTCGATCTCTTCAAGACCTTCACCTTCAAGGGACCGGGCGACTATTACAGCGGCCGCGGCGGCGGCATCGGCCAGGGTCTTGCGGGGGCCATCGGCGTGGCGGTCGCGCAGACGAAGCGGCCGATCCTCTGCGTGTCTGGCGACGGTTCGTCGATGTACTCGATCCAGGCGCTGTGGACGGCGGCCCATCACGAACTGCCGATCGTGTTCGTGATCCTGGCGAACCGGGAGTACCGCGTGCTCAAGCACAACATCGACGCCTACCGCGCGCGCTTCGACGTGAAGTCGAACAAGCCCTACATGCACATGGACCTGACGGGTCCGACCATGGGCTTCGTCGATCTCGCGAAGGGCATGGGCGTCGCCGGCACCTACGTCGCCAAGGCCGACGACATCAAGTCGGCCGTCGAAGCCGCCTTCAAGTCCGGCAAGCCGCACCTCGTCGAGATCGAGATCGAAGGGAAGCGGTAGGCAACCTTCCTGAGGCCTTCCCCCTCCGGCCCTTCGGGCCACCTCCCCCGTGTGACGGGGGAGGTTTCATGTCCCCGCCCCCGTCGCACGGGGGAGGGCTAGGGAGGGGGAGAGCAACCGACAGCTTGTCGGAAGGCCTACTTTTGAAACGCGCGCACCTTCGCCTGATGGCCACGCGCGGCGGCCGTCAGCATCGGGAGATCGTTGCCGGCCAGCAGGAACTTCATGCCCTTGTCGGTGTAGATCTTGAGCAGTTCCTCGGTGTAGGCGCCGCCCATACCCGGCCACTTGCCGTGCTTCCGGCAAGCGGCGATGACCTTGTCGACGGCGGCCTGGACCTTCGGGTTGCCGGTGTCGCCCGGGATGCCCATTTCCATCGACAGGTCGCTCGAGCCGACCAGCAGGCAATCGATGCCGGGCACCGCCGCGATCGCCTCGGCGTTCTCGACCGCCTTGGGCGTCTCGATCATCACCACGATCAGCGTGTTTTCGTCCGACTTCGTCGTCATCTCACCGAGCGGCATCGGCTCGTAGTCGAACTGCGCCTGGCCGCCGCCGACCGAGCGATGGCCGCGTGGCGGATAGCGCAGCTTGTCGGCGATCTCCTTCGCCTCCTCCGGCGTGTCGACATGTGGGACGACGATGCCCAATGCGCCGCCGTCGAGGACGCGCGTCGCCATCGTGAGCTCGCCATACGGTACGCGCACGATGGGCGCGATGCCGGAATCCTGCGCGGCGATGGCGATCTCGCACGCGGTCTCGATCGACATCGATCCATGCTCGAGATCGATGAACAGCCAGTCGAAGCCCGCTGCCTTCATGACCTTCACGATGTCGACGTTGCGGACCAGCCGGATGCCGATGCCGATCGACAGCTCGTTCTTCTTCAGGCGCGCCTTGGCGACATTGACTGCGAACGCCATTCTCTCCTCCATTGATTCGTTCTTTTGGCCGGAGGAGGCTATTCGCCATGACATTCAATGTCGAACGCATCGACCATGTCGTCCTGCGCGTGCGCGATCTGGTCGGCATGGTGCGGTTCTATGAACGGGCGCTGGGATTCAGGGAGGAGCGCCGGATCGAGCGGCTGGGCCTCGTTCAGATGCGGGCCGGTGCGTCGATGCTCGATCTCGTCGCGAGCGAGACGCAGGACGCTGTCGTGCCGAACATGGACCATCTCTGCTTTCGCGTGGAGCCGTTCGATCGTGACGCCATCGTCACGCAGCTCGCGCCCTTCGAGATATCGGTCGGCGAAACCGTCGAACGATACGGTGCCGAGGGTACCGGGCCATCGGTCTATTTCCGTGATCCGGAAGGCAACCAGATAGAACTGAAGGGTCCGGCGCTTTAAGGCTTGGCCGTCGCACACGATGTGATAGCCTCCCGGTCAACGGGGAAGAAGAATCACGCCAACGAGCGTGTCTCTGGGAGGATTGAAATGCGTAAGCGCCTGGCAACCATTGCCGGCGGTCTCGTGGCCGCCGTCGTCCTGTCTGCTCCCGCCTTTGCACAGAAGCAGGGCGGAACCCTTCGTGTGTCGCATCGCGACAATCCGCCGAGCGCCTCGATCCACGAGGAAGCGACGATCTCGGTGAACATGCCGTTCATGGGCGTGTTCAACAATCTGGTGTTCTTCGATCCGAAGGAGAAGATCAACAGTCCCGACAAGATCGTACCCGAGCTTGCCGAGAGCTGGTCGTGGAATGCCGACAAGACCAAGCTCACCTTCAAGCTGCGCAGCGGCGTGAAGTGGCATGACGGAAAGCCGTTTTCGTCCAAGGACGTGAAGTGCACATGGGACGCCCTGCGAGGCGCCGACGACAAGCAGGAGATCATCCGCAAGAACCCGCGCAAGGTCTGGTACAAGAACCTCAAGGAAGTCACGACCAACGGCGACAACGAGGTGACGTTCACGCTGGAGCGCCAGCAGCCGTCGTTCATGTCGATGCTGGCCGCCGGCTATGCACCGGTCTATCCGTGCCATGTCGATTCCAGGGTCATGCGCTCCAAGCCGATCGGCACCGGCCCGTTCAAGGTCGCCGACTTCAAGCGCAACGAAGCCATCAAGCTGGTCCGCAATCCCGACTACTGGAAGAAGGGGCGACCCTACCTCGACGCCATCGAATTCAAGATCGTGCCGAATCGCAGCACCCGCGTGCTGGGTTTCGTCGCCGGCGAGTTCGATCTCACCTTCGACTCCGACATCACCTTCCCCCTCCTGAAGGACGTGAAGGACCAGAAGAAGGACGCCATTTGCGAGGCGCGGCCGACCAACGTCCATACCAACCTGCTGATCAATCGCGACGCCCCGCCGTTCGACAATCCCAAGCTGCGCGAGGCGCTCGTCTATTCGCTCGACCGCACGCCGTTCAGCGATATCCTGACCCAGGGCAACGACCTGCGGGGCGCGACGATGCTGCCGCCGCCGGCCGGCGTCTGGGGCATGACGCAGGACGAGTTGCAGAAGCTTCCCGGCTTCGGGCCCGACATCGAGAAGAATCGCGAGGTCGCGCGCGGGATCATGAAGGAACTGGGCTACGGTCCCGACAAGCCGCTCAAGATCAAGGTGGCGACGCGCAACATCGCCATCTATCGTGATCCGGCCGTCATCCTCATCGACCAGCTCAAGCAGATCTATATCGATGCCGAGCTGGAGCCGATCGACACGACGATCTGGTACAACAAGATCCAGCAGAAGAACTATCAGGTTGGCATGAACCTGACGGGTGCCGGCCTCGACGATCCGGATGGCGTGTTCTACGAGAACTTCTACAGCACGTCGGATCGCAACTATACGGCGTACAAGAATCCCGAGATCGACAAGATGATCGACGAGCAGTCCGCCGAGACCGATGTGGCCAAGCGCAAGGTCCTGGTGACGAAGATCGAGCAGGCCCTGCTCAAGGACGGGGCGCGTCCGCCGATCACCCATGGTGTTGCGAACACCTGCTGGGCGCCGGCGGTCAAGAACCTCGTGCTGCAGCACAACAGCATCTACAACGGCTGGCGTCTCGAAGACGTCTGGCTCGACAAGTAAACCGGCCCGCCGGACGGAGGCACGACGAGGATGGGAGCGTATCTTACCCGCCGCGTACTATTGATGGTTCTGACACTCTTCGGAATGTCGGTGCTCATCTTCGTCATGCTGCGTCTGGTGCCCGGCAACATCGCAGACATCCTGGTGGACTCGGCGGGCATCGCCGATCCCAAGGAGAAGGCCAAGATCGCCCGCGAACTTGGCCTCGACCGCCCGATCTTCGATCAGTACCTGCAATGGATCGGCGGTCTGGTGCGCGGCGACCTCGGCTTCGCCTACGTGTCCGAGCGGCCCGCTCTCGAGGAGATCGCACCGCGCATCCCGATCAGCGCCAAGCTGGCCGGGCTAGCCTTGTTCTTCTCGGTCATCCTCGGCGTGCCGCTCGGCGTCATCAGCGCCGTCCGGCAGAATTCGATCGTCGATTATCTGTTGCGCATCATCAGCCTGAGCGGCCTGTCGCTTCCCTCTTTCTGGCTCGGCCTGCTGATCCTGATGGCATCGGTTCAGTGGTTCGGCATGATCCCGATCTACACCAACGAACCGCGAAGTTTCATCGACGAGATGCTGCTGCTCAGCATTCCCGCGGCGGCGGTCGGGTTCCGAAGTTCGGCCCTGATCATGCGTCTCACGAGATCGTCCATGCTCGAGGTGCTGCGGCAGGACTATATCCGCACGGCGCGCTCCAAGGGCGCCTCGCAGACCACGGTCAACTACGTTCACGCGCTCCGCAATGCCCTGCTGCCGGTCGTCACCATCATCGGCATCGAGGCGGCGTTCCTCGTCGGCGGCCTGATCGTGACGGAGACCGTGTTCAACATCCCGGGCGTCGCGCGCTTCCTCGTCGAGGCCATCCTGTGGCGCGACTACCCGATCGTGCAGAACTTGGTGATGCTGATCGCCTTCTGCGTGGTCGTCGTCAATTTCCTGGTCGACATGGCCTACATGGCCCTCGACCCTCGCATCAAGTACGCGGACTGAGGCGCCCATGGCTGTCATCGACCATGATGCCGCTCTGGCAAAGGCCGGCGCCAACGTATCGGGCTTCTGGAGCCAGTCCGCGTTCCTGGCCCGCCGTTATCCGCTCGGCGCGGTGGGGGCGGTCCTCGTGCTGCTCTTCGTGCTGACGGCCCTCTTCGCCAACTTCATCGCGCCGCACGATCCGCTGTCGACGAACTCGCGCGCCTCGCTCGCCGTGCCGGGCGCCACTTACTTTCTGGGCGCGGACTTCATGGGCCGCGACATGTTCAGCCGCATCGTTTACGGCGCGCGCATCTCGCTCGCCGTCGCCGTCGGCGCGACCCTGCTGGGCGGCATCCTGGGAGTGGCCATCGGCCTGATGTCCGGCTTCATCGGCGGCTGGTTCGATCTGGCGTTCCAGCGTCTGATGGACATCATGCAGTCGCTGCCGCTTCTCGTGATGGCGCTGGTCATGGCCGCGTCGCTCGGGCCGTCGCTGCAGAACACCATCATCGCCATCGCGATCCCGCTGGTGCCGAGTGTGGCGCGTGTCGTGCGATCGAGCACCCTGTCGCTGCGCGAGCAACCCTTCGTCGAGGCCGCCCGCGCGATCGGCATGGGCGAGATCCGAATCGCCGTCCGGCACGTCCTGCCCAACACGCTGGCGCCGCTGATCGTCCTCGGCACCGCCCAGCTCGGCTCGGCGATCCTGACCGAGGCGTCGCTGTCCTTCCTGGGCCTCGGCATCCCGGAGCCTTATCCGTCCTGGGGTCGCATGCTTTCGGAATCGGCGGCCGAATATGTTCGCACGGCGCCGTGGCTGGTGATCTTCCCCGGCGTCGCCATCAGCCTCACGGTGTTCGGCACCAACCTGCTGGGCGACGCCTTGCGCGACATCCTCGATCCGAGACAGCGTACATGAGTTCACTTCTGGAAGTGTCCGACCTCGGCACGTGGTTCTACACGCGCCAGGGCATCGTCAAGGCGGTCGATGGCGTCGACTTCGAGGTTGCTGCCGGCGAGACCCTGGCCATCGTCGGTGAATCCGGCTGCGGCAAGAGCATGACGGCGCTCTCGCTGATGCGGCTGATCCCGGATCCGCCGGGGCGCATCGTCTCGGGCTCGATCAGACTGGCCGGTCGCGACCTGCTCAAGATCTCCGAGGAGGAGATGCGGAGCGTGCGCGGCAACGAGATCTCGATGATCTTCCAGGAGCCGATGACGTCGCTCAATCCGGTGATGACGATCGGCAAGCAGATTTCCGAATCGCTCATCCTGCACCGGGACATGGACCGCAAGGCGGCGATGAAGCGGGCGGTCGAGATGCTCGAACTGGTCCGCATTCCCGAGCCCGCGCAACGTGCCAAGGAGTATCCGCACCAGCTGTCGGGCGGCATGCGCCAGCGTGCGATGATCGCCATGGCGCTGGCCTGCAACCCGAAAGTCCTGATCGCCGACGAACCGACGACCGCGCTCGACGTCACCATCCAGGCCCAGATCCTGGAGCTGATCGTGGAGCTGCAGCGCGAGTTCAGCGCGGCGGTGATCCTGATCACGCACGATCTCGGCGTCGTCGCCGAGACGGCGCACCGGGTCATCGTCATGTACGCCGGTCGAAAGGTCGAGGAGGCGGTCGTGGGCGAGCTGTTCGGCCGGCCGCTTCACCCGTACACGGTCGGCCTGATGAATTCGATCCCGCGCCTCGACCTGATGCGCGGCCAGACCGATCGCTCCAACGAGCGCCTGCAGGAAATCCCCGGCATCGTGCCGCCGCTGTTTGATCTGCCGCCCGGCTGTGCCTTCGCCCCCCGGTGCAACAGGGCGGACGACAAGTGCCGCAGCGAACGTCCGGTTTACGAGGAGAAGCAGCCCGGTCACTGGGCGGCTTGCTGGCACACCAATGGTTAGCGCAAATCCCCCCGTCCTCGAGGTCAGGGACCTCAAGAAGCACTTCCCGGTCAAGAAGGGACTGCTCCGGCGCACGGTCGGCCAGGTCTATGCCGTCGATGGCGTGACCTTCACGGTGAATGCCGGCGAGACACTCGGTCTCGTGGGCGAGTCCGGCTGCGGCAAGACCACGGCCGGTCGTGCCGCCATGCGCCTGGTCGAGCCGACGTCGGGCTCGATCAAGGTCGAGGGCAAGGAGATCATCGGCCTGTCGAAGTCGGAACTGCGTCCCTATCGCCGGGAAATGCAGATCATCTTCCAGGATCCGTTCTCGTCGCTGAATCCGCGCATGACGGCGGGCGATATCGTGGGCGAGCCGCTGCTGGTCCATGGCGTTGCCAACAAGAAGGAACGCGAGGAGCAGGTGTCGGCCCTGTTCGCGCGCGTCGGCCTGCGTCCGGCGCAGATGACGAACTATCCGCACCAGTTCTCCGGCGGTCAGCGGCAGCGTATCGGCATCGCGCGCGCGCTGGCCCTGGGGCCGAAGCTGATCGTCGGCGACGAGCCTGTGTCGGCGCTGGACGTCTCGATCCAGGCGCAGGTCATCAACCTGCTGATGGACCTGCAGCGCGAGCGCGGGCTTTCCTACCTGTTCATCTCGCACAATCTCGCCGTGGTGGAGCATATCAGCCACCAGATCGCGGTCATGTATCTCGGCCGCATCGTCGAATACGCCGACACGCGCTCGATCTTCACGAACGCGCAGCACCCCTACACCGAAGCCCTGCTGTCGGCCGTGCCGGTGCCGGACCCCGCCATCAAGCGCAAGAAGCTGGTGCTGCAGGGTGACGTGCCGAGCCCGGTGAAGCCGCCGCCGGGCTGCCATTTCCACACGCGCTGTCCCTATGCGGTGGCCCGCTGCAAGGTGGAGGTTCCTTCGCTCCGCGAAATCGCGCCGGGGCACCAGGTCTCCTGCCACCTGCGCTAGGCATTTGGCGATATCCGGCTCTCCCTTGAGAGGGAGTCGCGTCCGGTTACAGACGCGCTACACTGTCTCCAAAGGGAGAGAGGAAGCGTCATGGCCAATTGGGATTACATCGTCGTCGGTGGCGGCTCTGCCGGGTGCGTGCTGGCCAACCGGCTGACCGAGGATGCCAACGTCAGGGTGCTCCTGCTCGAGGCCGGCCCGCGCGACAAGTCGATGTGGATCGATATCCCCGCCGGTTTCACCAAGCTGCTGAACCACAAGCAGTTCAACTGGAACTTCGAGATGGAGGCGGAAGAGGGCATGGCGAACCGCCGTATCCCCTGTCCGCGCGGCAAGGCGCTCGGCGGTTCGAGCTCGATCAACGGCATGCTCTACGTGCGCGGCCAGCCGCTCGACTACGACACGTGGGGGCAGCTCGGCAATCGCGGCTGGTCCTACGAGCGGGTCCTTCCCTATTTCAAGAAGTCGGAGAACTACGAGCCGGGCGGCGACGATTCCCGCGGCAGGGGCGGCCCGCTGAACGTCGCGGAGATGCGCGAGACCAACGAACTCTGCGACGCCTTCATCGATGCGGCCGAGGCGAGCGGCTATCCGAGGAACAAGGACTACAACAACGGCAACCAGGAAGGCTTCGGCTACTTCCAGGTGACGATGAAGGACGGCAAGCGCTGGTCGACGGCGCGCGCCTTCCTCGACCCGATCCGTAATCGCCCGAACCTCCAGATCGTGACCGATGCGCTGGTCGATCATGTCATCCTCGAAGGCAAGCGCTGCGTCGGCGTCGCCTACACGGTGCATGGCCAGAAGCAGGAGGCACGCTGCGGCCGCGAGGTCATCCTCTCCTGCGGCGCCGTCCAGTCGCCTGGCGTGCTCGAACATTCCGGCATCGGTCAGCCCGAACTGCTGCGCCGCTACGGCATTGAGGTGAAGCACGAGCTGAAGGGAGTCGGGGAGAATTACGGCGACCACTTCGCGCCGCGCATGAACTGGAGGGTCAAGCTGCCGGTGACGCTCAACGAGAAGACGCGCGGCGTGAACCTCGTGAAGGAAGTGATCAAGTACTACACGACCGGACGCGGCGCGCTCAGCCTCACGGCAGGCGTCGTCTACGGCTTCGTGCGCACGCGGCCGGGTCTCGAATCGCCCGACATGCAGTTCCACATGGCGCACGCCAGCTACGACACGGCCCAGAAGCGCGACCTCGAGCGAGAGCCGGGCATGACGGTCGTGATCGGCCAGTGCCGGCCCGATTCGCGCGGCTCGATCCACATCAAGTCGGCGATCCCGGGCAGCGAGCCCGCGATCCGGCCGAACTTCCTGTCGGCCCAGACCGACCGTGACGCCACGGTCGCGGGCATGCAGATCGCGCGCAAGATCGTCTCCCACCCGTCCCTGTCGAAGTACATCGCCTTCGAAAAGACGCCCGGCGACAAGATCCAGAGCTACGACGAATGGCTGAGCTTCGCCCGCGGCAACGGCCAGACCACCTATCACGTCATCGGCACCTGCAAGATGGGTTCCGATCCCATGGCGGTGGTCGACGACCGGCTGCGGGTCCACGGCATTGCCGGCCTGCGGGTGATCGACGCCTCGATCATGCCGACCGTGCCGTCGGGCAACACCAACGCGCCGACGATCATGGTTGCCGAGAAGGGCGCGGACATGATCAAAGAAGATGCGAAGGCGGGCCTCAAGGCCGCCGCCTGAGGCCCGAATTTTGGGGGACATGATGAAGCCTGTGAGGTCCATTCTCGCGATGCTGGCGATCGGCGGCCTGGTGGCGGCCTGCGAGGGCCAGATGCCCAAGACCGAATCGAAGCGCGACATGCTGACCGATTCCGGCTTCAAGGTCGTATCGCTCAAGACGCCGGGCCAGGCGGCTTCGTTCAAGAAGCTGCCGCCGCACAAGCTGGTTCGCAAGACCTACCAGGGCAAGCCGGTCTGGGTCTATGCAGACCCGACCATGTGCGGCTGCCTCTACATGGGCACGCAGGACAACTACAACGCCTATATCAAGGAGGCGTCGAAGCAGATGATCTCCACGGCGATGCGGACCAACTTCGCCGACGACCCCTACAGCCCGAGCTCGATGGACGCCACCGTCGACAACGACTGGGATTGGGGCGAGTGGGGCAATCCGGGCTACTACGGCCTGCCCTACTGAGGACGGCCTGAAATCAAACGCCCGGTGGACCGCTCCGCCGGGCGTTTTTCTTGGTTGAGGAAACCCGTCGTCTCGACCGGAGCGCGCAGCGCGGAGTGGAGAGACCTTTTTTCCTCGATTTGACGGCTTTAGCTGGAAAAGAGGTCTCTCCACTTCGCCTCGCTGCGCGAGGCTTCGGTCGAGACGACGGAATCTCCAATTTTACTTCGGCTGCGTCGCCGGGACGCCCAGCGAGAGCATGAGGCGGTTGGCCCAGTTGAAGAACGAGGCCGCGCCGATCAGGTCGGCGATGGCGGCGTCGTCGAGGCCGGCGGCACGCAGGCGCTCGACATGCTGCTTGCCGAAGGTCATCGGCAGGGCCGTCAGGGCGACCGAGGCCGCCACGATGGCTTCCCAGCGCTCGTCGAGCTTGGCGTCGACGCCCTCGTCGAGCAGGCGCTGCACGTCGTCGACGCGCTTCGAATAGGTGGCGGCGAAGCGGGCATGGACGGAGGCGCAGTAGATGCAGCCGTTGAGCCGCGACGTGGCCGCCGCCGCCAGTTCGCGCTCGGCGCGCGGCAGGCCGGCCTCGGGATTGTAGAAGATGTCCTTGTCGGTCCGCGTGCGCGCTTCCAGCACGTCGGGGTCGCGCGCCAGCAGCCTGAAATAAGGAGACTTCACGCGCGCCGCATCGACCAGGCTCCTGATGTGATGCTCGGTCATCTCCGCTTCGGCCATCGGCTCCAGCCAGGGTAGCCAGTCGAGCATGTCGCGGGTGAAGACCACCGGCTCGGTGTGCGGCGGCGGCGTCAGGGTCTTGTCGGTGCTCATAGCGTGCTCGCGAGGACGGTCAGTCCGGCAACGACCCGGATCTGATAGGACAGGAAGGAGACGAGCTGCGAGATCGTCACGATGTCGTTGGTCGACCAGCCGGCATCGAGCAGCGACTGCAGCGACGGTGCCGACGCATCGCGCGGATGGAACACCAGCATGTGCGTGTGCTCGAAGGCGGCCGACAGGCGCGGGCCGAGCGCGGCGCGTCCGGCATCGCTCACCTTCCAGTTCGGGCCCGGCGTGTCCTCGACCGAGAGCGGACCCTTCGGGTAGCGGCCATAGGGGCCCTTGGTCCTGGCGGCCGCGACTTCTGCCGCAACGGCCGCACGCAGGTTTGCGGGCAGCTTGGCCGCATAGAAGGCATCGGTCCTGGCTTCGCCGTGGAGGCCGGCAACGAAAGCCGCGATGGCGTGGCGCTCGTCGCCGCTGACGCCGCCCGGGTCCTTGGGCTCGAACAGCGACGTGTAGCTCGCCTGCGCATGCTTGCGCGCCTCGATGCGCTGGGCACGGATCGCGTCCAGCCTGGAGCCCGGTGCAATTCCCACCAGGCTGTCGATCACGTCTGTCATGCGACTTGTCTCGTCCCCGCTTTGATTTCCGGCGCCCAGCCCAATGCGGGCGCAACCTTCTCGGCGAACAGTTCGATCGACCGCAGGATATACGGGTGCGGCGGATCGATCGAGTGAACCTGCATGGTGAGGTCGGTCGAGCGCCGCAGCGTGTCGTCGCCCTGCAGCGAGGCGATCACCTCGTCGGGCGTGCCGATGTGCACGTCCATCGCCCTGATCAGGTCGCCGACCAGGCTGCCCGACGTGAAGTTGCCGGTAGCCGCCAACCGGTGCCGCAGGCGCGACAGGCCGATCTCGGCGAGCCGCATCGCCTCGTTGCGGTCGTCGGCAATGAAGATGGTGCGCGACGCCAGAATGCGCGGCTCCACGCCCGCGGGCAGCGCCTCCAGATAGGCATCCAGCATCGGGTTCTGGATGTCGGCCAGCGAGGCTTGCGGCGCCTCCGGTGGGCGCGGCTGGGTGCGCGACAGCATCAGCCCGTCGCCGGCCAGGCCGGCGCGCCGGGCGCCGGAGACGGTGAAGGTCGCCTGCCAGATGCGGTCGACCAATGTCGGGCTCGACGGGTAGAGCCTGTCGCCGCCGGCCAGGGCGCCGCCCGACCAGGCGGTCTTGAGCAGAGCGAGATTGTCGTCGAACAGGCTGTGCCGCTGGTCGCTCTCCAGCCCGAAGGCGGTGAAGGCGGTGAGATTGCCGCCCGGTCCCACGCCCACTTCGAGGCGGCCGCCGCTCATCAGGTCGGTCACGGCGGCGTCCTCGGCGACGCGGATCGGCAGCTCGAGCGGCAGGGTGACGATGCCGGTGCCGAGCCGGATGCGGGATGTATGGGCCGCGGCGTGGGCCAGGAACACGAATGGGGCGGGGAGGCCGCCTTCGCCCTCGTGGAAATGATGCTGGGCGATCCAAGCCGAATCGAATCCGTGCTTCTCGGCGTGCACGATCTGCTGCGTCGCCAGCCGGTAGCGCTCGGCGGCATCCACCTGGTCGAGCAGGCGGGTGAAGAAGCCGAGGCGCTTGATCGGAAACGTCGTCATGGGCTCAACCTTGGCTGAGGTTCGGGGGACGGGGCAAGCACCGGAAGGGTACGGCCGGGAATGGCGTCGATCAGCTCGCGGGTATAGGCGCTGTCGGGCCGGCCGAAGACCGTCTCGATCGGCCCGCCATCGACCTGCCGGCCCTTGTGCATCACCGAGACGGTATCCGAGATCTGCCGCACCACGGCGAGGTCGTGGGAGACGAACAGGTAGGTGAGGCCCAGCGTCTTCTGCAACTCGTCGAGCAGGGACAGGATCTGTGCCTGCACCGTGACGTCGAGCGCGGAGACCGCCTCGTCGAGCACGAGTACGCGCGGGTCGAGCACGAGGGCGCGGGCGATGGCGACGCGCTGACGCTGGCCGCCCGACAAAGCACGCGGATGGCGTTCGAGGAAACTCTCCGACAGGCCGACGCGGGCCAGCATGTCGCGCACCTTGCGGGCACGGTCGGCTGCAGGGATCGGCTCGAAGTTCAGCAACGGCTCCTCGACGATGCGCGCGATGGTCTGGCGCGGATCGAGCGAGCCGTAGGGGTTCTGGTAGACGAGCTGGATGTGCTTGCGGAACTGCCGCAGCGCCTCGCCCTTCAGGGTCGTGAGATCGACGCCGTCGATCAGGATGCGGCCGGCCGTGGGCTTGATGAAGCCGACGACGCTGCGGATCGCCGTGGTCTTGCCCGAGCCCGATTCGCCCACGATCGCATGCGTGGTGCCGCGCTTCACCTTGAACGACACATTATCGACCGCGCGGAACGCCTTGGTCTTGCCGCCGGTCAGCGGGAAATCGTGCGTGAGGCCGGTGACCTCGATGGCGAAGTCCTGGTTGTCGATGGTCGCGCGCACCGGCCGCGGCTTGCCGAGCGACGGCGCGTCGGCCAGCAGGCGGCGCGTATAGGCGCTGCGCGGGCTGGCGAGCACCTCTTTCACCGCCCCCTGCTCCTGGATGCGGCCGTTCTGCAGCACCACGAGCCGGTCGGCACGGTCGGCGGCGACGCCGAGATCGTGGGTCACAAGCAGCACCGCCGTGCCGCTCTCGCGGCGCAATTCGTCGATCAGGTCGAGGATGCGCCGCTGTACCGTGACGTCGAGTGCGCTGGTTGGCTCGTCGGCCACGATCAGCGCGGGCTTCAGCGCGACGGCAATGGCAATGAGCACGCGCTGTTTCATGCCGCCCGAGAGTTCGTGCGGATACTGCCGGGCGCGCATCTCGGCCGGCGTCAGGCCGACCCGCTCCAGCAGTTCGATGACGCGCGCGTGGATGGTCTTGCGGTCGCCGCGTCTGTGGATCTGCAGCACCTCGGCGAGTTGCGAGCCGATGGTGCGCACGGGATTGAGCGAGCTGCCGGGATCCTGCGGGATCAGGCTGACGACGGCGCCACGGATCGAATCCAGCCGCTTCTGCGACCAGCGCGTGATGTCGGTGCCGTTGAGGCGGATGGTGCCGCTCTCGACGCGGCCGTTGCCGGCCAGCAGGCCGAGCGTTGCCTGTGCCGTCGTGGTCTTGCCGGAGCCGGATTCGCCGACCAGCGCCACGACCTCGCCGGGGGCGACGCTGAAGGAGACGCCGTGCACGACGCGCTGCTCGCGGTCGCCGGTCTTGTAGGCGATGGCCAGATCGTCGACCTGGAGGATCGGTGTGGTGGTCATGGTGCGGTCCTGCCCAGCGCCTTGCTGATGCGATCGGCCGACAGCACGACCAGCACCACGACGAGGCCGGGCGCGGCGGTCAGCCACCAGGCGCGCGAGAGATAGTTGCGTCCCTCGGCGATCAGAAGGCCCCATTCCGGCGTCGGCGGCGGTGCGCCGTAGCCCAGGAAGCCGAGCGTCGAGATGGCGAGGATGGCCGAGCCGAACTGGAGCGCCGCCAGCGCGATCACCGAGGTCAGCGAGTTGGGCAGGACATGACGGTAGAGCACCGCCCAGAAGGTGCCGCCGCTGCCGAACGCCGCCTCGACATACTCGCTGCGCCGGACCCGCACGACCTCGGAGCGCGCGAGGCGGGCAAAGCGGGCCACCGAAACCGCGCCGACCGCGATGGCGACGTTGATGGTGCCGAAGCCCAGCAGGACGATGATGCTGAGCGAAAGCAGAAGGGAGGGAACGGCCAGCATCGAATCGACCAGGCGCATGATCAGCGCGTCGATCCAGCCGCCGCGAGCGCCGGCGATCAGGCCGAGCAGCGTGCCGAAGAGAAGGCCGACGGTGACGGCGACGAAGGCGCCGGATAGCGAATGGCGGGCGCCATAGACGATGCGGGCATAAACGTCGCGACCCAGCCCGTCGGTGCCGAGTATGTGTTCGGCGCTGGGCGGGCGGAGCTGTTCGCCCGGCACACCTTCGGTGCCGCTGTAGCCGGTGAAAAGCGACGGCAGCGCGGCCCAAAGGAGCACGATCAGGACCACCGTCCAGGCGAGAGCCAACGTGACGGGCACGCGCTTGAGGCGGGCGGTCCAGCCGCCGGAGAGGTCGGCTTCCGTGCTGCCGCTTGCGGCTTCCGCGGTCATGACAGCGCTCCCGCCTTGGTGCCGAGCCGGGGATCGAGCACCGGATAGAGCAGGTCGACGATCAGGTTGATGGTGACGAAGGCCAGCGCCGAGATCACGACGATGGCCTGGAGGACCGCCGTGTCATGGTTGCCGACCGCCTGGTAGGTGAGGCCGCCCAGGCCGCTGAGCCCGAACACCGCTTCGGTGACGACCGCGCCGGCCAGCAGCTCGCCGAACAGCACGCCCGCAATGGTGAGCGTCGGCAGGATGGCGTTGCGCGCCACGTGCTTCCACAGGACCCAGTTGCGCGACGCGCCCTTGGCGCGCGCGACCGCCACGAAGGGCTGCGCCAGCGTCTGGTCGATGTTGCGCATCAGGATCTGCGCCAACGGTGCCGAAATGGGAATGGCCAGCGTCAGCACCGGCAGGACCAGCCGCTCGACCGGACCGGGGCTGATCACGGATACCAGGCCGAGCTGGAACGAGAAGATCTGGATCAGCATGATGCCCAGCCAGAAGACCGGCACGGAAATGAACAGCGACGGCAGGGACTGCAGGCCGGCCCGCAGCCATTCCATGCCCACCATGTTCGAGATCGTGGCGAGGATGACGGTCAGGATCAGGGCTGCGACGAAGGCGAGCGAGGCGAGCAGCAGGGTCGGTGGCAGGTTGGTCGCGAGCTGCTGGCTCACCGGCACGCCGGCCTGGATCGAGATGCCGAAGTTGCCGGTGAGGAAGTTGCCGACGGTCGTGAGGTAGCGCTCCCACAGCGGCCGGTCCGCGCCATAGGAGGCGCGGATTTCGGCGATCTGATCGGCCGTGAGGCCCATGTCGGGACTCATGAACTTGATCATGATCGCGTCGCCCGGCAGCACCTGCAGCAGCAGGAAGGCCGCCGTGAAGGTGAGCGCCAGCACGGCGAGGGCCTGTCCGATGCGGCCGAGGAGATAGCGCGCCATGATCTGTCCGCGCCTACTTGGGCGCGATCCAGGTCGCGTAGAAGCTCGGGCGTCCGACCGCCTCGAAGGTGAAGTCCTTCACCCTGGGCGAGGCGGCGAAGGCCTGGGGCTCCTCGAAGATCGGGATCGTGTAGGCCTGGTCAATGACGTAGGCCTGGACCTCGCCGACCAGCGCGATGCGCTTCACCGGATCGGTGGCCGCCGCGATCTCCTCGAGCAGTCCGTTCAGCTTCTCGTCGACGAAGCTCTGCACCTTCTGGCTGACGCCGCCCTTCTGCATCAGCACGTTGCGCGTCGTCGGATAGTACTGGCTGCGGATCACGTCGGGATCGGCGCGACCGACCATGGCCGGCGCCACCGGCGTCTTGGCCGGGTCGAGATTGTCGGCGACGCGGCTGCCGGCATCGCCCGCCAGCACGTTCAGCTTCACGCCGACCTTGGCCCATTGCTGGGCAACGAGCTGCAGCGTCTCCTTGTTCTGCGGCTGCGGCGGCGACTCATAGGCCTGGAGGATCAACTCCTTGCCGTCCTTTTGGCGCAGGCCCTTCGGGCCGACCGTCCAGCCGGCCTCGTCGAGCAGCCTGGCGGCCAGCGCCGGGTCGTACGCAAGTTTGGCCGACTGGTCGACAAAGCCCTGAGCGGTCGAGGCGATGATCGACCTGGCCTGCGGATAGTTGGCCGAGAACAGAGTCGCCACGATCTCCTTGGCGTTGGTCGCATGCAGCAGCGCCTTGCGGACGCGGATGTCGGAAACCAGGGGATTGTCGGGGCGGAATACGACCGTGTTGTTCACGCCGCGCGTCGATGCGGCATAGACGATGAAGCCCTTCGACTGGACCTGCTTCTCGTCATAGGCCTGGACCTGGCGGATGACGTTGGCCTGGCCGGCCAGAAGCGCGCCGATGCGCACGCTGTCCTCGGGCGTCACGACGTACTTGATGCCGTCGAGGTTGGCGCGGCCCTGGTGGGCGAGCTTGGCCGGACCCCACTTGTAGTCCTTGCGGGCTTCCATCACGAGCTCGCGGCCCAGCACCTCGCTCTTCACCACGAACGGGCCGGAGCCGATGATCTTCGTGGCGTCGCCCAACGCGTCGAACGGCAGGGCCAGCGTCTTCAGAGACACCAGGCCGGAGCCGATCACCGAGGTGCCCTGCAGGAAGCCGACCGACGGCTTGGTGAAGAAGAACTTCACGGTCAGCGGGTCGATGACCTCGCTGCCCTTGTAGTTGGTGATGACCTCCGAGACCGGCTGCTTCAGCTGCTTGTTGCCGAGTCCGTAGGTGTCGAAGTTCTTCGCGACGGCCGCGGCATCGAGCGGCGTGCCGTCGGAGAAGGTGACGCCCGGCCGGATCTTGAACGTGTATTCGGTGGCGTCGGCATTGACCGTCCAGCTCTCGGCGATCCAGGGCTCGATCTCGAGTGTCTTGGGGTTCTGGTAGGTCAGCTTGTCGGTGATCTGATTGAGCACGCCGCCGTTGGGATAGAAGCCGCCGGCGGGCGGGTAGAGGTTCGTGTGGGGCTGCTGCTCCAGGTAGATCAGCGTTCCGCCCTTGGTGACGGGCGCTTGCGCCGCAGCGCCACCGGCCAGGATCGCAACGGATACGAGCGACGCCACGGTGCGCGTCAAAAACCGTCGATAGTTTGCGTGAATCACAGGAACCCCCTTCGCCTTTAGAGGCACAGGAGGAGCCATGCAGTATCTGGGCCGAGTCTCGCCGTGCGGACCGGATATATGGTCGCGTGGTTCCCGCGATTACACAGAGCAATTTGTCAAAATTTACAGCCCGGCAGAGCAGGTTTTCTCATCTGCTCTGCCGGACGGAGGAAAATCACCCACCGAGCAGGGCGGCCGACGGCTGCAGCTCCTTGCGCTCGACCTTCTTCACGATCTCGGTGAGCCTGGCGTGGGTCGGCGCCTTCACGCCGATGAAGTCGCCGCGCTCGGCGATGTAGCCGTTCATGAACTCGATCTCGGTGCGGCGACCCTTGATGATGTCCTGCGCCATCGAGGGGCGCTGGATGTCGGCGCGCGGGTTGGGATTGGTGTTGGAGCCCGGCCGCAGGATGGCCTCGACCTCGTCGAGCGCGGCCGTGTCGCCCTCGGAGGCGCGGGCCAGCAGTTCGGGCTCGAACTTGCCGATCTTCTCGATGTGGTAGCCCAGCGCCTGGCCGACGCGCACCGCCTCGCCGCCCAGCTTGATCGAGAAGCGGCGCACCGCGTCGTTGCGGTCGCAGTCGATGCCGGTCATGCCGGTGGCGGCCGAGACGCCGTTCTTCATGCCGTTCTGGCAGAGCTTCGACCAGCGTTCGCCCCAGAGGTTCGTCGTGGTCTTGGCGCTGTCGATCATGCCGACCATCTCGCGCAGTTCCTCGACCCGCTTGGTGATGCGGCCATGGACCTCGCCGACGCGGAACACCGTGTGCTTGTCGCCGCCCTTGGAGACGGTGCGACGGATCTTGCCGGCCTCGTACATGTCGACCGAGATCAGCGAGGCCACCATGCCGACCGTCTTGCCCCAGCCGACGATGCCGGCGATGCGCTCCTCGTTCAGGCAGTTCTGCAGTGAGACGACATAGCCGTCCGGCGCCAGATACTGCTTGATCAGCGCCGTCGCCCATTCGGTGTCGTAGGACTTCATCGCGACGAAGGCGATGTCGATCGGCTTCTGGCGCGACAGGGCCTCCACCTCGGTGAGATGCATGGTCTTGGCCTTGGTGACGGTGAACTTCTCTTCCGGCGTGACGCCGTCCAGCTCGAGGCCGCGCTTGCGGATGATCTCGATGTTCTCCGGCCAGAAATCGATCAGGGTGACGTCGTGGCCCGCGTGCGCGAGGTATCCGCCGACATAGCCGCCCAGGGCGCCCACGCCCACGACTGCGATTCTCTTGCCCATTTCGATCTCCCTTGAATCTGTTCGTTAAGGCGCGACGCGCGGTTCCTTGCGCGCACGGTCGAGATAGCGTTCGGCGTCCTCGACCAGCAGCAGCCGGTCGGCCATCAATTGCGTGACCACCGCCTGGACCCTGGCGACGTAGTCGGCGCCGTCCTTGTAGCGCTCGGCGATCGACGGACGCGGATCGCCCGCAGCCTCGCGGGCCGCCTTGTCCGTGGGAAGCGGCAGGCAGCTTCCATCGCGGTCGGCGATCTCGCCCTTCGGATACGGCGGCTTGTACTCGTTCCAGCCGGTGTAGGTCGCGAGCGGCACGGCGATGTCGGGCAGGCGAATGCCCGCGACCTCGTTGCCGTCGGCGTCGACCTTGCTGACCAGCGTGCGATAGGCCTTGTCGGACGCGACCGGCTTCACCCAGTCGCCCGGCGGCGCGACGACGTTGGTGGTGCGCACGATCGCGGCGCCGGGAACGGCGGGGAAGCCGGTCTTGTCGGCCGCGACCAGCGTGCCTTCGGCCAACGTCGGCACGCGGCTGGGCGGCGGCGCCTTGCCCGACACGACCCATTCGTCGAGCGCGACCAGCAGGGCGCGGATGGCGGGCATCGGATTGTGCGGGTTGCGCGGATTGATGTTGGGGCCGGGATCGGTCGTCGCCCCGGCGCGGCCGCCATGCTGGGTGCCGGCGATCATGTAGACGCGCGAGTTCTCCGGCAGGGCGATGTCCCTGGTGCCGAGCGGATCGGTGTGCAGCAGGGAGGCGCCCTTCTGCCAGTATTCGGTCGAGGTGTTGGTCTCGATCAGCAGCGGGTCGCTGCCGTCACCCCTGAACAGCGAGCCGGTCGTGCCGGTCAGCGGATCGCTCAGCGTTGCCGTGGAGAACGGAAACTCGTTCTCCGGGAAACCGTGATCCTCGTGCTGGGTGTTGGTACGCGCCGGTTGGGCGAAGGGCGTGTTGAAGAACACGCGGCCGACGCCCGCGATGTGACTATGGATCCCGTCGAATACGCGACGTCCCTGTTCGTCGCGGTTGAAGCCTTCGGCGATGTGATTGCGCAGGTAACGGCCGGCCTGCGAGAAGCCGATGGCCAGCGCATGCGTGATCGGACGGCCCGTGGCCTTCACCGCGTCGGGCGAATGCCGCAGCCAGCTCACCACGTCGCGCGTCGCGGCGAAGCCCAACCCCTGAACCTTCGGGTTCTTCGCTTCGTAGTGGAATTCGTAGAGGAAGCCCGGCTGGGCCGTGGTGCCGTCTCTCAGCTTGATCGAGCGGGCATCGACGAACGACCACTGGTTCAGCGGCAGCTCGCGCGGCTCGTCGTCGGCGCGCTCGCGCACCGTGAGGCGGGCGCGTGGCTGTTCGAGCGTGGCGGCCTCGTGCGAGAGCTTGAAGGTTTCCAGCACGCCGATCCGCGTGCCCGACACCCATTCCTCACGAACCGTCTGCACGATCGGCTGGCCGTTGTCCGTGGCGACCGGCGCGGTGAGCGCGAGGCCCATGTTGGCGCGGGGCGCATCCGGGTCCCAGCCCGACCAGACGATGGTGTAGCCGAGGCGCAGCGGGAAGGCGTTGCCGAGATCGGCCAGGGTCTTCGGGTCGTTCACGCCCTGCGGGCCGTCGGCGATGTTGCCGAACAGCATCTTGCGGCCGCGATTGTTCACTTCGTAGAGGATGCGCCCGTTGCCGCGCGCGGCATCCTTCGGACGCAGGATGAAGACGCTGGTCGCGTACTCGACCTTGCCGGCGGCATTGCGCGGCGCCTTGTCGATCAGGGCAATACCCCTATTGCCGGGCGCCGCCGGATCGACCTCGCCCCGGGCAACGGCAATGACGCGCTCGTAGGAGCCGGCCTCGCCGAACGGCGCGCCGTCGGCGAGGGGCTCGACCTTTTCGATCTCGAGGGAAAGTAGCACTAGGCCCTGGCTTCCGCCTGGACCTCTTCCGCCGGGAAGTTCAGTTCCACGCCGACGCCGTCGGGATCGTAGAGGAAGATCTGCGCCGCGCCGGTGCGTGGGACGATCTGCTCGCGGAACTTCACGTTCTTCGACTGCAGGCGCTTGCGCACGCCGGGCAGGTCGCTGGCGGCGAAGGCGATGTGGTCGAAGCGGCCGGTATCCTCGAACTTCTTCTCGGTGCCGCGCACGACGATGCCTTCACGCGGCTTGCGCTCGCCCAGCAGATGCACGGTGGCCACGCCGCCGGAATAGAGCCAGTAACCCGGGAAGCCGAGCGGCGGACGGTCGCCGTTCTCGAGGCCGAGCACGTCGCAATAGAAGTCCTTGGTGGCTTCGAGGTTCGACGGTTCGATCGTGTAGTGCTGCAAGGGGCCCAGCGGCATGTCGGTCTCCGTAGTTTGATCAGACGAACGTGAGGTCGGCATCGGCGCCCATCATCCAGGCGCCGACGGTCTCGAAATGGGAAAGCCGGCCCTGCAGCTGCTGGGTCACGGTGTGGATGTCGCGGAAGCGGCGCTCCAGCGGATGGTTCTCGAAGATCGCCGTGGCGCCGGCGGCATTGTAGGCGAAGTCGACGGCGTCCTTGGCCTTGTGGATGGCGTTGGTCGCGGCCATGCGGATGGTGATGCGCTGCTCGACGGTGATCGTGTTGCCGGCCGAGAGGTCCTTCCAGATCCCGGCCATCGACTGCAGCAGGAAGGCGCGGGCGGACCGGAGATTGACCTCGGCCTGCGCGAGATTGGACTGCACCACCGCATTGTCGCGGATCGGGCTCTTGAGGCCGCGCGGCACCTTGTTGCGGGCAACGTCGAGGAAGCAGTCGAGCGCGCCGCGGGCGATGCCGCAAGCCACGCCCGCGAAGCCCACCTGGTAGCAGGTGCCGGCGCCCATCCGGTAGAGCGGCCCGCTCTCGCGGCATTCCAGCTCGAACTCGCGCGTGATCGAGTGGTCGGCGCGGACGAAGAAGTCCTTGAGGGCGAACTGGTCGCTGGCCGTGCCGCGCAGGCCGACCGTGTTCCAGATGTCCGTCCACTGCACGTCGCCGGTCCGCACCAGCATCGTGCGTTCCTGCTGACGGCCGTTCTCGTCGAGGCGCGGCGAGCCGTCGGCCTGGAAGATCGGGCAGTGGGCGCCCAACCACGTCGCATGGCGGCCGCCCGACGCGAAGGCCCAGACGCCGGTCACCTTGTAACCGCCCTCGCACTCCACGGCCTTGACCTTCGGCCCGGGGCCCCAGGCCAGCACGGCGCGCGGATCGTCGCCGAAGATCGACCGCGCCACAGGCAGGTCGAGATAGGCCGCCGACATGGCGCAGCCGCCGGCCTGGCTCAGGCACCAGGCGGTCGAGGCGTCGCCGCGGGCGATCGTCTCGATCACATGGAAGAACGTGATGGGATCGGTCTCGATTCCCTCCGAGGAACGCGGCAACAGAAGGCGGAACAGCTGCGCCTCGTGGAGCTTGTCGAGCAGCGCTGGCGGCAGCCGGCGCGTCTCCTCGATCTGGTTCGAAGCCGCCTCGACGGCCGGCCGCAGGGCCTCGGCGCGCGAGACCACGGCGGGGTCGCCGGCAAGATCGGCGGCAGACAGGATCAGCGTATCCATGATCGACCTCTTCGAACGAATGTGCCTGTCAGGCGGTCGCCGGTTTCCGGTCGATCCGCGCCTTTGGTTTCCAGCCCGAACAAATAATAGACCACCCCGGCCGTCAGGAACCAGCAGCCGGATCGTTGCGGGGGCGATCCAGTTTGCCCTTCGAAATCCGCCGCTGCATGGCAGCCCTCGCGTTTGGTAAGGAGAAGGGAACGAGGGGAGATCCATCATGCACTGGACCGATCGCCGGAAGCGTTTCCGGGCGCTGCTCGCGGGCGACCGCTGTATTCATCCGGGTTCGGTGTTCGATCCGATTTCGGCACGGATTGCGGAGGACCTGGGCTTCGAGATCGGCATGTTCGCCGGCTCGGTCGCGTCCATGACCGTGCTGGGTGCCCCCGACCTGATCGTCCTCACGTTGAGCGAGTTCGCGGGTCAGGCCTATCGCATCAACCGGGCCGGAAACCTGCCGCTCATGGTCGACGCCGACCACGGCTACGGCAACGCGCTGAACGTGCGCCGCACGGTCGAGGAGCTGGAGACCGCGGGCGTCAGCGGCCTCAGCCTCGAGGATACCGACCTGCCGACGCCGTACGGCACCACGGCGCCGCGGCTGATCTCGATCGCGGAGGGCGTCGGAAAGATGAAGGCGGCGCTGGGCGGACGGCAGGATCCCGACCTTTGCATCGCAGGCCGGACCAGCGCCGTGACGATCACCAGCCTCGACGACGCGATCGCGCGCGGCAAGGCCTACGAGGCGGTGGGCGTCGATGCGCTGTTCTTCGTCGGCGTGCGCACGCGCGCCGAACTCGATGCGATCTCCGCGGCGACCACACTGCCGATCATCCTGGGCGGCGTGTCGGGCGACCTGACGGATCTCGCCTATCTCAGCGCCCGCCGCGTCCGCATCGCGCTGCAGGGCCATCAGCCCTTCGCGGCGGCGGTGAAGGCGACCTACGAGACGCTGAAGGCGCTGCGCGAGGGCACGCAGCCGTCGAAACTGCAGGGCGTGGCCAGCCCCGACCTGATGAAGAAGGTCACGCGCGACGCCGACTACGCACGCTGGACGAAGGATTTTTTGGGCTGAGCGAAGCTCAGCCCATTGAGCGGCAGGCTGCGGCTTGGTTACAAGCCGCCAAGCTTGCAATGTCCGGGAGCGCCGAAGGACGAGCGACCACCTCATGACCCCTCCGTCGTCGTAAGACGACGACTCCTCCCCATCTGAATGGGGAGGCCGGTTCAGCCCGTCGGAACGAGCGTCACGGCGACTCCGTAGGAATGGGAATCGCCGCCCAGGATGACGCCGCGCAGCGGGCTCACGTCGGAGAAATCGCGGCCCCAGGCCACGGCGACGTGGTCCTCGTGCGCGATCAGGTCGTTGGTCGGGTCGAGATGGACCCAGCCCGCTGCCTCGCCGCACCAGACGGCGACCCAGGCATGGCTCGCATCGGCGCCGCGCAGGGCGATCTCCTCGCGCGAATGGATCGTGCGGATGTAGCCGGACACGTAGCCCGCCGCGAGCCCGTGCGCCCGCAGCGCCGCGATCTGGACATGCGCGAAGTCCTGGCAGACGCCGGCCTTGCCCGCGAAGACGTCGCCCAGCGGCGTCGAGATGTCGGTGGCGCCGGGGTGGTACTCGAAATCGGCCTTGATCCGCGAGGTCAGTTCGCGCGCCGCCTCGAGGATCGGTCGCCCGGCGGTGAACGACTGGGCGCCGTAGTCGCGCAGCGCCTCGACGCTCGGCACCAGCGGCGAATCGTGGACGAACTCGCTCGCTTCCACCGGCACGGGAAAGCCGTCTCCGGACAGCGCGGCGCGGATGTCCTCCCAGGCCGGAGTCGACGCGGCGGGCGGCGGTTCCGGGAAGCTCACCTCGACTTCGGCCCGGACCTCGATGTCGAAGCGCGTGTGGGGCTTGTCGATCCGGTAGATGTCGATGAGGTTGCCGAAATGGTCGACATGCTGCACGGCAAGGGCGGGCAGCGGGCTCGTCACGATGCCGATGGCGCTGACCTTCTGGCCGGGAAAGTCGCGGGCGCGCAGGTGGGCGATATGGTGCGCCGAATCGACCGTGCTGGCGTAGGTGTAGGTCGTGCGGTGCGAGAGCAGGTAGTGCACGGCGGTCCTCCGCTCAGCTGCCCGACGAGCCCACGGCCTGCGCCGCCGGCACGTGGGAGAAGTAGGCGCGGGTAATCGCCTCGGACAGCCGGTCGAGATGCTGCTCGGTGTCGGAGGCGACGTCGCGCAGCATGGCGAGCGCCAGCCCCTCGTGGCGCCACGCCTGTTCGTCGCCGCCGAACTGGCGGACCACCGCTTCCAGGTCGACTTCCAGCGACGCGGGCGGAGCGGCGACCCGCACGCCCGAGGCGCGCGCGAGATAGTCGAGATGGCCGCTTATGGCGCGCAGCTGGAAAACCAGCCCGCGCGGGTTGGCGTCGTCGAGGATGACGAGGTCGAGCACCGGCGCCGGCTGGAGCTGGCCGAGATAGCGGGTTCGGTAGGTGATCGTGCTGTCGCACAGTTCGAGCGCCAGGCGCATCGAGGCATCCCAGTCGATCGGCGACAGGGTGAAGGGCCCGAGCGCGCCGGTGAGCACGTGCAACGCCCGTTCGAGCCGGCGGCCGAGATCGAGGAAGCGCCAGCCGGTGCCACGCGTCATGTTCTCCTGCGCGAGACCGGAGAGCGTGGCGACGAAGCGCACGATCTCGTCCAGCGCGGCGAGCAGGGGATCGAGATTGCCGCGCGCCGCCAGCAGGCGCTTGCGCACCTCGATCATCTCGGGGCCGGCGGCCGTGGTCATGTCGACGGAGAAGCGGTCGCGCATCGTGGCGGTCAGCCGCTGGATGCCGTCGAGCACGGTGGCGAGGCCGCGATCGTCGGCGGCGACGGCCGCCAGCCCCTGTTGGAACAGCGCGCTTTCCGGTGGCGCGAGGGCCGACGAATGATCCATCAGATTGGTCTGGTCGAGCAGGCGGCCGAGCAGCCTGAGCTCGACCGCGTCGCGCGGGCCCACGGCGCCCTGCGCCACCCGCGCCGCGGCGGTGCGCAACATGCGCGCATCGTTGTCGAGGCGTTCGATGTAGCGGCCGAGCCAGAAGAGATTGTCGGCGACGCGGCTCTGCAGGTCCGCGCTGCTGCGTTCCACGGCCAGCTGGTGAAAGCGCCGGGTGGTCGGAAGCTGCACGTCGGCGGCGTCCTCGGCGAGCACCCAGACGTCCTTCAGCGTGCCGTGCAGGCGGCCCAGCGAGCGCAGGGCGGTGTCGCCATCGGGTTCGCGCGCGATTCCCCCGGGCAGAACGTGATAGGTGTCATGATCGGCCACCACGAAGGCGCGCAGCACGACGGCCGACGGCACCAGAGACTCGCCGTCCCATTTGGGCGTGAGCGACGGCGTCATGGGATACTGCGCGACGAACTGGCCGGGCTGGGCGCGGATGCGCTCGACCAGCGCCTTGCGCTCCGCGGCCTCCAGCATGCCCACGACGATGGGCTCGCGATCCTGGCCGAGGCAGGGACGCACGATCATCAGATCGAGATTGGCCAGCGCGAAGCTCAGGGCTGTCGGCTCGCCCAGCCACCAGACATCGAGCGACGGCAGCTCCAGCTTCTCGCCCAGCAGCCGTTCGCCCAGCCGTTCGAGGAACGGCATCATGGCGGGCGTCTCGACCACGCCCGAGCCCAGCGCATTGGCGAGCGCGATCTTGCCGCTGCGCGTGGCCTCCACCAAGCCGGTGACGCCCAGCGCGGAATCGGCGCGCATCTCCAGCGGATCGGCGAAAGCACTGTCGAGGCGCCGCAGCAGCACGTGGACGGGCCGCAGGCCGGCCAGCGTCTTGATCGAGACCTGGCCGTCGCGCGCGACCATGTCGCCGCCTTCGACCAGCGGCACGCCCAGCACGCGCGAGAGATAGACGTGCTCGAAATAGGTGGCGGACAGCGAGCCCGGCGTCAGCACCGCCATGTTGGGCTGTGTCACGGCGGCCGGTGCGAGCGAACGCAGCGATTCGTGCCAGCGGTCGACGAAGGGCCGCAGATGGCGGACCGGGATGGAGCGGAAGGCTTCCGGCAGGCTGCGCGCCAGCACGCGACGCATTTCGAGCGCGTAGCCCGCGCCCGCGGGTAGCTCGGTGTGATCGGCGAGCACATGCCAGCGGCCGTTGCTGAGGCGCACGAGATCGACGGCGTAGTGGCCGAGATACTGCTGCGGCGCCACGCCGTCGGTGACCCGCGCCGGACGATGGAAGTGCCGGTTGGCATGCACCAGCATCGGCGGCAGCAGATGCTCCTTCATCAGCGTCTGCGGCCCGTAGATGTCGGCCAGCACTTTGTCGAGCAGTCGTGCGCGCTGGATCAGGCCGGATTCGATGTGGGCCCATTCGTCGGGCGCAATGACGAGTGGCAGCGGATCGAACGTCCAGCGCGCCGAGCCGCGATCGTCCAGCAGGTTGACCGTGGCGCCGGACTCTTCGAGCTGGCGGCGCGCGCTCTCGACGCGCTCGCCCAACCCGCCGGGCAGCGAGCGGATGACGCTCAGAATGCCTTGCCAGTGGTAGCGGATCGACTTCTGGCCGGTGACCAGTTCATCGTATGCGCTTGCCGGCGAGGAGGAGAGGCCGCGCAACGATTCCATGGGCCCAAAGGAAATGTAAAATAACGGTTGTCGGACTGCCTGTGAGGCGGGCGAACTATAGGGCCTATGCCCGCCGCAGGTCGAGCGTCAGCGGATGCTCCGGATTGGCCAGCGGCCGCGGTTCCGGCGACGTTCCGCCGGTATGTCCGATGGCGAAGAAGCGGGCGCGCCTGCGAGCCTCGGCCTCGTTGGCGTTCACCGGCACGCGGTCGTAGTTGCGGCCGCCCGGATGGGCGACGTGATAGGTGCAGCCGCCGATCGACCGGCCGCTCCAGGTATCGTGGATGTCGAAAGTGAGCGGCGCGTGCACGCCGATGGTCGGATGCAGCGAGTTCGCTGCCTGCCACGCGCGATAACGCACGCCGGCAACATACTCGCCAGCCGTGCCGGTGGCGCGGAGCGGCAGCTTCCAGCCGTTGCAGGCGATGACGTGCCGCTGGTCGTTGAGGCCCGCGACCTTGACCTGCAGGCGCTCGACCGTGGAGTCGACATAACGCACCGTGCCGCCGCCGCCGGGCTCCTCGCCCAGCACGTGCCAGGGTTCCAGTGCGTGCCGCAGCTCGAGTTCGAGACCGCGCTGCGCCACTTCGCCCAGCCGCGGGAAACGGAACTCGAAATGCGGCGCGAACCATTCCGGCGCGAAGGCGTATCCCGCCTCGCGGAGATCGGAGAGGACGTCGTTGAAGTCCTGCCACACGAAATGCGGCAGCATGAAATCGTCGTGCAGGCGGGTGCCCCAGCGGCTGAGCGGCCGTTCGTAGGGCCGGTCCCAGAACTTGGCCACGAGGCCGCGCAGCAGCGCCTGCTGCGCCACGCTCATGCGCCAGTGCGGCGGCATCTCGAAGGCGCGCAGCTCCAGCAGGCCGCGGCGGCCGGCCGCCGAATCGGGCGTGAACAGCTTGTCGATGCAGAACTCGGTGCGGTGCGCGTTGCCGGTCGCGTCGACCAGCAGGTTGCGGAACACGCGATCGACCAGCCAGGGCGGAGTCTGCCGCCCCGGCGCGATCTGCCTGAAGGCGATCTCCAGCTCGTGCAGCGCATCGTTGCGCGCTTCGTCGACCCTCGGATGCTGGCTGGTCGGGCCGATGAACAGGCCCGAGAAGAGATACGACAGCGAGGGATGGTTGAGCCAATAGCCCAGCAGGCTCTTCAGCAGGTCGGGCCGCCGCAGCATCGGCGAGTCGGCGGCCGAGGGACCGCCCAGCACGAAGTGGTTGCCGCCGCCGGTGCCGGTGTGGCGCCCGTCGATCATGAACTTCTGCGCGCCGAGCCGTGTCGTGCGCGCTTCCTCGTAGACGATCTCCGTGCGCTCGACGAGGTCGGTCCAGTTGGCCGAGGGATGGATGTTCACCTCGATCACGCCGGGATCGGGCGTAACGCTGAAATTGAGAACCCGTGGATCGTTTGGCGGCGTATAGCCTTCGAGGAAGATCGGCTGGCCGAGTTCCTCGGCCGTGTCCTCGAGCGCCGTCACGAGGTCGAGATAGTCCTCCATCCGCTCGGTCGGCGGCATGAAGACGTGGAGATGGCCGTCGCGCGGCTCGAAGGCCATCGCGGTGCGGACGATCCCGGCGGCCGAGGCGCCGATGGCGGGACCCAGCCCCTGGTCCGGCGCCAGCGCCCGCCGCCAGGCTTCGCGGCGTGCCTCGGCATCGCCGGGGGCTTCCGCAAGGCCCGGCTCCTGACGGCGCAGGACCGGCGCGCGCCGGAAGGCGTCGAGCGGCGGCAGGTCGGGATGCGGCGCCATCGGATCGGGCTGGACGATGAAGTCGGTATCGCCGGGTGCCGCCCAGGGCAGCGAATCGAGCGGCAGGCGGTAGCCGATCGGCGAATCGCCGGGGATCAGGTAGCACTTCTCGCTGCGCAGGAACCACGGACCGCTCTTCCAGCGGCTCGCGTGGCCGTGTCCGTTGCTGCGGCCGTTGTGGTCGCGCCCATTGTGATCCCGAATCACCGGCAGCACGTAGCCGACCGAGCTCTCGAGGCCCTTCTCGAAGACCCGCGCCAGGCGCTCGCGCTCCAGCGGATCCTTCACCTTGGCTTCGTCGACCACGACGTTGCTGGGTAGACGCCGTTCGCGCCACAGGTAGTACCAGGTGTCCTCGTAGGCCGGGAAAAGATAGTCGGGATCGAGCTGCAGGCGCTGCGCGAAGGCGAGCGCGAAGCGATGCGCCGCCTCGACGTTCGCACCGACCGGTTTCGATTCGAGCGCATAGAGCTGCTGGTTGCGCCAGATCGGCTCGCCGTCCTTGCGCCAGTAGCAGCCCAGCGCCCAGCGCGGCAGCTGCTCGCCGGGATACCATTTGCCCTGGCCGAAATGCAGCAGCGGGCCGGTCGCGAAGCGGTGCGCGAGCTTGCGGAACAGCACGCCCGCCAGCCGCCGCTTCTCGGGGCCGAGCGCCAGCGTGTTCCATTCCGGCCCGTCCATGTCGTCGACCGACACGAAGGTCGGCTCGCCGCCCATGGTGAGGCGCACGTCGTGCTTGCCGATGTCGCGCTCGATCGCCTCGCCGACCTTGAGCAGCGTGGCCCACTGCTCCTCGGTATAGGGCTTGGTGGTGCGCGGGGTCTCGCGCACGCGCGACACCGTCATGGAATGCTCGAACTCGACCTCGGCCTTTTCCAGCGCCCCTTCGATCGGCGCGGCGCTCGACGGTTCGGGCGTGCAGGCCAGCGGAATGTGGCCTTCGCCGGTGAGCAATCCCGAGGTCGGGTCGAGGCCGATCCAGCCGGCGCCCGGCAGGTAGACCTCGCACCAGGCGTGGAGATCGGTGAAATCGTGCGTCGGGCCTTCGGGCCCGTCGAGCGGCTTCTCGTCGGCGACGAGCTGGATCAGGTAGCCCGAGGCGAAGCGCGCGGCGAACCCGAGATGGCGCAGGATCATCACCAGCAGCCAGCCGGTGTCGCGACACGAGCCCTTGGCGCGCGCCAGCGTTTCCTCGCAGCTCTGCACGCCGGGCTCCAGCCGGACGATGTAGCCGATCTCCTGCTGCAGCCGGGCATTCAGGCCGACCACGAAGTCGATGGTGCGCTGCTTCTTGCGGTCGACCTTGGCCAGCCAGGCGGTAAGCCTCGGGCCGAGCGGTTCCAGCTTGCGGAACGGCGCGATCTCCTCGGCCAGCGAGGCGTCGTAGGCAAAGGGCCAGGTCTCGGCCGAGGGCTCCAGGAAGAAGTCGAACGGGTTGATGACCGACATGTCGGCCACCAGGTCGACCGTGACCTCGAACCGGTCGGTCTTCTCGGGAAACACCAGCCGGGCGAGGTGATTGCCCTGCGGATCCTGTTGCCAGTTGATGAAATGTTGGGCCGGCGTGATCTTCAGGGAATAGGACAGGACCGGCGTCCGGCTGTGCGGCGCCGGCCGCAGACGCACGATCTGCGGTCCCAGTTCGATGGGACGGTCGTACCGGTAGGTCGTCCTATGATGCAGCGCGACGTGGATGCTCATGACGGCCTGCTGTTTCGCTCCGAGACAGACTAAGCAAGTGACATGCCACTAAGCAAGGAAGTGGCGCTATGCTCCGGCCACGATCTTTTCCGGCATGGCTTGGCGGGGGGTGTTCATGACCAGCTATTTCGATCTCACCGGCAAGGTGGCCCTGATCACCGGCGGCAGCCGGGGGCTCGGCTATCAGATGGCGAAGGCCTTCGCTGCCCATGGCGCCGATCTCTTCATCACCAGCCGCAAGCTGGAGACCTGCGACAAGGTCGCGGCCGAGATTCGCGCGATGGGCCGCAAGGCTGCGACATATGCCTGTAACGTCGCCAACTGGCAGGAACTCGATGGGCTGGTCGATGCTGCCTATGCCGCTTTCGGCAAGGTCGACATCCTGGTGAACAACGCCGGCTCCTCGCCGCTCGCACCCTCGTCGCTCGAAACGTCCGAACAGCTGTTCGACCGCATCGTCGCGCTGAATTTCAAGGCGCCGTTCCGCCTGATGTCGCTGGTCGGCAGCCGCATGGCGGCGGGCGAGGGCGGATCCATCATCAACGTCTCCAGCGCCGGCGCGCTGCGTCCGCGACCGCAGATCGCCCCCTATGCCGGCGCCAAGTCGGCGCTCAATGCGCTCACCGAGTCCTTCGCCTTCGAGTACGCGCCCAAGGTCCGGGTCAACACCATCTCGCCCGGCCGCTTCCTCACCGATGTCTCCAAGGCCTGGCCGGATGAGCACAAGGCCAACCCGACGGCGGCGCTGAAGCGCAGCGGCCAGCCGGAAGAAATCGTGACCGCCGCGCTCTATCTTGCGTCCGGCAGGTCGAGCTTCACCACCGGATCGCTGGTCCGGGTCGACGGAGGAATAGCCTGATGAAGATGAAAGCCGGCGTTCTCACCACCTGCGGCGCGCCCCGCCCCTTCGCGAAGTCAAAGCCCATTGCCGTGGTCGAGGTCGATCTCGATCCGCCGGGCGAGGGAGAAGTCCTGGTCAAGGTCGGCGGCGGTGGCCTCTGCCACTCCGACCTGTCGCTGATCAATGGCGACCGGCCGCGCCCGGTGCCGATCGTGCTGGGCCACGAAGGCTCCGGCGAAATCGTCGAGGTGGGCGCGGGCGTGCACGACGTGAAGGTCGGCGACCATGTCTGCTTCACCTTCAACGTGAGCTGCGGCCGCTGCCGGCGCTGCCTCGAGGGTCGCCCCTATATCTGCGAGCGCTCAATCAGCCCACGCGCGGCGGGCCAGCTCCTGTCCGGCCACCACCGCCTGCACATGGACGGCAAGCCGGTGAACCATCATTCGGGTGTCTCGTGCTACGCCGAGTATGCCGTCGTCGATCGCGGCTCGATCGTGGTGATCGACCGCAGCCTGCCGCTCGACGTGGCGGCGCTGTTCGGCTGTGCCGTCGTGACCGGCGTGGGCGCCGTGGTGAACACCGGCAAGATCGAGCCCGGCAGCTCGGTGGCGATCGTCGGTCTCGGCGGCGTGGGGCTCAGCGGCCTGATGGGGGCGGTGCTCGCCGGCGCCGGCCGCATCGTGGCCATCGACCTCTCGGACGAGAAACTCGGCCTTGCCCGCCAGCTCGGCGCGACCGACACGGTGAACGCCAAGGACGTCGATCACGTCACCCAGGTGCGCGACCTCACCAACGGCGGCGTCGACTATGCCTTCGACCTCGCCGGCACCATCAAGGCGATGGAGACGGCCTATCTCGTGACGCGCTGGGGCGGCACGACGGTGACGGCCGGCCTCTCGCCAATCGCCGCCGACTTCGCCTTCAAGCAGAGCGGTCTGGTGAGCGAGGAGAAGACGATCAAGGGCTCCTACATGGGAAGCTGCGTGCCGGTGCGCGACATCCCGCGCTTCATCTCGCTCTACCAGCAGGGCAAGCTGCCGGTCGACCGCATGGTCAGCCAGCGCATCGGCTTCGACGAGTTGAACGTGGGCTTCGACCGGCTGCAGGACGTCGCCACGGTACGACAGGTGCTCGTGCCGCACGGCTAGGGTCTTTCCGGTTGAGAACGAATCACTACCGCAAAGACAGCTCATCCTGAAAGTCTGACCGGAAATGAACTGAATCGATTCAAGCACTTACCTCATCCTGAGGAGCGCGCCACCGGCGCGCGTCTCGAAGGATGGGCAACAGGCAAGGTGCGCGTGCCCATCCTTCGAGACGGCGCTTCGCGCCTCCTCAGGATGAGGTCGATGGGTCAATCTGAGATGGAAAGACTCTAGAGGCTGCCGGTGGCGCCTCTCGATTGGGGGCGGCGAATCGGCGTGGTACAAGTCGTGCCATGGCCCAGTTCGTTCCCCCCGCCATCGGACAAGCTCGATGCGCTGTGCCGGCGCTGGAAGATACGCAAGCTGACACTGTTCGGCTCGCAGGCGCGTGGAGATGCCCGGCCGGACAGCGATGTCGATTTGCTGGTCGAGTATGCCCCCGATGCCGACTGGAGTTTGTTCGATATTGCGCGCCTGCATCGGGAGCTGGCCGAATTGTTCGGCCGGCCTGTCGATCTGGTGCTCGAGCGTAACGTGACCAATCCCTACAGGCTCGCCACGATCCGGCGCGACCGGCGCCCGCTCTATGCCGCCTGAAATCGAAGACCGGGCATCGCTCTATGACATGCCGCTCCCCGAATGACCTCAACGTCAATCTGCCGATGCCTGTCACCATCGCCGTCGAGACGCCTTTGCAGGACGAGGTCCGCGCGCTGATTGCGGAACTGAATGCCGTGCTGCTCGAACTGACGCCGCCCGAGCACTGTCATCATCTCACGGTCGAGCAGATGGCCGATGCCGATACCACCGTCTTCATCGCCCGCGACGGCGGTGCTGCCGTCGGCTGCGGGGCGCTGAAGCGGCATGCCGACGGGGTCGGGGAGGTGAAGCGCATGTACACGCGGCCCACTCATCGCGGCCGCAAGATCGGCGAGCAGATCGTGGCGCGCATCGAGGCGACGGCGCGGTCGGAGGGCCTGAAGCGGCTGGTGCTGGAGACCGGCGACCGCCATCACGCGGCCTGGAAGGTCTACGAAAATGCGGGCTTCACGCGCTGCGGGCCGGTCCTCGACTATCCCGACATGAAGTGGTCGGTCTTCTACGACAAGCCCCTCGCGGGTTGATCGCGCCTCAGGTGGCCGGTTCGTAGACCTTGTCGAGGTCGGCGTCGTCGTAGGCGTATTCGGTCGAGCAGAACTCGCACTTCACCGCGACGCGACCCGTCTTGTCGCGCAGATCGCCGAGCTCCTCGCGCCGGATCGACAGCAGCACGCGGTCGATGCGCTCGCGATTGCAGCGGCAGCGCGCGGCGAAGGCGCGGCGCTCGAAGACGCGCGGCCGATCCTCGTGGAACAGGCGGTGCAGCAGGGTCGTGCCGGGCAGCGCCGGGTCGAGCATTTCCTTCTCGGTGGCCGAGGCCATCAGGATCACCGCCTTGCGCCAGTCGTCCTCGCGCTGCTCGGTATCGACGTCGAGGCGGCCGGCATCGAACTCGGGCATCTGCTGCACCATCAGCGACGCGGCATGCCAGCGATGACCGTCCGCGGTATCGCTGCGGCGGGCGGTGATCTTGATGCCGGTGGGAAGCTGCTCGGACTGGCGGAAATAGGTATGCGCGCAGTCGGCCAGCGTCGCTCCCTCGAGCGGGACCACGCCCTGGTATCGTTCGGTATGCTGGCCCTGGTCGACCGTGAAGGTGAGGCGGCCCTGTCCGAACAGCTTCGGCACGTAGCCGTCCGGCGCATCCTCCTTGCCGCTGCCCAGAGCGATGGCGAGCTTCCAGGAATCGAACTGGGCATAGCCGCGCAGGGCGCCATCGCTGGTGAGGTCGGTGACCAGCAGGCGGATCGGCCCGTCGCCGCTGATCTGCAGGGTGAAGATGCCGTCGTACTTCAGCGACGTGGCGAGCGTGGCGCACAGCACCATCGACTCCGCAAGCGGTCGGGCCACGGCGAGCGGATAGCCGTGGCGCTCGATCACCTCGTCGAGGGCGGGGCCCAGCCTGACCAGCCGCCCGCGCACGCCGAGCGCGTCCAGCTGGAAAGGAAGGACGCGATCCCAGTCATCGGAACTCATGCTCCCGCCCCCGTCTTGCGGGGGAGGGCTGGGGAGGGGGAAAGCAACGCGATGAGAAGCGATAGAGAGACGATCATACTGGGGCTTGCCCCCACCCTAACCC
>LSKJ01000436.1 GCA_001557035.1 Rhodospirillaceae bacterium CCH5-H10 | reverse complement strand
CCTAAATCAAACGCCGACAGGCGGCATCAACGTGCGGGGAAATTAGCGCTTACGATTCTGGCTCCGCTATCCTGGTTAATCTGCGCTGATTTCGGCGCCGCGAGACATAGCCCTGTGCGAGCGATTACGGGGTGCACGCGCCTCCTGCGCACCCTCGTTCAGCAACTGCGCGATCGTGTCCGAGGTGCGAGTGATGGCAAGCTTGAGAGCCTCGTCGATGTGGACATAGCCCTGCGTTACCGACTGTGCCGCGTGGCCCAGCATCGCGGCGATCGTCAATTCCGAGAAGCCGAGATCACCGGCTACACTTCCAAACGTATGACGAAGCGTGTGCGGCGTGACACCTGTAATGCCTACCATCGCGCACAGTCGCTCCAAGCAGGCCTTGCCCGCAGTGAAAGCGCCGTCGCCAACGTCGGCAGGAAAAACGTACGGGCTGCCTTCTTGCTTCGGTTGGTTCGCGGCATGGCGGGCAGCAACCGGTCCGATCGCCCGAATCTGAGCGTCCGCCTTGGTGTCGGGGAAGGCAACGTAGCCCTTTTCGGCGTGGAGCCAATCGCGGTGCATCTGCTGGCCCTCGGAGATGCGAAAGCCTGTCAGCAGCAGAAACCTGACAACCGCCAGTCCAGTGCTGTGCTCGCCGTTTCGTTCGCCATACTGTAGGGCCGCGCCGAGCTTCTTGATCTCGCCGGTACTGAGGCGTCGCTGCTTCTTCTTGCCGGCGAGACGTCGTGCGCCTTGGCTCGGATGTTTCTCGATGACATCCAGGCGCGCGGCGTGGCTGAGAATCGACTGGAACGTTGCGACCGCCCGGCCTGCCACGCCCGGTCCACCCCGGGCGACTCCACCCCGTCCCGGCCGCCGCTCCGTAGCGGCAGTCTTTCCGGCCACGATATCGGATTGCATGCCCTCGATGTCGACGACGCGGAGGCTGCCCACCAACCGCTTGCCGAGCAGCGGTTTTATGTGAGTGTTGATCCGGCTCCGATCCATCGCCAGCGTCGATGCTTTGATTGGGCGGTTCTTGCGGCCAAGGATCCGACCCGCTTCAGCTTCCGTTAGATACCAGTCGCACAATGCCTCGACCGTTATGTTGTCCCTCCCAGCCTCCAGTTCCTCGGCGGGGTCAATGCCCTCAGCGACGCGGCCAAGCTTCACCTTCGCAAGCTCACGGGCCTTTTCAACGGTCATGATGCCGAACCGGCCGATTTTGATCCTGCGGCTCTTGCCCGCCGCGTTGCGATACTGGACGACGAAGGTCTTCAGGCCAGACGGAATTACCCGGACGCCGAAGCCGCGAATCTCACCGTCCCAAAGGAATTCCTGGCCCTCCGCGGTGGTAGCAAGGGCTTCGACCGCCCGCTTGGTCAACCTCGACACTATCGCTCTCCTGCGCTGCCTGCTTACATTATCAAATTGCGGCAAGAATGTAAGCGCCTTGTAAGCGAGATAAAGCGAATAGCAGGCTAGATGCGGGTAGTGCGGCGTAGGTGGGTCGCTCTAACTAGTTGTTTTTGCGGGCTACTGGCTATCGGAGGCTAGTCTAGCGAAGATGGACCAATATCTTGCCAAGGTCGGGGTCGAGGGTTCGAATCCCTTCGCCCGCTCCAATTTCTACC
>LSKJ01000435.1 GCA_001557035.1 Rhodospirillaceae bacterium CCH5-H10 | reverse complement strand
TCGCCCAGTCCCTCAATCAGATCGAGAAGGCCTACGGTCCGAACAACGCCATCCTGGACAACTGCCAAGTCCGTGTGTGCTTTGCCACCAATGACGAGCGTACCGCCAAGCGCGTCTCGGATGCACTCGGCACCGCCACGGAGATTCGTGATGCCAGGAACTACGCCGGCCATCGGCTCAGTCCGTGGCTCGGGCATCTCATGGTTTCTCGGCAGGAGACAGCGCGACCGCTGCTGACGCCCGGAGAGGTCATGCAGCTGCCGGCGACTGACGAGTTGGTTCTGGTTTCCGGCTGTCCACCGATCCGGGCCCGGAAGGCACGGTACTACGAAGACCGGCAGCTGACAGAGCGTCTGCTGCCGCCACCCAAGTCGGGGCGGCCGAGACCTTCCAGCGTCACCCTCGATGACTGGAGCGCCGCGCAAGTTCCTTCAGGTCCGACGGCAAGCGGGGAGGCACCGAACGGCCTTCAGGAAGGGCAGCCCGTCGACGATCCCGCCAATGGCGGCATTCGCCGAGAGCCGGAGCTTGCCGAGCATGAAGAAATCGCGCCCGAGCCGGTCACGCCTTCGCCCGAGTTCGAGTTCGCCGAAGATGAGGCCGATGAAGACGCGGTGCGCGCCCGCCGTTTGCGCGCCACGGCTCGGGGGCTCGCCCGCCAGGCCACGATGGATCCTGGCGATGGAATTGACC
>LSKJ01000434.1 GCA_001557035.1 Rhodospirillaceae bacterium CCH5-H10 | reverse complement strand
TCCCGAACTCGCCAACCACTATCTGCAGGCCGCCACGACCGACGGCCTGCCGACCAAGGTCCTGTCGCCGGAAGCGATGACCCGCCTGAAACAGCATCGCTGGCCAGGCAACGTGCGCGAGCTCGTCAATCTGGTCCGCAGGCTCTCCGCGCTCTATTCCGAGGAGATCATCGGGGTGGAGACGATCGAGGCCGAGCTGGCCGATGCGATGTCGGCGATCGAGCCCACGTCCTCGCCGTCGGAAATGGCGGACGACGTGTCTCTGGCCGACGCCGTCGACCGTCATCTCCAGTCGATGTTCGCCGCCCACGGCGACCGGCTGCCGCCCGACGGCATGTACGATCGTGTCATTTCCGAGGTCGAGCGCCCGTTGCTCGCGCTGGCGCTTGGGGCTACACGCGGGAATCAGTTGCGCGCGGCCCGTCTCCTGGGGCTCAATCGCAACACGTTGCGCAAGAAGATAAAGGACCTCGACGTCCCCGTGGTTCGCACGCCGCAGGTTCGCCGAGGCGGGTGACTTCGTGACAGCTGCGCTGGGCGTTTCACGCTTGGGCGACAGGATGAGCAAGGTGCTGCGCAGCCTCTCCGGCCGCGTTGCCGCCGTCTCCCTGGCCATTCTCGCCATCGCCGCCGGCACCGCGACCTATGCGTGGCTGGCCGGCTTCGTGCCGGAATCCTTCAGCACGCGCGGCTGGATGACGGGCCTGCTGGTCGCCGACCTCGTCATCGCCATTGCGCTCGCCTCGGTCGTGGCCGTCCGTCTCACCCAGCTCTGGCTCGACCGGCGTCGCGGCGCCGCGGGGTCGCGCCTGCACATGCGGCTGGTCCTGGTGTGCAGCGTCTTCACCATCACACCGACGGTCATCGTCACCATCATCCTGTCGATGCTGGTGATCAGCCTCACCGATTTCGTGGTGAAGCCCTCGCAGGCTTCCTACGAGGCGGCGCGCGCCATCGGCGAGCCGGTGCGGCGCGCCCGCGAGCAGGAGATACTGAACGACATCGAGGCGATCTCGAGCCCGCTTCAGGCCGAGGGAGTCGACGGGCTGCGCGATCCCGCCGCGACCAAGGCGATGCTGCAGCGCCTGATCGAGGGCCGTCCGATCATCGAGGCGACGGTCCTGGACGCCGACAAGGGCGTGATCGCCCAGGCCAAGGCGCCGGATGCCGAGGGCATGGCCAATCCGGTGCCTCCCGCGCAGTTCCTCTGGCAGGCGGTCAACCAGGCACGGCCGGTGCAGTTCGAATCGCCGACCGGCGCCTACTTCGTGATGCAGCTCTTCGTGGGCGAGCCACTGTTCCTGGCGACCGGCCACGCCGTCGACCTGCGCGTCGTCGACTACATCAAGAGCATCGAGTTCGCGGGCTCGTTCTATTCGCAGATCGAATCGGCGCTGCGGCGCAGCCAGCTCATCCTCTTCGTGGTCTGCGGCGCCATCGCGTTCCTGATGCTGCTGGCGGCGGTTTGGCTTGCCATCCTGTTCGCCTCGCGCCTCACGGAGCCGATCGGCGGGCTGATGCAGGCCGCCGAAAAGGTGCGTGGTGGCGACCTCAGCGCGCGCGTGGAGGAGGGGCCGCCCAACGACGAGCTGGGCCAGCTCGCGCGCTCGTTCAACCGCATGGCCAGCCAGATCGAGCAGCAGCGCGGCGAACTGGTCCATGCCAACACCGAACTCGACACACGACGGCGCCTCACCGACGCGGTGCTGGCGGGCGTCTCGGCCGGTGTGCTGAGCGTCGACGGCGAGGGCATCGTCATGCGC
>LSKJ01000433.1 GCA_001557035.1 Rhodospirillaceae bacterium CCH5-H10 | reverse complement strand
GGCGGTTCTCGCCGCCGGCAGCGCGTTCGCCGCCGAACCGGCGACCGCCACCCCGCCGATGATGAAGAACGGCATGCTCGTCACGGCGAGCGGCATGACGCTCTACACGTTCGACAAGGACGCCACGCCCGGCAAGTCGGTGTGCAACGGCCCGTGCGCCACCAACTGGCCGCCGGCCCTCGTCGCCGACGGCGCCAAGGCGTCGGGCGACTGGACCATCATCACCCGCGACGACGGGCTGAAGCAGTGGGCCTACAAGGGCAAGCCGCTCTACGCCTTCGCCAAGGACACCAAGGCCGGCGACACGACGGGCGACGGCTTCCTGAACGGCGCGTGGCACATCGCCAAGTAGATATCGGGATCGCGGCGCCGGCCACCGTCCGACCGGCGCCGCCTTCCTGTAGAGTAACGCCATGGCCGATGCGGAAGCCCTCCTCGAGCCGCTGATCCCCGCGCTGCGCCGCTATGCCTACGCTCTGGTGCGCGATCACGCCGCCGCCGACGATCTCGTGCAGGACACGCTCGAACGGGCGCTGTCGCGCTGGTCGCAGCGGCGAAGCGATGGCGACCTCCGGGCATGGCTCTTCACCATCCTGCGCAATCTCCATGTCTCGGCGCTGCGGCAGGGGCAGCGGCGCGGCACGCATGTCGAACTCGACGAAGCGACGTCGCCCTCGACCCGTGCGCTGCAGGAAAGTGGCCTGGAAGTGCAGGACATCCTGACGACGCTCGACCAGTTGCCGGAGGAGCAGAAGTCGCTGCTGCTGCTGGTCGGCGTGGAGGATCTTTCCTACGACGATGCCGCGAAGGTGATGGGCGTGCCGACCGGCACGGTGATGTCGCGGCTGGCACGTGGCCGGCAGAAGCTGCGCGCGCTGCTCGAGACGGGGCGGACGACGCTCCTGCGGAGAGTGAAATGACGGACCGGAACCTTCCGATTGGCGAGGACGAGTTGCAGGCCTTCGTCGACGAGCGGCTGGACGGCGAGCGCCGCGCCGCCGTCGAGGCGCATCTGGCCGCGCATCCCGACCTCGCAGAGCGCATCGGCACGGAGCGCCGCCAGCGCGCCATGCTGCGCAGCCGTCTCGACGCCAAGTTCGCCGAGCCGATTCCATCACGCCTGCGCATCGCCAACCTGCGCGCCACGCGGCGTACTTCCTGGACGAGGGGCTGGACCAGCGCCGCCGCAGCAGTGGCGATCTTCGTCTGCGGCGCGGCGGCCGGCTGGTTCGCCAACGGGATCGCACCGGCTTCCCCGCCGATCGCGCCGACAGCCAGCGTGGCGCACGGCGCGCAGGCAGCCTACCGCACCTTCGTCGTCGAGGTCGCCCATCCGGTGGAAGTCGGCGTGCAGCAGGAAGCCCACCTGCTGCAATGGCTGTCCAAGCGGCTGGGCCGCAAGCTCGCCGCGCCGGATCTTTCGTCGTTCGGCTACCGTCTGATGGGCGGGCGCCTGCTGCCGGGCGGCAGCGGGGCGGCAGCGCAGCTCATGTACGACGATGCGAGCGGCAGGCGACTCACCATCTACGTTCGCGCCGCCGAGGGCACCGAGACGGCTTTCCGCTTCCAGAAAGAAGGCGAGGCCTCGACCTTCGCCTGGATAGACCAGGGATTCGGCTTCGCGGTGACGGCGCCCGCCAGCCGCGAGGAACTGCTGCCGATCGCGGAAGCCGTCTATCGCGGCTTCGAGGGCAAGAGCTGACGGCTACTTCGAGGGATCGGTCATGTCCTCGAATTCCTTGAGGTGACGCGGCGCCCATTTATGGTCGCGCGCCTTGACGATCCACTGGTCGAGCTTCGGCCAGCGCCGCCGCGCCGACGTCACCCATTTGCGGCCGGTCTCGAATTCCGTCGCCAGCAGATAGAGGGCGATCACGAAGAAGATCCAGCCCTGGAGGATCGGGATGAAGCCCCCGACCACCGACATCGCCAGGCAGGCGACGATCGCAAGCGCCATCAAGGGCTGGCGCATGGCGTGCCTACAGATGGATAGGCTTGTCCCAGGCGGCGAGCGCGGCTTCCTTCATCGCCTCGTTGACCGTGGGATGCGCGTGACAAATGCGGCCGATATCCTCGGCCGAGGCGGAAAATTCCATCGCCATCGCGGCTTCGGCGATCATGGTTCCGGCCTCGGCGCCGAAGATGTGGACGCCCAGCACCTTGTCGCTCGCCTTGTCGGCCAAGACCTTCACGAAGCCCTCCGTGGCACCGTTCGCGCGGCTGCGCGGGTCGGCGGTGAACGGATACTTGCCGACCTTGTAGGCAACGCCGGCCGACTTCAGTTGTTCCTCGGTCTTGCCGACCCAGGCGACCTCGGGCTGCGTGTAGATGATCGAGGGCACGAGCTCCCAGTTCACATGCCCCTTCTGACCGGCGAGCGTCTCGACGCAGGCCACGCCGTCCTCGCTCGCCTTGTGCGCCAGCATCGGCCCGTCGATCACGTCGCCGATGGCATAGATGCCGGGCACCGAGGTCTGGAAGTGGCCATCGACGGCGATCCGGCCGCGCTCCGTCATCTTCACGCCGACCTTGTCGAGGCCGAGGCCCTGCACGAAGGGACGGCGGCCGATCGACACCAGCACGACATCGGCTTCGAGCGTCTCGGCCGCGCCGCCCTTCGCGGGCTCGACCGTCAGCGTCACGCCCGCACCGGTCGTCTCGGCCCTGGTGACCTTGGCGCCGAGCTTGAACTTCAGCCCCTGCTTGGTGAGCGCGCGCTGGAAGAACTTGGTGACCTCGTCGTCCACGCCCGGCGTTATGCGATCGAGGAACTCGACCACCGTCACGTCGGCACCGAGACGGCGCCACACCGAGCCCAGTTCGAGGCCGATGATGCCGGCGCCGACCACGACCAGGCGCTTCGGCACTTCGCCGAGTTCCAGCGCGCCGGTCGAGGAGACGATCTTCTTCTCGTCGATCGTCACACCGGGCAACGGCATCACTTCCGAGCCGGCGGCGATCAGGATGTTCTTGGCCGACAGCGTGTCCTTGACCGCACCGTCGTCGCCCACGACCGCAACCGAGCCCGGCGCCTCGATGCGGCCGGCGCCGGTGTAGGACGCGATCTTGTTCTTCTTGAACAGGAAGGCGATGCCCTTGGTCGTGGCCTCGACGACCTCGCCCTTGCGCTTCATGAGCTGCGCGAAATCGAGCTTCGGCGCCGCCACGACGACGCCGTGCGCGGCGAGATCGTGGCCCGCCTCCTCGAACAGGTGCGAGGACTGCAACAGCGCCTTCGAGGGGATGCAGCCGACGTTGAGGCAGGTGCCCCCGAGCGTCGCGCGCTTCTCGACGACGGCGACCTTGAGGCCGAGTTGCGAGGCGCGGATCGCGGCGACATAGCCGCCGGGGCCGGCGCCGATCACGATCAGATCGAAGGATTCATTTGCCATGGCATTGCACCGGCTGATCCACACTCTGTGTCATCCCGAGCGCAGCGAGGGACCTTTCGCTGCGCCCGACCAAGGGTCCCTCGCTCCGCTCGGGATGACACCGAGGGCGAGGCAATCGTCGTGCGCTCTAGACGCCGAGCAGCAGGCGCTCGGGATCCTCGATGCAGTCCTTGACCTTGACCAGGAACAACACAGCCTCGCGGCCGTCGATGATGCGATGGTCGTAGGACAGAGCCAGGTACATCATCGGGCGCGCCTTGATCTCGCCGCCGACCACCATGGGCCGCTGCTGGATCTTGTGCATGCCGAGGATGCCCGACTGCGGCGGGTTCAGGAT
>LSKJ01000432.1 GCA_001557035.1 Rhodospirillaceae bacterium CCH5-H10 | reverse complement strand
GCCCATAGAGCCGGTTCCAGTCCTGCACGTCGTCGAGCGGGAACAGGAACGTATCGAATGGCCGCCGCTTCGCCCCGCCGCGATGCGCGTTCAGGTGATAGTACAGTGCGTTGAAGACCGGCAGCGTCAGCCGGTTGAACAGCGACAAAGGCGGCGTCAGCGGCACGGCACTATGGCGCGGCACCGGGGGCTTGCCCGATTGATCCACCGCCGGATTGGCGCGCAGGAAGATGCCGCGGGTGCGGCGGCCGGCAGTGCAGTCGAGCCAGGACACGGTGTGCTCCCAGAGCGACTCCGAATCGTCGGCCAGGGTCAGGAACTCGTCGAGGCTTCTGTAGGGCAGGATCTCGGTATCGAGCCATGGTCCCGCGACTGGCTGGAGTTGAAGCTCGGCCGTGGCGATCAACCCGGTGAGGCCAATGCCGCCCACCGTGGCGGCGAACAGGTCGGGGTTCACCCCCGGCCCGCAATCGATGGCCTGGCCGTCGGTACGCACCAGCTTGATGTTCCGGACATGATGGCCGAACGAGCCGACGCGATGGTGGTTCTTGCCGTGCACGTCGTTGGCAATGGCGCCGCCCACGCTCACGATCTGCGTGCCGGGAATCACAGGCAGGCTCCAGCCGCGGGGGACCATGGCCCGCTGGATGTCGCGAAGCTGTACGCCGGCCTCGCAAACCAGCCGCCCCATCTCGGGATCGAATGAATGGAAGCGGTCGAGCCGTGCCGTACTCAGCAGCGAACCGGCGGGGTTCAGGCAGGCGTCGCCGTAGCTGCGGCCCATGCCGAGCGGAATCGCGGGTCCCATGCCCCGCATCTGGTCGGCCAGGGCGGAGATATCGGACAGGTCGACGACTTGATGAGGCTCCGCGCTCAGGCGTCCCCAGGAGGAAACAGGTCTCATCCGTCCTGTGCCCAAGAAGCGAACAATTCTCAACAATGGTACTTCTTCCGCCCGGCGAAGGCCACGTCAATCGCGCTGCGCTGGCAAGGGACGGTGGGACCGGAGGGATTGCCAGAGTCCGGCAGAGTGCGCATAGATGCCCGCAATGCGGGGTGGCTTGGGGCAATGAGTTCGTCTTCTTCGGGCGGCATGATCGTGGGGCTCATCCAACTGGTGCGGCCCCGCCAGTGGGTGAAGAACGGCTTCGTCTTCGCCCCCCTGGTCTTTGCCCGCGAGTTCACGAATCCGGCCTCCATCAAGCTGTCGCTGCTGGCCTTTGCGCTGTTCTGCGCGGCCTCGTCGGCCTGCTACATCGTGAACGACCTGCACGACATCGAGCGCGACCGGCGCCATCCCACCAAGCGCTTCTCGCGGCCGCTGGCCGCCGGGCGCGTCTCGCGCGGCGGCGCGCTCGGGTTGCTGGGCCTGATCCTGGCGGGGCTGGCCGTGGCCGCGGTCTTCCAGCCGTACGTCATGGCGGTGATCGCGGGTTACCTCGTTCTCAACGTCGCCTACACGTTCGTGCTGAAGCAGCAGCCTGTGCTCGACATCTTCAGCATCGCCATCGGCTTCGTGCTGCGCATCTGTGCCGGCGCCATCGTGCTCGATCTGCCGCTCTCCGGCTGGATGCTGATCACGACCCTCTGCCTCGCGCTCTATCTCGCTGCCGTGAAGCGGCGGCAGGAACTGCTGGGCAGCGGCTCGGACGGGCGCGAGGTGCTGGAAAAGTATTCGCCGGCGCTGATCGAGCGCTACGCCGAGATGTCGGCGACCGGCGCGCTGGTTTTCTACAGCCTGTTCGTCATGTCGGCGAACCAGAAGCTGACGGCGACCATCCCCTTGGTGATCTTCGGCCTGTTCCGCTACTGGTACGTGGTGGAGCGGCTGGGGGCCGGCGAATCGCCGACCGATGCGCTGCTGTCGGATCTGCCGCTTTTGGCCACGGTCGTGGCCTGGGTCGGCGTCTGCGCGATCGTCCTCTACACCTAGAGACCGCGCCCGCTACTTTCGGGCGAAGGTATAGAAGCGGTGGCCAATATAGCTGGTCACCGCAGGCGCCAGCACGCCGATCAGGTGGGCGATGTCGTCGGCATGCCAGGTCATGCCGATGGCGGGGAACACGATCCGGGCGAGGCCGACGCTGATCGCCCAGACGAAGCCCAGCGCCACGAGGTTGACCAGCACGAAGCGGCGTACTTCGGAGGCCACCGGGCGGCCCGAGGCATCGAACACGAAGCGGCGCGCCAGCAGGTAGGCGGTGGCCATGCCGAGCAGGTAGGCCACGACCACGGCGGCCTCGAACGACATGACGTGGTTCAGCGCGTAGCGGCTCAGCAAATTGACGAGAGCGGCGATGCCGCCGGTGACCAGGAACTTCAGGAACTGGAGGTTCATCGACCCCAGTCTAGCGATTCTCGGCGCGCCAGACGCCGGGATCGTCGATCGCCTGCGCCATCAGCCGGCCGTAGCGCACGCTTTCGGAAATGCCGCGATCCTCGGGATAGTAGAAGCAGGTGTCGGCGATCTGCAGGCCCTCGATCGCTGTCTGAACCTTCGGAATTTTGGCGAGGAAGCCCGGTTCGCAGACGGGCTGGGCATAGTTGAGCCGGCCCACCTGGCTTGCCAGCAGATCGCCAACCTGCAGGGCGGGGTTGAGCTTCTGCAGGTAGCCGAAAGCCTCGGCAACGAAGGCCTCGGAGCTGCGGCCGAACTTGGGATGCGTCTGCGGCATGTAGTAGGGCACGTAGACGACGGTCTCCGACAGGTGCCGCAGGTTGGAGAATTCGACGATGCCGGGGATGTCGATGCCGGCGTCGCTGATGTTCAGCCAGAAGTGCTTCGTGACCGGCTTGCTGAGTTTGAACAGCACGCAGACGACGCCGATGTTGCGGATCGCGTCGTACTTCTCCTTGGCCTCGGCCGGCAGGCCCGGCACCAGCTTCGACACGAAGGGGGTCGGCACGGTCGAGATGACGGCGTCGAACGACTGGGCGGCGCCATCGACGACCAGCCCGGTGACGCGGCCGTTCTCGCTGGTGATTTCGCTGACTCGTGCGCCGAGCTTCAGCATGCCGCCGTGGTTCTCGACGGCGTCGACCAGCGTATCGATCAGTGTCTGCGAACCGCCGTCGATGTAGCCCAATTCCTCCTGCAGGAGTGAGGCGCGCGAGGTACCGACGCGCTTGATGCGCGTCCAGATCCAGGCCGCCGAGATGTTGTTGGCATACTCGAAGAACTTGAGATCGAAGAGGCGCCGCCACAGCACGTCGTAGGCGCGCTGCCCGCTCCCTCCGACGATCCAGTCCCGCGCATTGACCTTCTCCAGCGACGCCCAGTCGTTGCGCCGGGTCGACAGGAACATCTGCAGGCCGTAGCGGATCTTCGAGATCAGCCCGAGCTTGGGGAAGGTGAGAAGCGCGAGCGGATCACCCCAGCGATAGTGCCGGCCGTCGAAGAAGTAGCCCATCGACGTCTTGCGCCAGACCATGCGGTCGCCGATGCCGAGCTCCTGCATCAGCTCGAAGGTCGGCCGGTCGGACTTGCAGACGAAATGGTAGAAGCGCTCGATCGACAGGCCGGCGAAGTCGAAATGGGCCGCCATGCCGCCGGCGATGCGGTCGGCCTCGAAGACCGTGACCTCGTGTCCGGCCTTGAGCGCATGGTAGGCGGCCGCCAGTCCCATGGCGCCCGCCCCGATGATGGCGACGCGGGCCATTCTCAGAACTCCAGGACCACGCTGGAATAGACCGGGTCCCGGAACGTTTCGCGCAGGCCCTCGAGGATCGGCGTCGACTTCACGCCGAACAGGCGCGGCCAGTCGATCACCTCGAAGGTTTCGGGCACGACCAGCGCGGCGAGCTGGCTCACGGTGAAGGGCGGATTGGAATCCACCATCGCGTAGAGCTGCAACAGCGTGCGAAACAGGCCGTAGGGGATGCGGACGATGGCGGCCTTGGCGCCGCTGGCTTCCTTCAGGGCACGGATCAGGTCGATATAGGCGATCTGCTCCTGACCGGAGATGTTGAACACCTGGCCGGGCCGCGGCTGGGCGATGCAGGCCGCGATGATGTTACAGAAGTCGCCGACATAGAGCGGCTGGCGGAGATACTGGCCGTGGCCCGGGAT
>LSKJ01000431.1 GCA_001557035.1 Rhodospirillaceae bacterium CCH5-H10 | reverse complement strand
GAGGGGTCATGACCCCATCGCCCTCGTAAGACGAGGGCACTTCCCCTTTGCGGAGTCCGCAAAGGGGAAGAGTCCGAAAGCTCAATCCTCCCGATCGAAGCGCATCTTCTTGATGCGGCCGGTCGAGACTTCGAGCGCGACGATTTGGCCGGTGCGGTCGCGGATAAGGCGGGCGAGCTGGGTCGCCTTGATCCAGCTCCCTGGCGATTCGATCTCCACCGTGTCGGCGTCGAGGCCGCGCACGATCCACGGCGCACCGCCCGAGATCAGCGGGCCGCCGACCTCCATCGTCCAGTCCTTCCCGTCGCGGCTTATGCGCCAGACGGCGGCGCAGTCGGAGGAGACATAGGTGCCGGCAAGATCCGACGGCACGGCGGCGCGCTTCACCATCTTCTCGAAGGTGAGGATGCGACCGGCGCCGAGATCGACCTTGAGCGCGCCCTTCGGTCCGGGCTTCAACGCGAACTCGTAAGAGCCGCGTTCGGCGGCGAGCCAGCCGCCGGCGCGGCGGCCCAGCGCGAAGGGCATGCCGTTCTGCGTCACCACCGCCTCGCCGTTGCGCCAGGCCAGGTCGAACAGCGACGGTTCGGCCGCGCTAAACCAGGTCCCGGCGAGCGGCTTGATCTCGGCCTGCGTGATCGGTGCGAGCGCGGGCTTCATCCGCCTGTCGCCTTCCAGCGCCAGCGCAGCGATGTCGCGGGCGCGCCGCCACGGATCGATGCTGCCCAGGTTGGCGATGACGACGACCGTGAGGCCGGCCTTCGGCACGCGCAGGAACTCGGTGCGGAAACCCGGCCACAGGCCGCCATGGCCGACGGTTTGCAGGCCGCGCAGTTCCTCGACGGCCACGCCGCGGCGATAGTTGTTGGCCTTGCCACCCGTAAGCGGCGCGATGGCGGCGAGCTGCGCGGGGATCGTCTTGCCCAGAGTGGGCTTGTCGAAGTGCCGGCTCCAGATCAGCAGGTCCTCGACCGTCGAGGTGAGGCCGCCTTCGCCGCCCTGCGGATAGGCGTGCGCCGCGCGGCGGAAGCCCTGCTCGCGGTCGCCAAGATAGCCGGTGGCGAGGCCGGGGATCACGGCATCGATCTCGGCCGTCAGTCTGGTCTGCGCCATGCCGAGCGGCTTGAAGATGCGCTCGGCGAGCACATCCCCCAGCTTCTTCTTCGCCAGCTTCTCGACGATCAGGCCGAGCAGCAGGAAGTTGGTGTTGCTGTAGAGGAAGCGGCTGCCGGGCGCGAAGTTGAGGTGCCGGTTGCGCGTGCAGGCATCGAACAGGTCCTCCGGGCGCGCCGGCCGGTCCAGACCGTGCCCGCCCAGCCGCAGCAGTTCGAGGAAGTCGGGCAGGCCGCTCGAATTGCGCATCATCTGGTCGATCGTCACCGGCAGCGGCGCCAGTTCGGGCAGGTACTTGTGCGGCGGATCGGAGAGCTTGAGCTTGCCTTCCGTCGCCAGCATCAGCGCCGCCGTAACCGTGAACTGCTTGCTCACCGAGGCGATGCGGAAGCGCGTGTCGGGGCGGATCGGCACACCGAGTTCGAGACTGGCGAGTCCGAAGCCCTTGCAGAACTCGACCTCGCCGTCGCGCATGACGCCGACGACGGCGCCCGGCGATCCGGGCTTGGAGTAAGGGGCGAACAACGCGGTGACGCGACGCTCGAAGACGGCGGATTCAATGGCTTTCGACATGCAGGCCAGTCAACCGAAGCGGCTCGCCCTTGTAAAGCCGAGCCGGTAACTTCGGACGAAACGACGGAGGAAACGCGCGATGGATCGTCAGTTCGTGAAGGTCGAGAAGGGGCTGGGCCCGCAGGGTCGCATCGCCGTCGTGCGCTTCGATCGCGGCGACGGCATCAATGCGCTGAGCCAGCAGGCGATGCGCGAACTGCGCGAGGTGCCGCGCGACTTCGAGGACGACATCGAGACCACGGTGGTGATCCTCACCGGCTCGGCCAAGGCCTTCTCCGCCGGCTTCGACCTGAAGGATCCGGAAGGATGGGCGCGCGCGACCCTGCCGGTCGGCGAGCGCATCCAGAAGCAGCGCATGGGCCCGAAGATGTGCAAGGCCTGGCAGGACATGGACCAGGTCACCATCGCCGCCATCGAAGGCCATTGCGTCGGCGGCGGCGCGGCGCTGGTCGTGTCGCTCGACTTCCGCACCTGCGGCCGCTCGGCGCATTTCCGCATTCCCGAGGTCGAACTCGGCATGAACATGAGCTGGGGCTCGATCCCGCGCATGCTGACGCTGATGGGCCCGGCGCGCACCAAGCAGGCGGTGATTCTGGCGTCGGACCGGATCGGCGCGGCGGAGGCGCTGGACTGGGGCCTGGTCGAAAACGTCGTGGACGACGGCCAGGCATTCACGGCGTCGATGGCGTTCGCCGAGCGCATCGCGCGCCAGCCGCCGATCCCGGTGCGCATGACCAAGAGCACGGTAAATCGCCTGGCCCATGCGCTCGACGATCTCGGCAGCCACATGGACGCCGACCAGAACGTGCTGACCGGCCTGACCGAGGACTACAAGGAAGGCACCTCGGCCTTCCGCGAAAAGCGCAAGCCGTCGTTCAAGGGGCGTTAGCCACTGCTTCTACTTTCCTCCCCCGTCATACGTGTTTGGGCCGGGGAGATGGTGAACACCTGTTCGGGGACATGGTGAACGGTT
>LSKJ01000430.1 GCA_001557035.1 Rhodospirillaceae bacterium CCH5-H10 | reverse complement strand
GCCGCGGCCAGCGCCAGCAGCCCCCGCCGCGCCTCGACGCGCGCCTCGGTCAGCAGGCGCAGGTTCATGTCGGCCTCGGCATTGTCCATGCTGTCGTACAGCATGTCGGCCATGTCCTCGTGGCTCAGCCCATAAGACGGCTTCACTTCGACCCGCTGCGCCACGCCGGTGGTGCCTTCCTCCGCCGAGACGGTCAGCAGCCCGTCGGCATCGACGGCGAAGGTCACCCGGATGCGCGCGGCGCCCGCCGTCATGGGCGGAATACCGGTGAGTTCGAAGCGCGCCAGGCTGCGGCAATCCGCGACCATCTCGCGCTCGCCCTGGACGACGTGGATCGCCATGGCGTCCTGCCCGTCCTGGTAGGTCGTGAAATCCTGCGCGAGTTGCGCGGGGATCGGCGTATTGCGCGGCACGATCTTCTCGACGATGCCGCCCATCGTCTCGAGGCCGAGCGACAGCGGCGTCACGTCGAGCAGCAGCGTGTCGCCGCCGCCGGTCAGGGCTTCGGCCTGCAGTGCGGCACCGAGCGCCACGACCTCGTCGGGATCGATGTCGGTGAGCGGCGGCTTGCCGATCATGCCGGCGACCTTCGTGCGCACCAGCGGCACGCGCGTCGAGCCGCCGACCAGCACCACGCCCTCGACGTCGGAAGCTGCCATGCCGGCATCGGCCAGGACGTTGCGCGAGATGTCGAGCGTGCGACCCACAGGCGCCTCGACCATCGCGTCGAACTCGTCCCGCGTCAGGGCGTGGAACGACGGCGTACCGGCGATCTCCAGCCGACCCGATGTCTGGTCGCGCTCGGAAAGCTGTTCCTTCATGTGCCGGGCCAGCGCGAGGGCAGCCTTCACCGCCGTCTCGTCGACCTGGTCAGCGAGGCCGTCGCGCTTGCGCTCAGACAGCATGCGCTCGGCGATGGCGCGGTCGAAATCGTCGCCGCCCAGCGCGGTGTCGCCGCCGGTCGCGAGGACCTGGAACACGCCCTTTTCCAGGCGCAGCAGCGAGAAATCGAAGGTGCCGCCGCCCAGATCGTAAACCGCGTAGAGCCCCTCGGACCCCTTGTCGAGACCGTAGGCCAGGGCGGCCGCGGTCGGCTCGTTCACCAGCCGCAGCACTTCGAGCCCCGCCACGCGCGCGGCATCGCGGGTCGCCGTGCGCGCCGCGTCGTCGAAATAGGCCGGTACGGTGATGACGGCCCGCTCGACGGGCTTTTCGAGCGCCGCCTCGGCGCGGGCGCGCAATGCCTTCAGGATCTCGGCCGAGATCTCCACCGGAGACCGCGCCTTGCCGCCGATGCGCAGCTTGACCATGTCGGTCTCGCCGGTACCCGGCTCGACCTCGTAGGGCAGAACGCCGGCCACGGCGTGAAGATCGGCCGCCCCCCGGCCCATCAGTCGCTTGATGGAGGCGACGACATTGCGCGGCTCGGCGGCCATGACGGCACGGGCATCCTCGCCGACCAGCACGCCACCCGCCTTGGGATAGGCCACGACCGACGGCACCAGCGCCTTGCCGGTCTCGTCGTGCAGCGCCGCCGGCTTGCCGTCGCGGGCGATGGCGACCACGGAATTGGTCGTGCCGAGATCGATGCCGACCGCCAGCGAGCCCTCGCCGGCATGCGGCAGCGGCGTTTCGCCCGGCTCGTGGATTTCCATCAGGGTCATGCGTTCGACCGATCGAGATTCATGCGTCGTGCCCGCGCCTCCTCGGCGAACTTGTCGAGGTACCGCAGGCGAAGGAGCGCCTTTCTGATGGCGGCCCTGTCGTTTGCCAAGAACAAACTAGGCAGCCCGGCCAGCGCTTTCTGCACGCTTTGACGGGCTTCCGCGGCCAGCGCGTCCACCGCCTCGGGCGTGCCCGCGTCATGCAGCGCCTCGCGCGCCTCCATGGCTTCCATCAGCAGTTCCGGGTCGTCGATCGTCTTGCCGTCGCCCGGCATCTCCACTCCGGCGCGCTCCGCCATATAGAACGCGCGGCGGAGCGGGTCCTTCAGCGTGCGATAGGCTTCATTCAGCGAGGCGGCTTCTGACGAGGCCCTCGCCCGCTCCTCCGGCGGCCTGGAGACGAAGCGGTCGGGATGCCACTGCCTCTGGAGCGCGAAATAGGCCCGGTCGAGCGCGGCGGCATCGACGTCCAGCGCCGCCGGCACTCCCAGCCGCGCGAAATGATCCATGACGGGTCTTCAGACGTGGAAGGATTCGCCGCAGCCGCAGCGGCCCTTCTCGTTCGGGTTCTTGAAGACGAAGCCCGACTTCAGCTTCTCTTCCTCGTAATCCATCTCGGTCCCGATCAGGAAGAGCGAGGCCTTCGGGTCGACCAGAAGCTTGATGCCCCCGGCCTCGATGACCTCGTCCATCGGCTCCTGCTTGTCGGCGAACTCCAGCGTGTAGCTCAAGCCCGAGCAGCCCTTGGTGCGCACGCCGATGCGGATGCCCGCGGTCGGCTTGCCACGCCCCTCGATCAGCCCCTTCACGCGCTCGGCGGCAAGCGGCGTCACCGTCATGAGCTGCGGACGGGGACGGCGCGGGCGCGGCGCGGCGGGCGCGGCTGGCTTCGGTGTCTCGGTGGTCGTGGTCATACGCTGGCTCCGAAGTGAGCTACTCGGCCTTCTTGGTGGCCTTGGCGCGATAGTCGGCGATGGCCGCCTTGATCGCATCCTCGGCAAGGACGGAGCAGTGGATCTTCACCGGCGGCAGCGCAAGATGGCGCGCGATGTCGGTGTTCTTGATGGCTTCGGCCTCGTCGATCGTCTTGCCCTTGACCCACTCGGTGACGAGCGAGCTGGAGGCGATCGCCGAGCCGCAGCCGAAGGTCTTGAACTTCGCGTCCTCGATCAGCCCGTCGGCGCCGACCTTGATCTGCAGCTTCATCACGTCGCCGCAAGCCGGGGCACCGACCAGGCCGGTGCCGACGTCGTCAGCCGCCTTGTCGAGCGAGCCGATGTTGCGGGGATTCTCGTAGTGATCGATCAGCTTTTCGCTGTAGGCCATGACACTCTCCTCGAACCTTGAAGCGGCACCCCTAGTGGGCGGCCCACTCGATGGACTTGAGATCGATTCCTTCCTGGGCCATTTCCCAGAGAGGGCTCATTTCGCGCAGCTTTGTGACGTGGCGCACGAGTTCGTCGACCGCGGTATCGATCTCGTGTTCCGTCGTGAAACGACCGAGGCCGATGCGCAGCGAGGTGTGGGCCATTTCCTCCTCGACACCGAGCGCCCGCAGCACATAGCTGGGCTCGAGCGAGGCGGAGGTGCAGGCCGACCCCGACGAGACCGCGAGGTTCTTGATCCCCATCATCAGCGATTCACCTTCCACATACGCGAAGCTGATGTTGAGGTTGCCCGGGATGCGCTGCTCGAGGTCGCCGTTGACCACGATGTCCGTCAGCTTGGCGCGCAGACCGTTCAGCATCCGCTCCTGCAGCTTCTTGAGCCGCTTGGCCTCGGCGTCCATTTCCTTCATGCAGATTTCGGCCGCCTCGCCCAGGCCGACGCAGAGCGGCGTCGGCAGGGTGCCGGACCGGAAGCCGCGCTCCTGCCCGCCGCCGACGATCATCGGCACGAGGCGCACGCGCGGCTTGCGGCGGACGTAGAGCGCACCGATGCCCTTGGGCCCGTAGATCTTGTGACCCGAGATGCTCATCAGGTCGACGTTCAGCGCCTCGACGTCGAGCGGGATCTTGCCCGCGGCCTGGGCCGCATCGGTGTGGAAGAAGACCTTCTTCTCCCGGCAGATCCTGCCGATCTCGGCCAGCGGCTGGATGACGCCGATCTCGTTGTTCACGGCCATGACCGAGACCAGCACCGTCTTGTCGGTGATCGCCGCGCGCAGCACGTCGAGATCCAGAAGACCGTCCTGACGGACCGGCAGGTAGGTGACCTCGAAGCCCTGCTGTTCGAGGTGGCGACAGGTATCGAGCACGCACTTGTGCTCCGTCACCGTCGTGATGATGTGGTTCTTCCGGTCCTTGTAGAACTCGGCCACGCCGCGGATGGCGAGGTTGTTCGACTCGGTGGCGCCCGACGTGAAGATGACTTCCTTCTCGTCAGCGCCGATCAACTTCGCGACCTGCGCGCGCGCCTTCTCCGTCCCCTCCTCGGCCTCCCAGCCATAGGCGTGGCTGCGCGAACCCGAATTGCCGAACTTGTGGGTAAAATACGGCATCATCGCCTCGAGGACACGGGGGTCCAGCGGCGTGGTCGCCTGGTAGTCCAGGTAGATCGGCTGGTCGTTGCGCCGGATTTGGGTAATGGCTGTCATGCTAACCCCTCGAAACTCCTACGCTGCCCTGGCCCTAGAGTGGGTGTGGGAAATATCCGACTTTCTTACTCGGATATATAGGTTCTGCCATGCCTCGATCAAGCGTTCGATATCCGCCCGCTGGCTGTTCCATCCCAGGCTCACGCGAATGGCCGACGCCGCTTCTTCGGCCGGCACGCCCATCGCCGCCAGAACCGGCGACCGCTGCACCTTGCCGGAAGAGCAAGCCGCCCCCGCGCTGATGCAGACACCGGCAAGATCCAGCGCCATGACCTGCGTTTCGGCGCTCACACCGGGCATCGCGAAACAGCTCGTCGTACCCAGGCGCATTGCCCTGGCGCCATAGAACCGCACGAGCGGAGCGATCTTGGCGATGACAACTTCAAGCTCATCCCGCAGTCCCGTCACGTCGAGCGGCGTCATGGCCTCGGCCGCCGCCGCACCGAATCCCGCAATGCCGCCGACATTCTCGGTGCCGGCACGACGATTGGCTTCCTGACCGCCGCCCAGACGATCCGCAGACAGCCGCGCGCCGCTGCGCACGATCAGCGCACCGACGCCCGCGGGGCCGCCGAACTTGTGGGCAGAGAGGCTGAGATAGTCGACGCCCAGTGCCTGGAAATCGACCGGCACCTTGCCAACGCCCTGGACGGCATCGCAATGGACCAGCGCGCCCGCGGCGCGAGCGATCCGCACCACGTCGCCGATCGGCTGCAGGACGCCGGTTTCGTTGTTGGCCAGCATCACGGCTACCAGGGCCGGCTCCGCCGATGCCGCGAGGGCGGCTTCCAGCGCCGCCAGATCGAGCACGCCCTCGCCATCTACGGGGAGGACCTCAGCCTGCGGGGCGGCGCGACGCACGCTGTCATGCTCGACAGCGGTCACCAGGATCCGCCGGCGTCCACTGCCCACGACGGCGAGATTGTTGGCTTCGGTCGCACCCGACGTGAAGATCGTATCGCCCGGCCGGGCGCCCACGAGGGCAGCCACCTGCCGGCGCGCCTTGTCGACGAACGCCCGGGCCTTGCGCCCTGCTCCGTGGACCGACGACGGATTTCCGCCTGCCCGCAACGCCTCGGCCATGGCGTCGAACGCCACCGGCCTCAGGGGGCTCGTGGCGTTGTGATCCAGATAGGCGGGCGCGGGCATGAGGCAGTAGATCTGCGGACTAGCTGGCCGCTGCCATCGTGTCGGAATTGGCGGCCGACGGCGCCTCGAGCAAGCGGGACGCAAGCCTGCGCTCCAGCACGTCGAGCAGGGTGACGGAACTCAAAAACAGGTGAATCTGGTTGCCGAGTTCTTCCCACAGGTCATGCGTCAGGCACTTGCTGCGATCCGCGCGGCACCCGGTGGCGCCCATTTCGGTGCAGCGGGTGGCGCTGATCGGCTCGTCGACCGCGAGAATGATTTCCGACACGCGGGTATCGGCAGAGCCCCGGGCCAGGCGATACCCGCCACCGGGACCGCGTACGCTCTTGACCAGGCCGGCACGGCGCAGGCGGGCAAAAAGCTGCTCGAGATACGAGAGCGAGATTTCCTGGCGGGTAGCGATGTCCGACAGGGAAACAGGCTTCGCCTGCGCGTGCCGGGCCAGATCGACCATCGCCATGACGGCGTAACGTCCCTTGGTGCTGAGCTTCACAGCATCCTCCTCACGGCCGGAATCGGCCGGTCTTCGCTACGGAAACGCCTAAAGTTCTTGAAAACCAAGGCGTTACTACGATATGCCAGCGCCCCAGACAGGGGCTCTGGGCAAAAACCAACTGCGTCGCTCGGATTTAATTAATCCCAGCGCATTGGTCAAGTATAGAGAATCCCCACGAAACAACCGCCAGATCGGTTACGACCGGAGTGTCGATCAGGGTGAGGAACCGGAGTCTCGATGCCTGACGTGATGTTCACCGGCCCCGAAGGTCGCCTCGAGGGTCGCTATCACCAGAGCAAGGAAGAACGCGCGCCGATCGCGCTGATCCTGCATCCGCACCCGCAGTATGGCGGGACGATGAATCACAAGGTCGTCTTCTCGCTGTTCCACGTCTTCGTGAATCGCGGCTTCTCCGTGCTGCGCTTCAACACGCGCGGCGTCGGCCGCAGCCAGGGACGCTTCGACAACGGCATGGGCGAACTGTCCGATGCCGCGGCCGCGCTCGACTGGCTGCAGGGCATGAATGCCGACGCCAAGTCATGCTGGATCGCCGGCTATTCGTTCGGTGCGTGGATCGGCATGCAACTGCTGATGCGCCGCCCCGAGATCGACTGCTTCGTTTCGGTGGCCCCGCCGGCCAACTCCTACGACTTCGCGTTCCTCGCCCCCTGCCCCTCGTCCGGCCTGATCGTCGGCGCGGAAAAGGACGAGGTCGTGCCGCAGGCGGACATCCAGAAGCTCGTGGCGCGGCTGTCGCTGCAGAAGGGCATCACGGTCGAGTCGCGCACCATCAAGGGCGCCAACCACTTCTTCCACGACTCGCTCGACAAGCTCGCCGTCGATGTCGACAAGTACGTCGCCAAGAGCCTGCTCAATCCGCCGGGCCGCGCGACCAGCAACAAGGAGCCCTAAGTCAGGGCTCGCTGAGCCGGCCGCCCGTCATCGGACGCGGCGCGCCGGTGGTTCCGGGAAACGTCAACGGCAGGCCTCGCAGCGAACGCACCGCGAGGAACGCGAAAGCCTGCGCTTCCAGCGCATCGCCGTCCCATCCGAGATCCGCCGCCGTGACGACTTTGCCGCTCGTCTCTTCGGCGATTGCACGCAGCAACGTCGGATTGCGCGCACCGCCGCCGCAGATCACCCATTGCGATACCGGTTCGGGAAAGTGCCGTGCCGCCAGTGCAATGGCGCGGGCGGTACCGCGCGTCAGCGTGGCGGCACCGTCGACGACACTCAGCCCATCGGCCCAGCCATCGTTGAAGTCACCGCGGTCGAGCGACTTGGGTGGCACCTTCGCGAAGAAGCGGTGTTCGGCAAAGCGCAGCACGCGGCCACGATCGATCTTTCCGGCTGCCGCCAGCGCGCCGTCCTTGTCGTAGCGCTGGCCGGCGCGGCGGGCGCACCAGTCGTCGATCGGAGCGTTGCCGGGTCCCGTGTCGAAGGCGAGCAGCGAGCCGTCGGTGCCGATCCAGGTGACGTTGCCGACGCCGCCGTGGTGAACATCGGCGGCGAGGGCCGCGTGATAGATCGGCACCAGCGGCGCGCCCTGCCCGCCGGCCGCCACGTCGGCCGACCGCAGGTCGTTCACGACCCGCACGCCCAGCGCTTGCGCGAGCGCCGCGCCGTCGCCGAGCTGCCAGGTGAAGCCGCGGTCCGGCTGATGGGTGATCGTCTGGCCATGGAAGCCCACGAGGTCGAGCGTGTCCGCCGCGATGCCGCTCTCGGCGGCCCAGGCGCGCACCGCCTCGACATGCAGCTCGGTGACCAGCCGTTCGGCCCGCTGCGTCGCGTCCGATTCGGCGGTCGCGCCGAACGCCGCACGGATGGTGCGACGGGCCTCGTCGGGATACGGCAGAGTCAGGGTCGGGCCGAACGAGGCCACGCGCTCGCCATCGGTCTCGATCAGCGCCACGTCGACGCCGTCGACCGAGGTGCCGCTCATCAGGCCGAGGGCCCGCAGGAAAGATGAAGCCATGGGGGGAATGTGTTACAC
>LSKJ01000429.1 GCA_001557035.1 Rhodospirillaceae bacterium CCH5-H10 | reverse complement strand
CTGTTCGGGGACATGGTGAACGGTTTTCAGATTAGGCTGGCTTATCGATGGAGGTCGATGGGCTTGAGCACGATGTTGCGGAAGACGAGGTCGTAGACGCCGTCCTGATCTGTGGGCCGGAGCGCAATGCGCTTGCCGGACAGCGCCTTGGAAGCCTTGAGCTGCCGGCCGGCGAAGCTGAAGCGGCCGTTCGTGTCGACCGACCGCACGATCTCGCCG
>LSKJ01000428.1 GCA_001557035.1 Rhodospirillaceae bacterium CCH5-H10 | reverse complement strand
CCCGAGCCGATGGCGGCGGCGATCGCCAGGTAGGGATTGGCGTCGGCAGCGGCCACGCGATACTCGACCCGCGTCGACTTGGCCGAGCCCGGGATCACACGCAGCGACGTCGTGCGGTTCTCGACGCCCCAGGTCGAGGCGGTCGGCGCCCAGAAGCCGGGGATCAGTCGGCGATAGGAATTCACGTTCGACGCGACCATGCCCAACAGTTCGGGCATCAGCGCCGCCTGGCCGCCGACGAACTGGCGCATCGTCTTGCTCATGCGATGCGGCGCCTTTTCATCGAAGAAGACCGGCTTGCCGCTCTTCCACAGCGACATGTGCATGTGGCCGCCGCAGCCCGGCCAGTCCTTCGACCACTTGGCCATGAAGGTGGCGAGCCAGCCGCGCTTCTGCGCCAGCACCTTGGTGAAGATCTTGAACAGCGCCGCCTTGTCGGTCGCGGCCAGCGCATCGTCGACGCGCAGCGCCGCTTCCAGCACGCCGGCGCCTGTCTCCGTGTGCAGGCCCTCGATGCCCATGTCCATCGCCTCGCACATGGCGAGCAGGTCCTTGTACCAGTCGGACAGGACCGAGTTGCGCAGCATCGAGTAGCCGAAGAAGCCCGGCGAGATCGGCTTCAGGTTGCGGTAGCCCTTCTCGCGGATCGATTCGGGCGTCTCGGCAAAGACGAAGAATTCGTACTCGAAGCCGACCTTGACCTCGAAGCCGAGGCTCTTCGCGCGCGCCAGCACCCGGCGCAACGTACCGCGCGGACAGATCTCCTCGGCCTTTCCGACGAACTCGCAAAGGAACATCAGGTTGCCGGGCTCGGTCGCGATCTCGCGGCAGGTCTCGGGCAAGATGCGGACGGTCGCGTCGGGATAGCCGGAATGCCACCCGGTATAGGTGACGTTGTCGTAGAGCTGGTCGTTCATGTCCCAGCCCAGCACCACGTCGCAGAAGCCGAAGCCTCCCTCGAGGGCGGAGCGGAACTTGTCGACGTGGATGTACTTGCCGCGCAGGATGCCGTCGATGTCGTGGACGCCTACCTTCACGTGGGTGAGCCCGCGCTGCTTGACGATCTTCAGCGCATCGGCCGCCGTCCTGACCTGCCGCGGTTCCATTCAGTTCCCCTCGTTGCCCCGAGGGGCAGACTAGCTGCTGAGGTAGCGCGGAAGCCAGAGGGCAATGTCGGGGAAAACGGCGAGGAGCATCGTGAACAGGACCATGATCGAGAGATACGGCAGGGTCACACGCGCGATGTAGCCCAGGCCGTCCTCCGTCAGTCCCTGGATCACGAAGAGGTTGAAGCCGACCGGCGGGGTGATCTGCGCCATCTCGACCACCAGCACCAGGAAGACGCCGAACCAGATCGGATCGAAGCCGGCGGCTTTCACGATCGGCATGACGATCGGCAGGGTCATCACGATCATGCTGAACCCGTCGAGGAAGCAGCCCAGGATCAGGTAGAAGGCGATCAGCGCCACGATCAGCATGAACGAGGACAGGCCGAGGCTCTTCACGAACTCCGCGACCGCCGCCGGAATGCCGAGGAAGGCCGCGGCGCTGCCGAGGATCGAGGCGCCCAGCACGATCAGCGCGATCATGGCGCAGGTCTGCACCGCGCCGATGGCGATCGCCCTCAGCGCCGCCCGCGACAGCTCCCGCTGGACACCGGCGACGATCAGCGCGCCCAGCACGCCAACGGCGGCGGCTTCGGAGGGCGTCGCGAAGCCGCCGTACATGGATCCCAGCACGCATAGGATCAGGAACACCGCCGGTCCCAACTCGCGGATCGAGGTCAGAAACTCGGCGGGCGTCGCGACGCGCACCTTGCGTTCGCTCGCCGGAATCAGCTCCGGCTTGAGCGCCGTGTGCAGCATGATCCAGCCCATGAAGCCGCCCGCGAGCAGGGCACCCGGGATGAAGCCCGCGGTGAAGAGCTTTGCGATCGAGACGTCGCCCAGCACACCGTAGATGATCATGATGTTTGAGGGCGGGATCAGAAAGCCCAGAGTGCCCGCGCCGGCGAGCGAGCCCACGGCCACGTCCTTCGAGTAGCCGCGCTTCAGCAGCTCCGACAGCGAGATTCGGCCCACCACCTGGGTCGTTGCCGCCGAGGAGCCGGAGATGGCCGCGAAGATCGTGCAGCCGATGACGTTCACGTGCAGCAGGCGCCCCGGCAGCAGCGCCGCCCACGGAGAGAGGCCGCGAAACAGAGTCTGCGACAGCCGCGTGCGGAACAGTATCTCGCCCATGATGATGAACAGCGGCAGGGCCAGCAGTTCCTGGGTGGTCAGGATGTTCCAGGTGTACTGCGCGAGCAGCTTGTCGAGCGGGATGTCGCGGAAGACCGCCAGAAGGACCGTGCCGGTGACGGCGAGCGTCCAGCCGATCCACAGGCCGCCCGCCAGGAAGGCGAACAGCACGACGAACATTGTAATGACGATTTCGAGCATCGCAGCTAACTCACGCCCCAGGTCATTCGACGGTCATTCGGAGACGGAGCCGGCCCGCATGTTCACGTCTTCCAGAGGCAGGCCGAACAGGGCCTGGAAAAAGCGCGCGACGAACTGCATGACCAGCAGGCAGATGCCGAACGTCACCAGGGCCTGGGGAATCCAGAGCGGTGTGGCGCTTGAGATCGACACCTGGTCGGACGTGAAGCTGCGCCAGGTGAAGTTCACCATCGCCACCGCGAGATAGCCGGAGAAGGCAACGCCGAGCGCGGCCAGGACCGTCTCCATCCATCGCCGCACCTGCGGCGTCACCCGCGCCAAGACCAGCGTGACGCGGATATGGCCGCCGGCTCGCAGCGTCATGGCGGCGCCGAAGGTGAACGCCGCCGCCATCAGGTAGGAACCGTATTCCCAGGCGACCGGAATGTCGGACGGCACCCAGGGGAAGATGTCGGATAAGGCACGCAGCAGCACCTCGCCCAGCATCAGGCAGGTGAGCGCCACCAGGCAGGCGGCGCCCATCCAGCCGTCGAGGCGGCCCAGGACATCGATCCCGTCGAGGAAGGCGCGCAGCGGCTGCGGCGCGCCCGCGTTGGGATTCGGACCGTGGCCGCTCACCCGCGCTTCATCTCGGCGAGGTAGGCCTTGATCGGCTTCTCAGCCGCCGGAACGCGCTTGTAGAACTCGGCGATCATCGGCGCGGTCTTCTTCTGGAGGTCCGCCGTCATCGCGGCCGAGGGGATCACGAGCTGCATGCCGCCCGCGATCAGCTTGGCGTTGCTGTCCTTGTCGGCCTGCAGCGACGAGGCCCAGAACTCCGGCTCGAGCTTCTTGGCCAGGTCGACGATGATCTTCTGGTTGGCCGGCGAGATCTTCTTCCAGGTGTCGTTGTTGATCGTGACGATCTCCGACGACCAGGCGTGATTGGTCTGGTGGAAGAACTTCAGGAACTCCCAGAACTTTCCGTCCACGGCCGACACCGACGACGTCGAGACGCCGGAGACGGCGCCGGACGACAGCGCCGCAATGGTCTCGCCCCACGGGATCAGCGCCGGCGCCATGCCGATGGCGCTGCACATCTCCTGGGCGTTCTTGTCGGGCACGCGGATCTTGATGCCCTTGAGTGCATCCAGCGATTCCGCCTTGACCTTGAGATGCAGGTACTGCGTCGGCCACGGCACCGTGTAGAGCATCGTCTGGTTGTTCTTCTGCAGTACCTTCTCGAACTCGGGCCGGATGTACTTGTGAAGGACCTTCAGCTCTTCGATGTTGTTCGAGATGAAGGGGATGCCCTCGACGCCGAAGATCGGCTCGTCGCCGATCTGCTGGATGTTGAGGATGTCGGCCATCGGCACCAGGCCGTCGCGCACGGCGCGCATCTGCTCGGGCCCCTTGAAGCCGAGCTGTCCGCCGGCCTTCACGTCGATCTCGACGGCGCCGTTCGTCGCCTTCTTCACTTCTTCGGCGAAGCGCTTGACGTTGACCGTGTGGAAGTTGCCGTCCGGCCAGACCGTCGCCAGCGGCAGCTTGAGGGCCGCCTGCCCCATGACCACGGCCGGCGCGCCGACCATCGCCATCGCACCGACACCCACGCCCGCCTTCAAGGCATTCCTGCGTCCAAGCTTCATCGAAACCCCCATTGTGATCAGGTTGAACCCGTCCCCGTATCCAGCCGCTGCCTTACTCTGCTGCCTGCGGCGGCTTGAATTCATAGACCTTCTCGGCCGTCTCGCTCGTGATCAGGCCGTCGGCCAGGTCGTTGGCGACTTGCGTGCGATCGCGGTCGCGCGGCACGCCGATGCCGGCGCCGCCCGGCGTCAGGACCATCAACCGCTCGCCCGGCGGGATCAGCTGGAAGCCCTTGCCCTTCAGCGGCTGGCCGGACTTGAGCGCCACCACGCCCGCCTCGCCGTCGCCGCCACCGTCGCGCCCCCGCGCCGGATAGTCGATGCGGTCGAAGGCCGCGAGCAGGTCGAACGGCTCGCCGATGCCGCTCTCGATTTCCATGATCTGCCCCAGCCCGCCGCGCGTGCGGCCGGCACCACCCGAATCGGGACGGAATTCCTTGCGCCAGAAGATCAGCGGCGTCTGGGTCTCGGCGATCTCCACCGGCGTCCCGCGCACACCGCTGGGGTAGGCGGTGGCCGACAGGCCGTCCTTGTCGGGACGCGCACCGGTGCCGCCATTGGACGTGATGGCCATGCCGAATCCGTAGTTGCCGCCCTCGCCGCCCTTCACGCGGCCGCGCACGTTGATGTTCCACAGGCACGACGTGCCCTCGGCCGGCACGCGGTCCGGCACGACCTGGCGCAGGCAGCCGAAGGTCACGTCGGGCAGCATCTGGCCGATCACGTGGCGCGAGGCGACGGCGGTCGGCTTCGGCGCGTTCAGGATGCACCCCTCCGGCGCCGACACGGTCAGCGGCTCGAGGGAGCCGGCATTGTTCGGGATGTGCGTGGAGACGACGCAGCCCAGGCCGAACACGGTATAGGCCGTCGTATAGGCATGCGGCACGTTGATCCCGCGCCGCGACACGCCCGTGGTGCCGCTGTAGTCCACATGGATACCGGTATCGGAAATCGTCAGCGTGGCCTCGAGTGTCACCGGCTCGTCGTAGCCGTCGACCGTCATGCTGTTGCGCCAGGTGCCCTTGGGCAGCTTGGCGATCTCGGCCAGCACCGCTTCGCGCGAACGCGCGATCACGTGGTCGCCGAGCTGGTCCAGCGAGTCGATCTCGAACTCGTCCATCATCTCGACGAGGCGGCGGGCGCCGACGTCGTTACAGGCGGCCAGCGAGTAGACATCGCCCTCGGTGTCGACCGGCTGGCGCGTGTTGGCGCGGATCATCGCCATCAGCGTCTCGTTCGCCTTGCCCTGGTCGAACAGCTTCAGCATGGGGATGTAGAGCCCCTCCATGAACACGTCGGTGGCGTCGGGGCCGAAGCCGATGCCGCCGATGTCCATGAGATGGCTGGTGCAGGAGAACAGCGCCACCAGCTTGCCGTTGCGGAAACAGGGCGTGGTGATGACGAAGTCGTTGAGATGGCCGGTGCCCATCCACGGATCGTTGGTGATGTAGGCGTCGCCCGGCTTCATCGTCTCGACCGGGAAGTAACGCAGGAAGTGCTTCACCGATTCGGCCATCGAGTTCACGTGGCCCGGCGTGCCGGTCACGGCCTGGGCCAGCATGCGGCCCTGCAGGTCGAAGACACCGGCGGAGAGGTCGCCGCATTCGCGCACGATCGGGCTGAAGGCGGTGCGCATCAGGGTCTGCGCCTGCTCCTCCACCACCGCGATCAAGCGGTTCCACATGATCTGGAGGTCGATCAGGCCGACGCTGTTGGACTGGCTCATGGGTGGCTCCTCACGCGTCCTTGCGGTCCATGACGATACAGCCGGACGCATCGATGTGCGCGGCAAAACTGGCCGAGATGTAGGTCGAGGTCTCGTCCTCGGCCACGATCGCCGGTCCGGCGAAGACGCTGCCGGGCGGCAGCTTTTCACGGCGATAGACGGGCACGTCGGCCGTCTTGCCGCTGCGACCGTCGAACACCGGGCGCCGGCCGACCGGCTGGGGCACCGGGGCGCTGCCTGCCTTGCCCTGCATCTCGGGTTGCTTGGCCTCGGTGGAGACCTGGACCGACCAGCTCAGGATCTCGATGGCCGCATTGGGGATATGGCGCTCGAACAGGACGCCATAGTCGCGCTCATAGGCCTCGCGCAGGGCATCCGTATCGCCCATGGTCAGCGGCCGCTGCGGCAGGGTCACCATGATCTCGTGACCCTGGCCGACATAGCGCATGAAGGCGACGCGCCGCTCGAAGGTCGGCAGGCCCCGCGCGCCCGGTGCCACCAGCGCCGTCGCCTCCTTGCTCATCTCGTCGAGAAGCTGTGTCGCGCCCGCCGCATCGAACGTGTCGAGGCGCATGTAGCGGCTGCGCACCAGTTCGAAGGACACGGGCGCCGCCAGAAAGCCGACCGCCGAGCCGACACCGGCATTGGGCGGAACGATCACGCGCTGCACGCCGATCTTCTCGGCCACGCGCGCGGCATGGAGCGGCGCACCGCCGCCGAAGGCGATCAGCGTGTACTGGTTGACGACGGAGCCGCGCTCCACCGCGTGCACGCGCGCTGCACTCGCCATGTTCTCCGACACCATCTCATAGACGGCATAGGCGCCCATCTCCGTCGAAAGGCCGATGCCCTCGGCGACGTCGCGTTCGATGGCGCCGCGCGCCGCGTCGATGTCGAGCGCGATCGAGCCGCCGGCGAAGTGCGCGGGATCGATCGTCCCCAGCACGACGTTGGCGTCGGTCACGGCAGGATGCCGGCCGCCGCGTCCGTAGCAGGCCGGTCCGGGCTCGGCGCCGGCGCTCTCGGGTCCGACGGTAACGCGCTTCAGAGCATCGAGCCTGGCGATCGAGCCGCCGCCCGCGCCGATCTCGACCATCTCGATCACCGGGATGCGCACGGGCAGGCCCGAGCCTTTCAGGAAGCGCGCCGCCCGGTCGACCTCGAACAGCCGCGCGGTGTGCGGCTGGTATTCGTCGATCAGGCAGATCTTGGCCGTGGTGCCACCCATGTCGTAGGAGAGCGCGCGCTTCTCGCCGGCGCGCGCCGCCACGCCCGCAGCAAAAATCGCGCCGCCCGCAGGACCGGACTCGACCAATCGCACCGGGAAGCGCCGCGCCGTTTCGATGGCGGTGAGTCCGCCTCCGGAGGTCACCAGGTAGATCGTGCCGGCGAACTTCTCGACGGCCAGCGCCGCCTGCATGCGCGCGAGATAGGAGTCCATCAGCGGCTGAACATAGGCGTTGGCAACGGCCGTCGAGGTGCGCTCGTACTCGCGGACCTCGGGACAGACCTCGCTCGACAAGGTCACCCACAGATCGGGAAGCTCGGCCCTCAGGATTTCGCGCACGCGGCGCTCATGTGCGGGGTTCACATAGGAGTGCATGAAGGCCACGGCCACGCTCTCGATGCCCTGGCCCCGGAGCGTCCCGGCCAGCGCCTTCACTGCGCCCTCGTCGAGCGCCAGCCGGACCTTGCCATGAACGTCCATGCGCTCGGGGATCGTGTAGCGCAGGGCGCGCGGCACCAGGGGCTTCGGCTTTTCGATGGAGAGATCGTACTGGTCGTAGCGACTCTCGTTGGCGATATCGAGGACGTCGCGGAAGCCCTCGGTGGCGATCAGAGCAGTACGCGCGCCGCGGCGTTCGATGACGGCGTTGGTGGCAAGCGTGGTGCCATGAACGAACACCGTGACGTCGGCGAAGCCTTTGCCTGCATCCCGAAGAATGAGACGCATCCCATCCAGGACCGCCTCCTCCGGGCGCTGGGGCGTCGTCAGCAGCTTGCGCGTTATCCGACGGTTTCCTTCTTCCAACACGACATCCGTGAACGTGCCGCCGATGTCGACGGCGATGCGCAGATCGCTGACCACCTTGTTGCAAACCTCTTCATCCGGGAGAGACCGGCACGGTAGACCGGGCGTCCCCGCGTTGCAATTCGCAGGCCAGCCCGACTATGGTCCCTTCGTGACGGCTGCAGAGAAGACACTCCGCGCGCAGGTCTTCGACCTCCTGCGTCCAAACGACCCTACACCCGGCGCCCGCCGCTGGCGGGCGATCCATCTGGCCGTGCTCGCCATCGGCCTGCTCGCCGTGATCCTGCTCTCGATCGACGAGTTGCTGAGCCCTCATCGCGCCGTCCTGCGCGGGGCGATCTGGGGCGTGACCGCGTTCTTCCTGATCGAATATGCGGCGCGGCTGTGGGTTGCTCCGGAAATGCCCCATCTGGCCGACTTTTCCCCCTTCATGGCGCGGCTGCGCTGGGCGACGGGCATCCATGGCCTGGTCGGGCTACTGGCCGTCATGCCCGCCGTAATGCTCGCCGGCGGCTACAGCATCGTCGGCGCCGACGCCGCCTCGATCTTCTGCATCCTCTGGATCCTGAAGCTCGGCCTGCACGCGCCGGCGTTCGGCACACTGGCGCGTGTGATCTCCAACGAGCGTGCGCCGATCGCCAGCGTGCTGATCGTGTTCGCGATCCTGCTGATGTCGGCCGCGACCGGCGCCCACATTGCGGAGCGGGGTGGCCAGCCCCAGCAGTTCGGCACCCTGCCCAACGCCATGTGGTGGTCGGTCGTCACCCTGACGACGACCGGCTATGGCGACGTGGTGCCCCTCACGCCCATCGGTCGGATCATCGGTTCGCTGCTGATGATCAGCGGCATCGCGGTGCTGGCATTGATGACCGGCGTCCTCGCCACCGGCTTCGCCCAGGAGGAACGGCGACGCGAGTATCTCCGGGTCTGGGACCAGGTGACCCGCGTGCCGATCTTTGCCTCGCTGGGCGTGGTCACCCTGTCCGAGATCGTGGGCAAGCTGCGCACCCGCTACTACCCCGCCCGCGTGATGGTATTGCGGCGAGGCGACCCGGGAGACTCCATGTTCTTCATCACCAGCGGCGAAGTCGAGGTTCGGCTGCCGACCGGCGGCACCGTGCGCCTCGGTGAGGGCGCCTTCTTCGGCGAGATGTCCCTGCTGAACCGCCAGCCGCGCACCGCCTCCATCGCCACCGTCAAGCCGACCACCCTGCTGGTGCTCTATGCCAGCGACTTCTACGAGATTGCCTCGCACATCCCCGCCCTCGCCGAGGCGCTGGAGAACGAGGCGCGGCGACGTCGCGACGAGAATCTGGAGCGCCAGTCCGGCGGCACCGGGGGACCCCACTCATGATCGAAACCGACCTGCTGGTCGTCGGATCCGGCGCCGCCGGTTTCTCCGCGGCTCTCACGGCCTCGCACGCGGGCCTCGACGTGCTGATGGTCGAGAAGGAAAAGCTGTTCGGTGGCACCACCGCCTATTCGGCCGGCGTCATCTGGATTCCCGGCAACAGGCACGGCCGCGCGCTGGGCATCGCCGACTCCAAGGAGGACGCGCTCACCTACCTTCAGCACGAGGCCGGCAACCGCCTGAACCTCGAACTGGCCAACGCGTTCCTCGACAACTGCAATCCCGCCGTCGAATTCATCGAGAACAACACGCACGTGCGCTACGAGGCCGTGCCGATCTGGGCGGACTATCATCCGACAAAGCCCGGCGCGGCGCAGGGCGGCCGCTCGCTGCTGCCGCTGCCGTTCGACGGACGGCGGCTCGGCAAGCGGTTCGACCAGCTGCGTGCGCCGCTGCGTACCATGATGGCGTTCGGCGGCATGATGCTCGGCCGCAACGACCTGCCCCATGTGTTCAAGATGACGCGCTCGGCGCGATCGGCATTGCACGTCGCGGGCATGACGGTGCGTTATGCGGTCGACCGGCTGAACCACGATCGCGGCACGCGCCTCACCAACGGCAACGGCCTGATCGCCGCCCTCGCCCTCTCCGCCGAGGAGCGTGGCATCGAGTTGTGGCTCGACAGTCCGGTCGTCGAACTGGTGCAGCGCGAGGGCACCGTCACCGGCGCGGTCGTGCAGCGCGAGGGCAAGCGTCAGGAAATCCGTGCGCGGCGCGGCGTCGTGCTGGCCTGCGGCGGCTTCCCGGCCGACGACGAATTGAAGAGCCGCTACTACGGCCATGTCCGCGACGGGCATGCCCATCGC
>LSKJ01000043.1 GCA_001557035.1 Rhodospirillaceae bacterium CCH5-H10 | reverse complement strand
AGAGCCGAGGCAAGAGCCTGCGCGCTCTGCCGCCAGTGCCGGTTCTCCCTGAGATGCCCCAGCGCCGGTACCGATACTCGATCGAGGGCGATAAGCCCCCCTGGCGGCCGGTCAACGCCTACGACGATGGGCGCAAGGTCTATGTCGAGTTCTCGCCCGGCATCGTACAGGGCGAGATGCCGCCTCTCTTCGTCGTCGGCGCGGACGGCAAGCCGGAGCTCGTCAACTCCCGTGCATACGGCAATGTCCTCATCGTCGATCGCC
>LSKJ01000427.1 GCA_001557035.1 Rhodospirillaceae bacterium CCH5-H10 | reverse complement strand
ATGGCGGGCCCGACGTCGTCGAGCTTGCCGAGGTGCCGAAGCCTGAGCCGCGCGCCAACGAGGTGCTCGTCAAGATCCTCGCGACGACGGTGACCTCGGGCGACTGGCGGGTGCGCACGCTGCACGTTCCCCCCGGTCTGGGGCTGGTGGCGCGTCTCGCCATCGGCTTCACGCGGCCGCGCCAGCCCATCATGGGCTCCGAAATGGCCGGGACGATCGAGTCCGTGGGCAAGGACGTCACGCGCTTCCGGGTCGGCGACGAGGTGTTCGGCTTTCCCGGCGGCGCGATGGGCTGCCATGCCCAGTATCGCGTGATGCCGCAAGACGGTCGGATCGCGCGCAAGCCGGCAAACCTGACGTTCGAGGAAGCGGCGTCTCTGCCGTTCGGCGCGTCGACCTCGCTGCATTACCTGCGCAAGGCAAGGGTCAAGGCGGGTGACGCGGTGCTGGTGATCGGCGCGTCCGGCGGCGTGGGTAGCGCCATGGTCCAGCTCGCGAAGCATTTCGGCGCCCATGTGACGGGCGTGACCAGCGCGGCCAACCTGGCGCTCGTGGCGTCGCTCGGCGCCGACCGGGTGATCGACTACACGCGCGAGGACTTCACGGCGCGCGGCGAGACCTACGACATCGTCGTCGACACGGTCGGCAAGACGCCGTTCGCGCGCTGCAGGCCCGTTCTCAAGGACAAGGGACGGCTACTCGCCGTGGCGGCCGGGATGCCGGAGATGCTGGCGTCCGTGTGGGCGCCGTTGACCGGGAGCCGGCGCGTCATCGCCGGGCCCGCCGAGGAACGCGCCGGCGACATACCGGACATCGCCGCGCTCGCCGAAGCCGGCGCGCTGAAGCCCGTGATCGACCGCCGCTATCGCTTCGCGCAGATGCCCGAAGCACACGCCTACGTCGAGACCGGCCGCAAGCGCGGCAGCGTCGTGGTGAGCGTCGAGCACATCTGACCCCTCCGTCGCCGTGAGACGGCGACACCTCCCCATGTGAATGGGGAGGCGATGCCTCCTCGTTCCTCCCCATTCAGATGGGGCGGTGCCCCGCAGGGGCGGAGGGGTCACGTCTTGATGGATTAAGCCGCGATCGCCTGCTCGGCAGGGGCGTAGGGCAGGCCGAGGCTCTCTGCTGCTGCTTTGTGCGTGAAACGGCCGCGATGGATGTTGAGACCGGCGCGCAGGTGCGGGTTCTCGGCGACGGCGGCGAGGCCCTTCGCCGCCAGGGCGAGGCCGAAGGGCAAGGTGGCGTTGTTCAGCGCCTCGCTGGACGTCAGCGGCACGGCGCCCGGCATGTTGGCGACGCAATAGTGGATGATGCCGTCGACCTCGTAGGTCGGTTGGGCATGCGTCGTGGCGTGCGAGGTCTCGAAGCAGCCGCCCTGGTCGATGGCGACGTCGACGATCACCGAACCGGGCTTCATCGACTTGAGCATCGCCCTGGTGACGAGCCGGGGCGCGCTTGCGCCGGGCACCAGCACCGCGCCGATCACGGCGTCCGCCGAGAAGACTTCCTGCTCGACGGCGGCGAGGGTCGAGTAGCGCGTGCGGACGCGACCCTCGAACAGCTCGTCGAGTTCGCGCAGCCGCGGCAGCGAGCGGTCGAGCACGGTGACGGCCGCGCCGAGGCCCGCTGCCATGCGCGCGGCGTGCGTGCCCACGACACCGCCGCCCAGCACCACGACATGGGCGGGCTGCACGCCCGGCACGCCGCCCAGCAGCAGGCCGCGGCCGCCGCGATGGCGCTGCAGGGCGCCGCCTGCCGCTTCGATGGAAAGGCGTCCCGCCACCTCGCTCATCGGCGCCAGCAACGGCAGGCCGCCACGAGGATCGGTCACGGTCTCGTAGGCGATGGCGGTGCAGCCCGAGGCGATCAGTCCCCTGGCCTGCTCGGGATCGGCGGCGAGATGGAGGTAAGTGAACAGGATCTGGCCGGGCCGGAGCTGCACCCATTCGCCGGGCTGCGGCTCCTTCACCTTCACGATCATGTCGGCGGTCGCGAAGATCTCGCCCGCCGTGGCAGCGATGCGCGCGCCGGCCGCACGATAGACCTCGTCGCCGGCGCTGATCCCGGCGCCCGCGCCGGTCTCGACCACGACTTCATGGCCGGCATGGACGTATTCGCGGACCGCGCCCGGCGTCAGACCGACGCGATATTCGTGGGTCTTGATCTCCTTCGGCACACCGACGCGCATGCGAATCTCCTGTTTTTCGAGGAGATAATCAAACCAAGGAAAGCGGGTTCGTTTCCCGGCATTCTCAAGACGAATTGCGTCATTTTCGCCGGAACTCTACGTTTGGCCCGACAATCGCGCAGGATTCCAAACATGGATATCGACAAGATCGACGGCACCATACTGCGGGAGCTGACGGAGAACGCGCGCGCGAGCCAGGTCGAGCTGGCGACACGCGTCGGCCTGTCGAGCACGGCGGTGGCGCGGCGGCAGCGCGCGCTCGAAGAGGACGGGCTGATCCGCGGCTACCAGGCCGTGCTCGATCTCCGCCGTTTCGGGTTGGCCACCACGGTGGTGGTGCGAATCACGCTGGACAGCCAGAGCGACGAGGCGCTGAAGGCGTTCGAGGCGGGTGTCCTCGACTGCCCCTCGGTGGTGCGCTGCTTCCTGATGTCGGGCAGCGACGATTATGTGGTCATCGTGCTGGCGCGCGACATCCAGGATTTCGAGCGCATCCACCGCACCGAACTCTCGCGCCTGCCCCGGGTCGCCCGGCTGGAATCGAGCTTCGCGCTGCGCGAGGTCGTGAACCGCGCCGTGCCGCCCTCGGTGTTCGGCAAGACCGCGCGCGGGGCTCAGCGCAGGCGGCGCGCCGAGGCATAGACGCCAAGCGCCACGCCGCCCAGTACGACCGCCACGGCTACGAGGCGCTCCCCGGACAGCGGCTCGCCGGTCAGGTAGCCGGAGATCGCCAGCGCGGCGCAGGGCACGAGCAGGCTGACCGGGCCGACCTTTGCGGCGGGATAGGTCCGCAGCAGCGTGCCCCAGATCAGGTAGCCCAGCCACATCACGGGAGCGACCGTGTAGAAGAGGACGAACCAGCCAAGCCAGGTCGGCGCGAGGATCGGCGCGGCCAGCGCCATCGGCCCGTCGAGCACGAGGGACGCCAGCGCGAGCGGGATCGGTGGCAGCACGCTGGCCCAGACCGTGACGGCAAACATCGAGACGCCACGGGCCGAGCGGAAGACGAGGTTGCCCAGCGCCCAGGTGAAGGCCGACATCAGCGCGAGCCCCAGGGCGAGCAGCGGTGTGTCGTCGGAGATCGACCGAGCCAGCAGCACGACGCCGGCCATCGCGACGGCAAGGCCCAGCCACTGCGCGCGCGTCGCGTGCTCGCGCAGGAACAGCGCCGCCAGCACGACGGTGAGCGGCCCCTGGAGCTGTACCAGTACCGAGGTGAGACCGGGCGGCAGGCCGGCCTGCATGGCGAAGAACAGGAAGACGAACTGGCCGGCGAACATCAGGCCGCCGATGCCCGCCAGCACCGTCCAGGAGACGTTGGGCCTGGGGATGAACAAGGCGGGCAGGGCGCCCAGAAGGAAGCGCCAGGTCGCGAAGGCGAAGGGCGTGAACTCGTCGAGGCCGAAGCGGATGACCGTGAAGTTCAGCCCCCACATCGCCACGATGAGGAGGGCCGCCGCCAAATGCGTCGGGCTCATGCCCGACGCTGGGGATGCAGCGGGCTCAAGCGGCTACAGCCACACCCAGGGCCGCGCGCTCTTGTCAGATGCCTGCCACGCCTCGATCTCGTCGCGACGCGACATGGTGAGCGCGATGTCGTCGAGTCCGTTCAGCATCGCATGCTGCCGTCGGGCATCGACCTGGAACGGGATGGTGCGGCCGGTCGGCGAGATCACCTGGCAGTTCTCGAGGTCGACCGTGACGCGCGCATTGCCGGGCGAGGCCTTCATCTCGTCGGCGAGCTGTTCGATCTCGTGGATCGGCAGCGCCACCGGGAGGAGGCCGTTCTGGAAGCAGTTGTTGTTGAAGATGTCGCCGAAGTAGGGCGCGATCACCGCCTTGATGCCCATGCCCTTCAGTGCCCATACCGCGCCCTCGCGGCTGGAGCCGCAGCCGAAATTCTCGCGGCTGAGGATGATCGGCGCGTCGCGATAGGGTGTCTGGTTGAAGATGCAGTCCGGGTCCTCGCTGCCGTCGGGCTTGAAGCGGATCTGCTCGAAGGCGTAAGGGCCGAGACCCTCGCGCGTCACGTTGTCGACCAGCCGCTCGATGCGAATGATCAGGTCGGTATCGACGTTCTGGCGCATCAGCGGCGCGGCAACGCCCGTCACCTTGGTGAACTTGTCCATCTTGCGTTTCCTCCTCCCACCTCATCCTGAGAGCTTGTGAGCGTATTGGGCAAGCTGGCGCGTGAATGTTCGT
>LSKJ01000426.1 GCA_001557035.1 Rhodospirillaceae bacterium CCH5-H10 | reverse complement strand
CGATTCGGATGGCGTCGGACGCGCTGCCAAGCGAACGCCCGATCTCGGACAGCACAGCTCGGGCCCGAGGTCGCGCGCCAGCGCCGTGCCGGGCTCGTCCCACAGGAAAGCGAACAGCACTTTGCGAGCGGATCGAGGTCGGGCTCGGGGGAGATATCGGGTTCGTCGGCCACGATGCCGGTTCCTGATGAACCGGACTCTGCGATTGCAAGGGCAAAGCGCCTTTGCCACGTTGGCGCGAACGGGGAACGGGACATGACGGCGCCGGAGCCGCGCACTCTCTACGACAAGATCTGGGACGCACACGTCGTCGAGCGGCTGAGCGCCGGGACGTGCGTGCTCTACGTCGACCGGCACCTGCTCGACGAGGTCCATAGTCCGCAGGCGTTCGACGGGTTGCGCCGCGCCGGTCGCCGGGTCCGGCGGCCCAACGCGACGCTGGCGGTCGTCGATCACAACGTCCCGACAGGGGACCGCCGCGGCGGCATCGACGAGCCCGGATCGCGGGCGCAGGTCGCGGCGCTCGAGGCGAACGTCGCGGCGTTCGGCGTGCCCTACATTCCCCTGCTCGACCGGCGACAGGGCATCGTCCACGTGATCGGCCCCGAGCTCGGCTTCTCGCTGCCGGGGCAGACCATCGTGAGCGGCGATTCGCACGCCTCGACGCACGGCGCGCTGGGTGCGCTGGCGTTTGGCGTCGGCGCCTCGGAGGTCGAACAGGTACTGGCGACCCAGACTCTGGTGCAGGAAAAGGCGCGCAACATGAAGGTCGAGGTCCGGGGCGCCCTGCCGTTCGGCACCTCGGCCAAGGATCTGGCGCTTGCCATGGTCGGGCAGGTCGGCGCGGCCGGCGGCAACGGCCACACGATCGAATTCTGCGGCGACACGATCGCGGCGCTCGACATGGCCGGGCGCATGACGGTCTGCAACATGGCCGTGGAGATGGGCGCCCGCGCCGGGCTGGTCGCGCCCGACGAGACCACCTTCGCCTATGTGCGCGGCCGCGAGCGGGCTCCGACGGTCGACGCGCTCGACCGTGCCATCGACTGGTGGCGCACCCTGCCGACCGATGCCGGCGCGCGCTTCGACAGGAGCGTGTCGATCGACGCGACTGCGATTACGCCGATGGTGACGTGGGGCACGAACCCCGAGGCGGCGGTGCCGATCACTGGCGCGGTGCCCGATCCGGACGACGAGCCCGATCCGCAGCGCCGCGTCCAGCATCGGCGCATGCTCGACTACATGGGCCTGACACCGGGGCAGAAGCTCGCCGGCCTGCCGGTCGATGTGGTGTTCATCGGCTCCTGCACCAACGGCCGCCTGGAAGACATCCGCAACGCCGCCGCGGTGGTACGCGGGCGCAAGGTCGCTCCCGGCGTGCGCGCGCTGGTCGTGCCGGGCTCCGGGCTGGTGAAGCATCAGGCCGAACAGGAAGGACTCGACCGACTGCTGGTCGAGGCGGGCTTCGAATGGCGTGAGCCCGGTTGCTCGATGTGCCTCGC
>LSKJ01000425.1 GCA_001557035.1 Rhodospirillaceae bacterium CCH5-H10 | reverse complement strand
CTGGCCGTGGCCCGGGATCGGAAAGACCGGCGTGCGCGCCATGAAGCGCGCCAGCCAGCCCAGATGCTTGCGGTCGAACCAGCCGTACATCAGCGTCGGCCGCAGCACGCAGGTCGGGATGCCGCTGTCGAGCGCCAGCTTCTCCTGCGCCTTCTTGGACTCGGTGTAGAAATCGTGCGCCAGCGAATTCACGACCGACGAGCTGATATGGACGATCTGGCCGACGCCGTGCCGGCGGGCTGCCTCGAGCACGCGCTCGGTCGCGACCACGTTGTTGGCTGTGAACGGCGCCTCGGTCAGCGCCGCGATCTGCGCATGGCAGAGAACCAGCGTGCCGGCGCCAGCCAGAGCCTCCTGCCAGCCATCGTCGGTCGCGAGGTCGGCCTCGACAAGGCGCACGTCCGGATGGAGCCGCTTGAAGATCCTGTTATTGGCGGGATGCTTGTCGATCCCGACCAGCGGCCCCATGCCCCGGGCCTTCAGGCGGGGGATAAGATTCTGGCCGGCGAGACCGGCCGCGCCGGTGATCACGATGGGGCCAGTGTCCGGGGCGCGAGTTTCCGGCATCTAGATTTCTCCGGCAGCAAGCGACGGCCCGCGGCAGATCATCAAGTGTGCAAATTTGGTGGATGCACGGCGAGGGGCCGGAGAAGGACGCACCGGAATATTGATTTCACAACGCCGATTGGAAGTGCGGGTTGGCTGGGGGACCTGGATTCGAACCAAGACTAACCGGGTCAGAGCCAGTTGTTCTACCGTTAAACTATCCCCCAAGGACCCTGCGGACCTCGCGCGCCGGACGATTTAGCGATGACGGACCGGATTGGCAAGCGGGGCCTCGCCGTCCGCGAAATCCTCGGTTAGCATCCTTCCAAGAAAAGAGTTGTGAATGACCGGGGAAACCACACTCAGGGGAGGCTGGCACAGCGGTCGATTTGCGCACACTTTCGCCGCCATTGATCTCGGCACCAACAATTGCCGGCTCCTGGTGGCGAAGGCATCGGTCGAGGGTTTTGAGGTGATCGATGCCTATTCTCGCCCGGTCAGGCTGGGCGAGGGGGTTGCGCTGAGCGGCTCGCTCTGTGGCGAAGCCATCGAACGCACGCTGCATGCGCTGGGCATCTGCGCGTCCAAGATCGAACGCAATCGGGTCACCCGGGCCCGCCACATCGCCACCGAGGCCTGTCGCCGCGCCTGCAACGGCGAGGATTTTCTGGGCATGGTGAAGGCCCGCACCGGCCTCAGCTTCGACCTGATCCCGCCGGCCGAGGAGGCGAGGCTCGCGCTCGCGAGTTGCGAGAACCTGCTCGATCCGGAGATTCCCTACGGCCTGTTGATCGATATCGGCGGCGGCTCGACCGAGGTGAGCTGGATTCGCGTGATGCCGCGCGACGGGCGGCAGGGCGGGGCGAAGACCGAGCTGATCGGCATGACGTCGGTGCCGTGGGGCGTCGTGACGCTCACGGAATCCTGCACCCGCGGCCAGCCGCGCGAGCGGCCGCTGACCCGCGCCTGCTACGACGACATGGTCGAGCGCATCCGCGCCGACCTGCGGCCGTTCTGTGCCCTGCACCAGATCGGGCCGGCGATCGCGCGTGGAGAGGTCCAGCTGATCGGTGCTTCAGGCACCGTGACGACTGTTAGTGCCCACCATCTCGGCCTGAAGCGCTATAACCGCACCATGGTCGACGGTTCTCGGATCGGCCGAGAGGAAGTCTTGCGTATCTGTGAAGAGCTTTCGGTGATGTCGGTCGACCAGCTTACTCATCTGCCCTGCATCGGCGACGACCGGGCCGATCTCGCTTTGGCCGGTGGGGCGATCCTCGAAGCCGTGTGCCGGCAATGGGCGGCGCCGGTCATCCGGGTCGCCGATCGCGGCCTGCGCGAGGGCGTGCTGATGGACCTGATGCGCCAGGCCGATCGCGAGGCCGACCAGGCCTGCCGCCGGGGCCACTGATATGGCCAAGGACAAGAAGGGCAGCCTGCCCACGGGTCGGCGCGCCACGGTGCGTGTGAAGACGGCGCGCGGCCGCACGGTGTCGTCGCAGCGCTGGCTGCAGCGCCAGCTCAACGATCCCTATGTCGAGGAGGCCAAGAAGCGCGGATACCGCTCGCGCGCGGCCTTCAAGCTGCTGCAGATCGACGACCAGTTCAAAATCCTGAAGCCCGGCGCGCGCATCGTCGACCTGGGCGCGGCGCCCGGCGGCTGGACGCAGGTCTCGGTCGAGCGCGTCAGTTCGGGCAGGAACAAGGGCGTGGTGATCGGCATCGACATCACGCCGGTGGAGCCGATCGCGGGCGCGACGGTGCTGGCCAAGGATTTCTACGACGAGGATGCGCCGGCGGTGCTGACGGAGCTGCTGGGCGGGCCGGCCGACGTGGTCATGAGCGACATGGCGGCGGCGGCGACCGGGGAGACCCAGGTCGACCACATGCGCATCATGGGCCTCGCCGAGACGGCACACGACTTCGCGCGCGAGATTCTGAAGCCCGGCGGCGCCTTCGTCGCCAAGGTGCTGCGCGGCGGCACCGAGCGCACGCTGCTCGACCGGCTGAAGAAGGATTTCGAGAAGGTGCGGCATTTCAAGCCGGAGGCCAGCCGGGCCGATTCGGCGGAAATGTATGTCGTGGGAACGGGCTTCCGCGGCTAGTTCCGCCAGCCCGGCCGCCGATCGCGGGCAATCCTGGGCACGGCCTGGGGTTTCTCGCGCATAACCGCCCCGCGTTCGTGTCCCCAGCTTGGTACTTGGCTTGCGCGCGGCGGTGTGTATAAAGGCTCGCCAACCCGGCGGCCCTCTCCGAGGGCCGCCGTTTTTATTTCTCCTTTCCGGAGGTTGGTATGCAGATTCAGGAAGCGCTCACCTTCGATGACGTCCTCCTGAAGCCTGCCGCGTCGTCGGTTCTGCCCGGGCAGACCGACACCCGCACTCGCCTCACGCGCACCATCGAACTCAACATCCCGCTGATGTCGGCGGCGATGGACACGGTCACCGAAGCCGGCATGGCGATCGCCATGGCGCAGGCCGGCGGCATCGGCGTCATCCACAAGAACCTCGATGCCGAGGCGCAGGCCAACGAGGTCCGCCGGGTCAAGAAGTTCGAAAGCGGCATGGTGGTGAACCCCGTCACCATCCATCCCGAGCAGACGCTGGCCGACGCGCTGGCCCTCATGGAGGCCAACCAGATCTCGGGCATTCCCGTGGTCGAGCACTCCGGCAAGCTGGCCGGCATCCTTACCAACCGCGACGTGCGCTTCGCCACCGAGACCGGCACCCCGGTCAGTGCGCTCATGACGAAGGAGCGGCTGGTCACGGTGCGCGAGGGCGCGACCAAGGAGGAGGCCAAGCGCCTCCTGCACCAGTATCGCATCGAGAAGCTGCTGGTGGTCGACGACGCCTATCGCTGCATCGGCCTGATCACCGTCAAGGACATCGAGAAGGCCAACAAGTTTCCGGGCGCCAGCAAGGACGAGAAGGGCCGCCTGCGCACCGCCGCCGCGACCGGCGTGGGCGAGGACGGGCTGCGCCGCGCGCAGCTGCTGATCGACGCCGACGTCGACGTGATCGTGGTCGACACCGCGCACGGCCATTCGCGCGGCGTGCTCGAGGCCGTGACGCAGGTGAAGAAGCTCAGCAACTATACGCAGGTCATGGCGGGCAACGTCGCCACGCGCGAAGGCGCCCAGGCGCTGATCGACGCCGGTGCCGACGCCGTGAAGATCGGCATCGGCCCGGGCTCGATCTGCACGACCCGCATGGTGGCCGGCGTCGGCGTGCCGCAGCTCACCGCGATCATGGAGGCGGCCGAAGCCTGCCGCGCCGCGGGCGTTCCCGCGATCGGCGACGGCGGCATCAAGTATTCCGGCGACCTCGCCAAGGCGATCGCCGCCGGCGCCGACTGCGCCATGATCGGCTCGCTGCTGGCCGGCACCGACGAGGCGCCGGGCGAGGTGATCCTCTACCAGGGCCGCTCCTACAAGTCGTATCGCGGCATGGGCTCGATCGGCGCCATGGCGCGCGGATCGGCCGACCGCTACTTCCAGCAGGAAGTGCAGAGCACGCTGAAGCTGGTGCCCGAGGGCATCGAGGGCCGCGTGCCCTACAAGGGCGCCGTCGGCAGCATCCTGCACCAGCTGGTCGGCGGCCTGCGGGCGGCCATGGGCTACACCGGCAACGGCACGATCCGCGAGATGCAGAGCAATTGCCAGTTCCTGCGCATCACCGGCTCGGGCCTGCGCGAAAGCCACGTGCACGACGTCGAGATCATGCGCGAGGCGCCGAACTATCGCGGCGGCATGTAGGGAAGCAGCGCCTCGGCGATCCGCTCCGCCGCGATCCGGTGGCCAAGCGGGCCGGGATGCGATGACCTGAACATCGCGGCATAGCCGTCGCGCTTCACTCCGGCGTCGATGGCGTCGAACAGGTCGAGCGCGCCGAAGCCGGCCGCGCGCGCGCAGTCCAGCACGACTGCGGAGGCGCGGCGCTGTTCCTGCGCATACTCGGCGTTCTTCCAGACATAGGGATCGTATTCGGCGACCACGAGCGTCGGCACCTTCAGCACGGCCAGCCGCTTCATCAGGGGACAAGCCATCGCCTCAGCCGTGCCGCGCGGCAGCACGCGGACATGATCGATCGACCATTCGTACTGCCAGCCCTTGTGGCGCAGGATCGTGTCGACCAGCACCGACCAGCCGAACAGACGCTGCCAGAGGTCGAGCGTCGTGCCGGGCGGCGGCGAGGGCGGGACGGGCACGTTGCGCAACGCGAGGTCGCCCGCGACCGGCTCGAAATAGGGCTTCTCCGCGCCCCACACGCGCTTCATCTCGCTGCGCCGCAGATCGTCGGCGATGAAGACGAGGACCAGCGCGGCCGGCTTGATCTCCGGCACCAGCTTCTCGGCGCGCAGGACGGTCTGGTCGAGCCCGTAGCCGCTCACGCCGGCATTGACCGTGCGGCGGCCGATCAGCGGCTGCAGCAGCGCCGCCCAGGTCTCGCCGTCGCTCACCTCGTCGCCATGAGCGTAGGAATCGCCCACCGCGAGCACGGGTGGTTCGGCCAGCACCGCGCCGGCCGGGGCGGGCGTGAGGCGAAAGCCGTGCAGGTCGTAGGTGACGCCCTCGGCGCTGAAGCCCGGCCGCAGCACGAAGCCCAGTTCGCTGTCGCGTTTCAGCCGCCCGTCGCTGGTGCCGCGCGTCGTCTGGCGCTCCTTCAGGACGATGTTCGACCAGTCGAGCAATGCGGCCGGCCCGCGCCACAGCCGGCAGCCGAGTTCGAGCAGGAGCAGTCCAACCAGCAGCGAGCAAAGGACCAGCGCCGCGCGGCCCAGCACCTCAGTTGCCCTTGAGCCCGAGTGCGTCCGCGACCAGCCGCGCGATAAGCGCATTGCCGGCCGCATTCATGTGCCACAGCACGTAGAGGTCGCGCGGCCGCGGCGCTTTGGCCAGCGCGTCGTAGGTGTCGAGCGTCGCCAGCCCGTTCCGGCGGCCGCAGGCCAGCAGGTCCGACGTGAGGCGGCGCTGTTCGGCGGCGAAGGCCGGATCGTCCCACACCACCGGATCGTACTCGGCGACCAGCAGGATCTTCGCGCCGCTGTTCTTCTGCAAATCGGCGAGGCGCGCGGTGAGAAGGCAGGAAATGCGCTCGCCGGTGCCGCGCGGATGGACGCGGATGTGATCGCCGTACCAGTCGTGCAACTGGTCGAGGCGGCGCAGGATGAAGTCGAAGGCGAAGGAATAGCCCAGCGTCCTCTGCCAGAAGGTGAGCGTCTCCTGCGCCGGCGCGCGTGGCGGCACGGGCACGCCGCGCAGGCCGAGCCCGTTACCCTCGGGCACGAAGTAGGGCTTGTCGGCGCTCCACAGGCGCCGCATCTCGGTGCGGCGGATGTCGTCGGCGATGAAGGCCACGACGATCGCTTCCGGCTTGTAGAGCGGCGCCAGTGCCTCGGTGCGCAGCACGATCTGGTCGAAGCCGTAGCCGCTCACCCCCGCGTTCAGCACGCGGCGGCCGGCGAGCCGCTGCAGGTCGGCCGGCCAGGTCTCGCCGTCGCCCACTTCCTCGCCGAAGGTGAAGGAATCGCCCACCGCGAGGATCGGCGCGCGGCCGTCCGCCGGTGCGGCGCCGGTGCGGCGCAGGCCGTTCTCCTCGATGGTGATGCCGGCGGCCGTGTAGCCGGCGCGCGGCACGTAGCCCAGCCGCTCGTCATGGGCGGTGCGACCGGAATCGCGTTCGGCCAGCACCTTGCGTGCATCGAGCACGTAGTTCGGCCAGACGAACAGCCAGGTCCAGGTCGAGGCCCGGACGCCGAGTTCGATGAGGCCGAGCCCGACCACGAGGGACACGAGGACGAGGGCGGCGCGGCGGAAAACCTCGGAGCGGGGACGTTGCGCGTCGGGCGTATTCATCGTAGCGGCATGCTTTGCAAGGGAGACAGACGTGACACCGGGCGCGCGGGTGGCCGCCACCATAGAACTCCTCGACGAAATCGTCAGCCATAGCGAACGGCCGGCCGATCTCGTCGCCAATGCTTATTTCCGGGCGCGCCGCTTCATCGGCGGCGGCGACCGGCGGGCCGTGTCGGACCGCGTCTGGAGCATCCTGCGACGCTATGGCCAACTCGCCTGGTGGCTGGAGCGTACGCGCCATCCCGACCGCGGCGCGCGCGCCATCGTGGCCGCCGACCTGATGCTGGTCGAGGGGCTCGACATGGCGGGCCTCGAAAGCATGTTCGACGGCGGCACCTACCGTCCCTCGCGGCTCGACGAGGCCGAGTATCGCGCCCTGCGCCAGATGGAAGGCCATTCGCTGCCGCATCCCGACCAGCCCGACTGGGTGCGCCTCAACGTCCAGGAATGGGTCGCGCCGCATTTCCGCGAAGCCTATGGCGAGAGCTGGGGCCGGGAGATCGCCGCGCTGGAGACGCCGCCGCCGGTCGACTTGCGCGTCAATCTGCTGAAGGCGACGGTGGAGCAGGCGCGCGACGCGCTGGCCCGGGAAGGCATCGAGACCGAGCCGACGCGCTACGCGCCCGACGGGCTGCGACTGCGCCGGCGGCTGTCGGTCGTGAAGGGTGAGGCCTTCCAGAGCGGCCTGGTCGAGATCCAGGACGAGGGCTCGCAGCTGGTGGCCGCGCTGGTCGACGCGCAGCCCGGCATGCAGATCGCCGACTACTGCGCCGGCGCTGGCGGCAAGACGCTGGCGATGGCGGCGCGCATGAACAACAAGGGCCGCGTCGTGGCGATGGACGTCTACGAATCGCGCCTCGACCGTTCGGCCCAGCGGCTGCGCCGCGCCGGCGCGCACAATGTCGAGCGCCGCGCCATCGATGCCGACAATCGCAAGTGGCTGAAGCGCCAGGCCGGCGCCTTCGACCGCGTGCTGGTCGACGCGCCCTGCACCGGAACGGGCACGTGGCGGCGCAATCCCGATGGCCGCTGGACGCTGCGGCCCGAGGATCTCGCGGAACTGGTCCCGAAGCAGGCGGCCATCCTCGACGCCGCCGCGAAGCTGGTGAAGCCGGGCGGCGGGCTGATCTACGCCACCTGCTCGGTGCTGCCGGCCGAGAACGAGAAGCAGATCGCGTCCTTCATCGAGCGCAACGACGGGTTCGAGGTGGTGCCGGTGGGCGCGCTCTGGCGCGACGTGCTGCCGAGCGAGCCGCCGCCCGAGCTGGAGAACGGCCCGTACCTGCGCCTGTCGCCGCTGAAGCACGGCACCGACGGCTTCTTTGCCGCCGCCCTGGTGCGCAAGCCGGCAGAGAAGACCGGGACGCCGGCCCCGGCGGCGGAAGCTGTCGAGACAGAAGAATGATCCGCATCCGCCGGGCCGCCCGCCAGGACGCCGCGGCGATCGGCCGGGTCCATGTCGAGACCTGGCAGGCGACCTATGCCGGCCTGCTGCCCGACTCGATGCTGGTCGCCATGTCGGACGTGCGCCAGTCGGCCTGGTGGTCGCAGCTCCTGCAGGACCCGGCCGAGGCGCGCGGCGTCTTCGTGGCCGACGACAGGGACATGGGCGTGGTCGGCTTCGGCAGCTGCGGCCCGGTTCGGGATCCACCGGAGGAACTGGACGGTCGCGAGATCAGGGTCGGCGAGGTCTACACGCTCTACGTCGAGCCCGATTTCCAGAACCAGGGGCTGGGGCGCCGGCTGCTCGACGCGCTGTTCCGCCAGCTCAAGGCCGACCGCTGCGACACCGCCGTCCTGTGGATGCTGGCCCGCAATCCGACCCGTTTCTTCTACGAGGGGCTGGGCGGCGAGCGGGTGGGCGAGCGCACCGACACGATGGGCGGCACCGACGTCGACGAGATCGCCTACGCCTGGCGCGACCTCGGCGCGCCGCTGATCCGGCGGAAGCTGGCCCAATAACTCTTCCTCCTCCCCCGTCAAACGCTATCGGATTCACACATCTCGGAGTCCGAGGGATGCGCCGTATTTGATGGCG
>LSKJ01000424.1 GCA_001557035.1 Rhodospirillaceae bacterium CCH5-H10 | reverse complement strand
CCCAGGGATGTTGCGGCCGACACCTCATGAGTCGGCTCTTCTATTGTTATGACATTAGGACATTCGAGTCCGGGCGAGTCAATCCGGCGTCGCGCGCGTCACTCGCTGCGCAGAAATCACCTCGAATTGCCCGGCCTTCGCGCCGTCGCTATCGTCAATCCGGTGCCGGGTTGGATTTTCCGTTTCGTAGCGTTGCTGACGATCTTCTGCGTTGTCTCGACGGCGGCGCAGGCGCAACGTCGCCAGAGACAGGCGCAGGCGGGGCAAGCGCAGAACGGCAGCGTCTGGGAATCGCCTGCCGTCGCGCTCGAATACCGGATCGACCGGAACTGGTCGTTCCATCTCGATGCCCAGTTGCGCTTCGACCAGAACATGAGCCGCCTGCGGACGCTGCAGGTCCGGCCGGGCTTCGAGTATGCCCTCTCGCCCAACTGGGCGCTGTCCGCCGGCTACGTCCAGTTCACGCGCTATCTCCCGGGAGCGCGACAGTCCCGCGGACCTTTCCAGGACATCCTGTATCGCAGTCGCTTCGAGGGATTGCCGATTGCCGGCCGGCTGCGCTGGGAGGAGCTGTTCTTCGACGACAACCGGCTGCTGGTGCGGACCCGCGCCCTGGCGGGCGTCCGCATCCCGCTCTGGCGTTCGCCCTGGGAACTTGCCCTCTCCGACGAGGTCTTCATCAACGTCAGTACCGACAGGCCCAACAGGACGTCGGGCTTCGCGCAGAACCGTGCCTATATCGGCTTCGGCCGCCAGCTCACCGCCTGGGCCAAGGGATCGCTCGGCTACGAGCTCGACACGCTCCGCAGCGTAAACGGCGCGTTACGCAACGAGCACAACATCAAGCTGAACCTGGCCTTCAGCCTGAACTGACGGTCGCGGCGCGGCCCTGGCTGCGGCTGGCAGCGGTCGGCAAGGCCTGCCGGTGTGGATTGCGCGCCGCGGCATCCCACATCAGGCGCGGATCGAAGGCTTCGGCCGCGAAGATGGTGACGATGACGACGGCGCAGAAGGCGAGTGCGCCCATGCCGGGCTCGATGGTGACGGCGCGCCCGAACTGGACCAGCGCGCCCAGCAGCGACTCCATGAAGATGTCGACCATCGACCAGCGGCCGATCCAGGCGACGATGAAGTAGAGCCGCGTGCGCTGTCGCAGCAGCACGCCGGCATTTTCGGCCGTGCCGGTGAGCGACGTCGCGCCGATCATGCTCACGAGGCCGATCAGCTTGAACAGCGGCACCAGGACGCTGGCAAAGAAGACCAGCAGCGCCAGCGGGTACATCTTCGAGGAGACCAGCTCCTCGACCCCGCCCATGATGGTGCTGGGCGCGCCGGAGCCGAGCTGGATGACCGTCAGCACCGGATAGATGTTGGCGGGGATGTAGAGGATGACGCCGGCGACCACGAGCGCCAGCGTCCGGTTCAGGCTGTCGGGCTTGCGTTCGTGCACGCGCGCGCCGCAGCGCGGGCATCGCCCGTCATGCTCGGCCGGAACACAGACGAGCTTGCAGTCCTCGCAGCCGGCCGCACCCGGCCGATATTCCAAAGGCGCCACAGCCGGCATCGGCGCATGGGTCTGGCCGCGCCGCTCGATCTCGTCCCACACCGCCTGCGGATCGAGCGCCAGCTCGGCCCACACGATGACGACCGTGAGGATGCCCAGCGCATAGACCGCCGGCCCCAGTTCGATCGTCACCAGGTCACCCAGCTTGGTGTAGGCTACGAACACGCCGAGCAGCAGCACCTCGAGCATCGCCCAAGTGCCCATGCGCCGGGAGATCAGGAAGATGCCGCGCAGGTTGGGCGGCAGGGTTCGCATGCGCAGCCCGACCAGCACATAGATCGTGCCGGCGAACTTGATGAGCGGCGCCAGCGCCGTGGTGAAGGCCACGGCAATGGCGAGCGGCCATAGGCCATGGCGCACCAGCTCGGCAGGTCCCGAGAGCAGCGTGGTCTCGTGCACGATGCCGGCCGTCGAAACCTTCATCAGCATCGAGAGCCACAGCACGGCGAACAGGACCAGCGAGGCGAAGGTGAGGGCCAGGCAATGGCCGGTCGGATCGGCGCGTGTGGCCCGCAGCGGCGTGCCGCAGCGCTCGCAATCGGAGCGCATGTTGGCCGCCATCGCCGGCACGATCTGGAACAGTCCGCAGCCCGGACATTCGCGGAGCTGGGGCGACGTGACCAGCGGCCCGGCCTCGCGTCGCGCGGCGAAGGCCCGCAACATCGGCTACTGCAGAAGCGTGGCGATGCCGTCCGACAGTTCGCCCAGTGCATCGCTCATGGCGGCGACGTGGCCTGGCGTATCCGGCGTCGGTACGGGCTTCGTGATCGAGAAGTTGCGTGACGCCGTGCGGGTCGGCCGGTTGAACTGGATGGCGGCCTGGGCCAGCAGGACGACGTTGCCGGCCTTGTCGGCGTCGAAGCGCTGGATGTCGATGCCGACCGCGGCATAGGGATCGATCGTGATCGAGCCGGCCTCGCTGTAGACCTGGCTGCCGGGCAGGCGCTGCGAGAGTTCGAGCACGATGGTGCGGCCGATCATTCCGCCGACCGGCTCGCCCCACCAGGCGTTGGAGCGCACGTCGAGCTTGAAGTCCTCGGTCGAGCGGACGATCTCCTTGCGGTCGAGATAGCCCGGCAGGCCGATGTCGCGGATCTGCACGATACGCGGCCCGCGCGTCAGCACGGGGCCGGGGCGGACCGCCAGCGTGTAGAGCGTGGGTTCCGGCGAAGAGCCGCAAGCCTGCAGCGCGGGCGCCGCGAGAAGCGGGAGGGCTAGAAGGCCGAAGCGGCGGCGGCCGAGGCGAGTGGAGATCATTCCTTGCCCGTGTTGGTGCGGCCCTTGATCAGGGCCTCGGGGTGACGCGACAGCAGGTCGGCCAGGGCGCGGATCGAGCGCGCGGCGTCGGTGATCTGGGGCAGCAGGCGGTCGATGTCGCGATGGAACTTCGACGTGTCGCCATAGCCCTTGTCGACGGAAGCGATCAGCCTGTTGGCCTTGACGACGGCCTCCTGAAGCTGCTGGGCGATGTCGGGCAGGCGCTTCAGCGCCGGCGTGGCGTCCTTGTCGAGCTTGGCCGCGATGTCCTGCACGTCGATCATCGCCTTCTCGAGCGCCGCCAGGGTCGCCTTGACCTGCGGCCCGTTCACGGTCTGCTCGATGCCGGTGGCGGCGCCAAGCAGGCTGCTGCCGATCTTGTCGAAGTCGATGCGGTTGATCTTGCTCAAGAGCTCGCTGGCCGAGGCGGTGATGCTGTCGAAGCCGCCGATCTCGGCGGCCGGGATGACATAGTGATCGCCTTCCATCTCGAGATCGGCCTGCTTGCTGTCCGGCACGACCTCCAGAGAGATGACCTTCTGCGGACTTATCAGGCTCGGCGCCTGCAACGTCGCGCGCAGTCCGCGCTTGATCATCTCCTCAGCGACATTGATGGGTTCCAACCCCTGCGCCTTGGCGAGGTTGCTCACGCGACCGGCCTCGACGCGATAATGGATGGGCGCCACGACGCGGTCCTTCTTGGGGTCGTAGACCAGACCGACGCGGGTAACCTCGCCGATCTTCAGGCCATGGAAGATGACCTCGGCGCCCGCGGTGACTCCGGCGACCGAGCCCGGAAAATAGGAGATCAGCTTGATCTGCTGTCCGAAGCCCGCCGACTTGGCTTCCTCGATGTTGGCATAGAGCTTGAAACGCTGGTCGGGCGGGCTGATCGGCGCCGTCGAATCGTGCGCCGTGTCGAAGGCGATGCCGCCCAGCAGGATGGCGCGCAGCGATTCCATCTGGATGTTGATGCCGTTGGCGCCCAGCGAGACCGACAGGCCCGAGGCGTTCCAGAAATTGGAGTCGTTACGTACGTAACGATCGAACGGCGCGCGCACGAAGGCATGGATGGCGACGCGGCTGGCGAGATCGTGCAGGTCCCAGCCCAGCACCGTGCCGACCTCGATGTCACGGAAGAACACCGGCGCGCCGAGGCTGATCGAGCCCAGACGGTTGGTGTCGAGGCGAAAGGTGGTGCCCTTGACCGAGGCCTGCAGGATCGGCGGGTCTTCCTGGCCGACGAAGCTGCGCGTCGCGACGCCCTTGTCCGTCGAGGGCCGCATGCCGATGTAGGAGCCCGACAGGATGGTCTCGAGGCCGGATACGTTGCCGGCGAAGAGCTGTGGCTTCACCACCCAGAAGATCGTCTTGTCGGTGAGGAGCGGCTCGGCTTCTTTTATCGTCTCGATCGTTACCAGCACCTTGGAAAGGTCGGGCGGGATGACGATCGACTTCACCGTGCCCATGACGACGTTGCGATACTTGAGCTGCGACTGGCCCGCCGTGAGGCCGGCCGCCGTGTCGAACGCCACGGTGATGGTGGGACCGCGCTTGGAGAAGGTGTCCCAGGCGAGCCAGCCGGCGATCAGGGCCGTCAGGATGGGGACGATCCATACCAAAGGGATGCGGCGGCGATGGCGCACCGAGGCGGATCCAGGCGGGGCTTGCTCGCTCATCGTTCCTCGTTCGCCCCGAAACGGGACGTTCAGCGCTCCCGGTCGTCGATGTCCCGGGCCAGGACCTCGCGCTTGCCGACATGGTTGGCGGAGCTGACGACGCCCTCGCGTTCCATCCGTTCGACGATGCGGGCGGCCCTGTTATAGCCGATCTGCAGGTAGCGCTGGATGAAAGAAGTGCTGCACTTGCGCTCGCGGGCGACCAGGGCGATCGCCTGGTCGTAGAGCTGGTCGCTCTCGCCCTCTTCGGCATCGCCCGGCAAACCCGAACCCTCGGCATCCGCGTCGGGATCGTCGGTGACGGATTCGATATAGGCGGGTGCGCCCTGGGCGCGCAGATGGCGGACCACCTCTTCGACCTCGCCGTCGCTGACGAACGGGCCGTGGACGCGGGCGATCTTGCCGCCGCCGGCCATGTACAGCATGTCGCCCTGGCCCAGCAGCTGCTCGCCGCCCTGCTCGCCCAGGATGGTGCGGCTGTCGATCTTGGAGGTGACCTGGAAGGAGATGCGGGTCGGGAAGTTGGCCTTGATGGTGCCGGTGATGACGTCGACCGACGGGCGCTGCGTGGCCATCACGACATGGATGCCGGCGGCGCGCGCCATCTGGGCGAGGCGCTGCACGGTGGCCTCGATTTCCTTGCCGGCGACCAGCATGAGGTCGGCCATCTCGTCGATGATGACCACGATGAAGGGCAGCGGCCGGAGATCCATCTCCTCGTCTTCGAAGATGGGCTTGCGCGTCTCGGGATCGATGCCGGTCTGGACCTTGCGGGTCAACACGCCGCCCTTGCGCGCGGTCTCGACGAGCTTCTCGTTGTAGCCCGCGATGTTGCGCACCGCGACCGCGCTCATGGCGCGATAGCGGTCTTCCATCTCGCGCACGACCCACTTCAGCGCCACGATCGCCTTGCGCGGCTCGGTGACGACGGGCGTCAGAAGGTGCGGGATGTCCTGGTAGACGCTGAGTTCCAGCATCTTCGGATCGATCATGATGAAGCGGCACTGGTTCGGCGTCAGCCGGTAGAGCAGCGACAGGATCATCGTGTTGACCGCCACCGACTTGCCCGAGCCGGTGGTGCCGCCGATCAGCAGATGAGGCATGCGCGCGAGGTCGGCGATCACCGGATCGCCGCCGATGTCCTTGCCCAGCGCCAGCGGCAAGGCGAGGCGGCCGTCCTCGTAGTGCTTGGTCGAGAGAAGCTCGCGCAGGAACACCGTCTCGCGCTTGGCATTCGGCAATTCGATGCCGATGACGTTGCGGCCCGGCACGGTAGCGACGCGCGCCGACACCGCGCTCATCGAGCGGGCGATGTCGTCGGCGAGGCCGATGACGCGGCTCGACTTGGTGCCCGGCGCGGGCTCGAGTTCGTAGAGCGTCACGACCGGACCCGGCCGCACCTTCACGATCTGGCCCTTCACGCCGAAATCGTCGAGCACCGTTTCGAGCAGGCGCGCATTCTGCTCCAGCGCCTCCTCGTCGATCTTGGGCTGGGCGTTGACCCTCGACGGCAGCGACAGGATGTCGAGCGGCGGCAGCTTGTAGTCCCCGCCCCCGAGATCGAGTTCGCGCTGGCCGGCCTTAGCGGCCCGCTTGCCCTGCGCCACGGCCGTCTTGCGCGGCACGATCTTCACGACCGGCGGGGCCGCCGCGACCGCGGGCTGCTCGAGGTCCAGCGCATTGTCGGGCGTGAAGGGATTTTCGTCGGCCTGCTCGTCGATTTCTTCCTCGACCACGGCCGGCGGCTGAGGCGGCGGGACGGCCTGCGGCGGCGCCTCGAATTCCTCGTCGGCGACGGGCCGCCGGTAGTGCTGCGGCGACGGCGCGGCCTCGTGGCCACCGAAGCCCGGCTCGATGCGCTCCGCGGCGGGCGCGGAGGCCGCCGCCGAGCGGCGCATGA
>LSKJ01000423.1 GCA_001557035.1 Rhodospirillaceae bacterium CCH5-H10 | reverse complement strand
GGCGCGCACTGGCGGTCGCTGTCCCGCCTGCCATAAGCGGCGGCTTGCACGCGGTCCCCGGTCCGGGCAGTTTGCCTTGGCATGACCGTACTTTCTTCCCAGATCGACACCCGCTCCGACACCTTCAAGCGCAACGCCGAGGCGATGCGGGCGCAGGTCGAGGAACTGCGCCGCCGCACCGACACGGTCCGTCTCGGCGGCGGTGAGGAATCGCGCAAGCGCCACGTCTCCCGCGGCAAGCTGCTGCCCCGCGAACGCGTGCGGGCGCTGCTCGATCCGGGCTCGCCGTTCCTCGAACTGTCGCCGCTGGCCGCGCTCGACATGTACGACAACGAGGCGCCGGGCTCGGGCGTCATCACCGGCATCGGCCGCGTGAGCGGCGTCGAGTGCGTGATCGTCTGCAACGACGCCACCGTGAAGGGCGGCACCTACTATCCGATGACGGTGAAGAAGCATCTCCGCGCGCAGGAAGTGGCGATGGAGAACCGGCTTCCCTGCCTCTATCTCGTGGATTCCGGCGGCGCCAACCTGCCGCAATGGCCCGAAGTGTTCCCCGACAAGAACCATTTCGGCCGCATCTTCTACAACCAGGCCAACATGTCGGCACAGGGCATCCCGCAGGTCGCGGTTGTGATGGGCTCCTGCACGGCGGGCGGCGCCTACGTGCCGGCGATGAGCGACGAGACGGTGATCGTGCGCAAGCAGGGCACGATCTTCCTCGCCGGCCCGCCGCTGGTGAAGGCCGCGATCGGCGAGGTGGTGAGCGCCGAGGATCTGGGCGGTGCCGACGTTCATGCCCGGACCTCGGGCGTCGCCGATCACTACGCCCAGAACGACAGTCATGCGCTGGGCCTCGCGCGCCGCATCGTGGCCAACCTCAACTGGAAGAAATCCCCGTCGGCCTCTCTGCTGCCGCCGCGCGATCCGCTGTATGCCGCCGAGGAACTGTACGGCGTGGTGCCGACGGACACCCGCACGCCCTACGACATCCGCGAGATCATCGCCCGGCTGGTCGACGGCAGCGAACTCGACGAGTTCAAGCATCTCTACGGCACGACCATCGTCACCGGCTTCGCCCGCATCTGGGGCTATCCGGTGGGCATCGTCGCCAACAACGGAGTCCTGTTCAACGAATCGGCGCTGAAGGCGGCCCACTTCATCGAACTGTGCGGACAGCGCGGCATTCCACTCCTGTTCCTGCAGAACATCACCGGCTTCATGGTCGGCCGGAAGTACGAGGCGGGCGGCATCGCGCGCGATGGCGCCAAGATGGTGACCGCGGTCTCGACCGTGAACGTCCCGAAGTTCACCGTGATCGTCGGCGGTAGCTACGGCGCTGGCAACTACGGCATGTGCGGTCGCGCCTACAGCCCGCGCTTCCTGTGGATGTGGCCGTCGGCGCGCATTTCGGTGATGGGCGGGGAGCAGGCGGCGAGCGTGCTGGCCACGGTCCGGCGCGACAATATCGAAGGGAAGGGCGGCACCTGGCCGAAGGACGAGGAAGAGAGGTTCAAGCAGCCGATCCGCGAGGCCTACGAGCGCGAGGGCCATCCTTACTACGCCACCGCGCGGCTGTGGGACGACGGCATCCTCGATCCGGTCGACACGCGCATGACCCTGGGCCTCGCCCTGTCGGCCTCGATGAACCAGCCGATCGGTCCGACCAAGTTCGGCGTCTTCCGGATGTGATCCGGGCATGACCGACACGATCCTGACCAAGGTCGAAGGCGGCGTGGCCACGCTCATGCTCAACCGCCCCAAGGCGATGAATTCCTTCGACGGCGACACGGCGCGCGCCATCGTCGATTCGGTGGAGGCTTTTGCTGCCGACGAGGCCGTGCGCGTGCTCGTGGTGGCAAGCGGCGGGCCGGTCTTCTGTGCCGGCGGCGATTTCAACTGGGTGCTGACGTGGCCAGAGCTCGACGCCATCACCCGCAAGGTGGGCGCCGATTCGATGATGGCTGCGGTGCAGGCGGTCTATGACTTTCCCAAGCCCTCGATCGCGCGGGTGCAGGGCGCAGCGGTGGGCGGCGGCGTCGGCCTGATGCTGGCCTGCGATTTTGCGGTCGCCGTCTCCTCGGCGCGCTTCGGCCTCACCTCGGCTCGCAACGGCCTGCTGGCGGGTATCGCAATCCCGGTGCTGATCCAGGCCGTGGGGACACGCATGGCGCGCCAGCTCCTGATGCACGGCGGCATGTTCGATTCCGCGACGGCACTACGCATCGGCCTGGTCGACCAGGTGGTCGAGGAGGATGCGCTCGATGCCACAGTTGCGGCCCTCGCCGAGGAACTGCGCCGCGGCGCGCCCTCCGTCCAGACACTGGTCAAGAAGCTGATCACCGAGATCGACGCCCTGCCGCACGACGGCAGGGTGGCTGACCTCATCGGCGAGCATGTCGCCGTCCAGTGCACGACCGACGAAGCGATCGAAGGCATGAGCGCCTTCCTGAACAAGCGCAAACCGAAGTGGGCCGTCTGATGTTCTCCAAGATCCTGATCGCCAATCGCGGCGAGATCGCCTGCCGGGTCATCAAGACGGCCAGGCGGCTCGGCATCAAGACGGTGGCCGTCTATTCCGACGCGGATCGCAACGCGCGACACGTCGCGATGGCCGATGAGGCGGTGCATATCGGCCCTTCGGCGGCGCGGGAGAGCTATCTCGTGGCGGAGCGGATCATCGACGCGGCCCAGCGGACCGGCGCGCAGGCGATCCATCCGGGGTACGGATTCCTCTCCGAGAATGCCGGTTTTGCCGATGCGTGCGCTGCGGCGGGCCTCGTGTTCATCGGACCGCCGGCGGACTCGATCCGGGCCATGGGCTCCAAGAGCGAAGCCAAGAAGATCATGGAGAAGGCCAAGGTGCCGCTGGTGCCGGGCTATCACGGCGACGACCAGTCGCCGGATCTGCTGGCAGCCGAGGCCGCGAAGATCGGCTTTCCGGTGCTGATCAAGGCGTCGGCCGGCGGCGGCGGCAAGGGCATGCGCGTCGTGGAGAGCGCCGAGAAGTTCGCCGACGCCTTGATC
>LSKJ01000422.1 GCA_001557035.1 Rhodospirillaceae bacterium CCH5-H10 | reverse complement strand
CCGCCTCTCTGCCAAGCAGCGTCAGCGCGCCACCCAGGCTTCGTAGTCGCGCGCGACCTCCTCGACGGCGGTGTCGTAGAAGCGCTTGCCGTGCTCGGGCGTCGCCTGGCTCGGGTCGGAGCCGATTCGGCCGTCCGGGAAGGCGCGGCGATAGTCCTCGGAGTCGGCGAAGGAGCCGTTCGGTGCGATGCGCGGCTCGAGCACGCGGCGGTCCATCGTCTCGGGATATTTGTACCAGGTCAGCGCCACTTCCGAGGCCGTGGCGTGGCTGCCTTCGCCGGTCGGATAGAGTTCCGAGCTGAGGCGCTTGATGCCCGGCCCATCCCACCAGTTGCGCAGGGCGCACTTGATCGAGGGCTGGTTGCTCATGCGCTCCATCGAGCGCTCGGCATAAATTTCGGAGAAGGCCGCAGTGACCGTGGCGATGTTGCCGCCGTGGCCGTTCACGAAGAAGAAGCGCGTGAAACCGTGCTTGGCCAGCGACAGCACGTTGTCGCGCACGACGGCGATCAGGGTCGTGGGCTTGAGCGTGATCGAGCCGGCGAAATCGAGATGGTGCTGGGCCATGCCGACGGAAATGGTCGGCGCCACCAGCGCGCCGACCTTCTCGCCGGCGCCGCGCGCGATCATTTCAGCGGTCAGCGCGTCGGTGCCGATCAGGCCGGTCGGCCCGTGCTGCTCGGTGGAGCCGATCGGGATGATGATGCCGGTCTTGGTCTTGAGGTAGTCCTCGACGAACTGCCAGGTCTTGAGCTGAAGCTGCACGAACCGAAACTCCTGTGGTTTGCCCGCAGGATGCGTCGCTTCGTGCAGCGAGACAAGAAAACCCGTCAGGGGAGCGGCTCGCCGAGATTGCCTTCGCTGTTGATCAGCAGCACGCGCGAGGCCGGGCCGAGGCCGAGTGCCTTGAAGGCCTCGGCGTTGGTGCAGACGCGCATCAGGCCGGCGAGGCCAGCGCAGCCCGACGGGCCGGAGACGATCGCGGGATCGCCGCCCAGCGGGCTGGCATAGAGGCGACGCGCCGGCAGGACGGACTCTTCCTCGATCGTCATGAACCAGTCGGCCGCCTCGCCGATGATCGGCCAGGTCACGGGCGAGATCTCGCGGCAGGCGAGGCCGCCCATGACCGTGTCGGCATTGCCGCTGGCCAGCGTCGGCTTGCCCGCGAGGTTGCTCTGGAACCAGCAATCGGCGCTTTCCGGCTCGACGACGACGGAGATCGGGCGCTGCTCGCAGACCGCCCAGAGATAGCCGATGACGGCGGCGGCGAGGCCGCCGACGCCGGCCTGCACGAAGACATGGGTGGGCGCCGCGCCCCATTGCTGGACGGCCGCCTCATGGACCAGCACGCAGTAGCCGCGCATGACGCTGCGTGGCACCGAGTCGTAGCCTTCCCACGACGTGTCCGAGATGATGGTCCAGCCGTTGGCCGCGGCCTGGCGGCGGCATTCCTCGACGGCGGTGTCGTAGTCGCCGTCGACGCGGATCACTTCGGCGCCGCGCGCGCGGATCGCGGCTTCCTTTTCCGCGCTGGTGAACTTCGGCAGGAAGATCACGCAGCGATTGCCGAACAGCTTCGCGCCCGCGGCGACCGAGCGGCCGTGATTGCCGGAACTGGCGGCGGTGAAGACGAATCCGCCGGTCACTTCGCGGTGCTGGCCCTTCATCACGCTCTCGAAGGACGGCGAGAAATGGTAGGCGTCACCGACCGCGCTGCTCAGCACGTTGGCCACGGCGATCACGCCGCCCAGCGCCTTGAAGGCGCCGAAGCCGAAGCGCTGGCTCTCGTCCTTGACCCGGATTTCGCCGACGCCCAGCCGCGCCGCGAGGGCCGGCAGTTCGTACAGGGGCGTGGGCTTGTGGACCGGGCAGGCCTTCAGCTCCTCGCAGAGTTCGGGGATGCCGTTGGGATTGATCACGAACTGCTGTTCGCGACCGAATTCGAGGGCGCGCGTGGCGCGCGGATTTTTGGCCAACCAGGGAGCCAACCGGGGGGTCGTCATGCCCGGGTCATAGCATGCTAAGGTCCCCAAAACGGAGTGGCCCATGAAGGTGAATGTCGAAGTGACCTGTACGCCCGAGGAGGCCCGCGCCTTCATGGGGCTGCCGGACATCAAGCCCATGCAGGATCGCATCATGGGCGAGATCGAGGAACGCCTGCGCAGCAGCCTGGGCGCCATGAACCCCGAGACGATCTTCAAGACCTGGCTGCCGGCCTCCATGCAGGGCATGGACCAGATGCAGCAGATGCAGCAGGTCTTCTGGTCCCAGCTCGCCAACATCGCCACCGGCGGATCGACCAAGAAGGAGTAGGCGGATCATCATGAGCCAGCGCGACAAGCCAGCCGATCCCAAGCCCTACTACGAGGCCCACGTCTTCTGCTGCACCAACCGGCGCCCGGCCGGCCATCCGCGCGGCTGCTGTGCCGAGCGCGGCGGCGAGGCGCTGCGCGACCACATGAAGAGCAAGGCCAAGGCACTCGGCCTCAAGAACGTCCGGATCAATAACGCCGGCTGCCTCGACCGCTGCGAGTTGGGACCGACCCTGGTCATCTATCCCGAGGGCATTTGGTATCGTGTGCCCACCAAGGAAGACGTCGACGAGGTGCTCGACACCCATCTGGTCAAGGGCGGCCGGGTCGAACGGTTGATGCTGAAGCCGGAAGACAAGTAGTCCGAGGCGCCAGCCTCAGACGCCACTCTTGGCGCGGCGTCGAAGCCCGTACGATCCGGCGAAGATGATCGACACTACGATGACACCCAGCATGGCGTGGCCTCCTCTGTGAGGCAAACGCCGGGTGGTAGGCGGCTGTTGCGTCGCGCTTCCGTGACTTTTCAGGGGCGGGCCAGCAACTCGCTCGCCAGCGCCGCCCATTCATCCGGCAGCGGCTGCTGCGACACCGGTCGGCCGGCCTGCCGATACCAGTAGCCGGCATTTGCGAGATCGCCCTCCTGGCGGTGGAGATGGGCGTGGACGCTGTCACAGTCGGCCTCGCCCTCGTGCGCCTGGACGCATTCGTGGGCGCGGGCCCAGTCGCCGCGCCGTGCCCACCACAGGGCCTGCAGGGCGGGGCTCGCGCCGGCGGGCGGCTGGTC
>LSKJ01000421.1 GCA_001557035.1 Rhodospirillaceae bacterium CCH5-H10 | reverse complement strand
TTGTCTCGTGGGCTCGGAGATGTGTATAAGAGACAGCGTCGGATTCGTGCGTAAGCTTGCGGATCGTTTCGGCATGGTCGAGCGGCAATGCGCTGTCGATCGACGCCAGCACCTTCTCCCAGTCACGCAACAGATAGAACGTCACCACCGGGGTGATGAACAGAAGGCCCAGCAGGTTGATGAGCGCAAAGCCACTCTGGGCAACGGCGCCGGCAACTCCACCGGCGACGGCGAGCCCCTTTCCCGCCCACTGCGTCGCCTCGGCCTGCAGATCGTGCAAGCTGGGCGGATCAAATCCGAGCCTGTCGCGCAACGGGTCGATGAGCGGCTGGATCTGGCCGATCGCCTTGACGATGTATTCTGGGGCGCTGGTGATCAGCTTTTGTATCTGCCCGAAGAGGGGCGGCAGGATTGCCATCACCACACCGACACCGACGAGGACGGCCAGAATCGTGACGACCGTGGTCGCCATGGTGCGCGACATCCGCGCCCGCTGCAGCCGCGCGACCACGGGATCGAGGAAGTAGGCCACGACCATGCCGACCACGAAGGGCAGCAGGATGTCGTTCAGCAGCCACATGAGACCGAGAAAGATGGCAGCCGCCGCGATCCAGAAGATCCAGCGTCCCGTCGTGAGCGGTTGCCCCATCAATCAGACTCCCTGATGTGCGCCTACGGGCGCACCTGCAATTGCCATTGGCCCGACTCCTGCGACAGGCTGAGGCCAGCCTGGGCCAATGTACGCTGCAGCTCCTCGGGCGTTCCGAAATAGTCGAGTTTCAGGTCGGCGCGATCGGATTCGAGTGTCTTCACCGTCACCGATTTCACGGCCGGCACGGCGCCGAGGCGCTGCCTCACCTGCACCCAATCGCCGAGCGCCCGGATCGGCACGAACACGTCGAGCGAATCCTGCGAATCGCGCCGCACGGTGCCGATGCTGCGCCAATCCTGATCGGCCTTCGCATGAATCGCCTTCACCGCCGCTGGCAGGTCGGCCGCGCTGGCGACGGGAATGCGCGGAATCTCGGTGCGGGCGCCGGTCTGGGTGTCGTAGCGCATGCCCCCGACCGTGAGCCCACCGCTGGCCTTGTCGCCGTCGACCGTGGCCACGATGATGGTCGGCGCGCGGTAGCGCTCATTCAGCCGCGCCAGCGCAGAGACGTCGCCGACATAGGCCTGTTCCGCCGAGAGCGCGCCCTGATCGGTCGGATCGCCCCGCAGCAGGGTGACCGGCACGGCACTGCCGGCACTGTCAAGTTGCTGCCAGGCCTCGCGCCAGGCATTGCGGTCGTTCAGCGGCTCGACTCCCGCAGGTCCCTTCCAGAGCGGAATCACGAGGGCCGGCCGCGGCACGGTCTCGACGATCCTGGCGCCGCTGCCACCCAGATATGACTTCACCGCATCCGGCGCGAAAACGACGTTCAGCGTGGCGATGTAGCGATTGGGCGCGGAGCGTTCGCGCACGAATTCGACGCCGCGCACCATGTTCTCGAGCTGTGCATCGTCAATCTGCGGCAGCCGCGCACGATCTTCCGCCGACACCATCCGGTTCACGAGGAGGCCCAGCGCCTTGCGCCGCGCCTCGCGGATGCCCTGCGCGCGGGCCTGCACCGCATCCGCCCCGGTGACGTCGACGTCGACACCGGTCACATCATAGCCGGTGCCTCCGGGCGACTGCGCCACGGCTGCATGGGCGACGAGGACCGCCAGGAGCGCGGCAGCAATCGTGGAAAAGACGCGGCCTATCGGCATTGCGGGGGTCCGGTTTTTGGTTATGTTCGCGGCGACCTATCTAGCATGAAAGAAGCCGGCTTGAAGCCTGACGCCCCTGGCCACAATCGGCCCCCCCTCACCTACAAGGACGCCGGCGTCGACATCGACGCGGGCGACAGTCTCGTCGAGCACATCAAGCCGCTGGCGAAGAGCACCAACCGGCCTGGCGTGATGGGCGGTCTGGGTGGCTTCGGCGGACTGTTCGACCTCAAGGCGGCCGGCTTCACCGACCCAATCCTGGTCTCCGGCACCGACGGCGTCGGCACCAAGCTCAAGGTCGCGATCGAGGCGGCCGTCCCCGACACGGTCGGCATCGACCTCGTGGCGATGTGCGTCAACGACATCGTCGTGCAGGGCGCCGAGCCGCTGTTCTTCCTCGACTACTATGCCAGCGGCCGCCTCGACGTCGATGTCGGCCGCCGCCTCGTCGCCGGCATCGCCGAAGGCTGCCGCCGCGCGGGCTGCGCCCTCGTGGGCGGCGAAACCGCCGAGATGCCGGGCATGTACGTCGATGGCGACTACGATCTCGCGGGCTTCACCGTCGGCGCCGCCGAGCGCAACGCGCTGCTGCCGCGTACCGACATCGCCCCCGGCGACGTCGTCCTCGGCATCGCATCGAGCGGCCCGCACTCCAACGGCTATTCGCTGGTGCGCCGCGTCGTCGAGCGCAGCGGGCTGAAGTACTCGGATCCCGCACCCTTCGCCGACGCCACGCTGGGCGAGGCGCTGCTCGAACCGACCCGGATCTATGTGAAGCAGCTCCTGCAGGTGATCCGCGGCACGGGCGCCATCAAGGGACTGGCGCACATCACCGGCGGCGGCCTGCCCGGCAACGTGCCGCGCTGCCTGCCCGACGGTTTGCGCGCCCGCCTCGACGGGCGCACATGGACCGCTCCGCGCGTGTTCCAGTGGCTCCACGATGTCGGACAGGTTCCGACCGACGACATGCTGCGCACCTTCAACTGCGGCCTCGGGATGATCGTCGTCGTCGCCAAGGAAGACGCCGCCCGCGTCGCCGCGGCGCTGAAGGAAACCGGCGAGACGGTGAGCGAGATCGGCACCATCGAGAAGGCGCCAACCGAAGAGGCCGACTGCGTGGTCGACCATGCCGAAAGCCTATGGCGAAGCTGAAGGTCGGTGTTCTCATCTCCGGCCGCGGCAGCAATCTCGCCGCCTTGATCGAAGCGGCCCGGGCTGCGGACTATCCTGCTGAAATTGCCTGCGTGGTGAGCAACAGGGCCGACGCGCCGGGCCTCGGAATTGCAGCGGCCGCTGGCGTGCCGACCGCTGCCGTCTCCCACAAGGATCATCCCGACCGCGAGAGCTTCGACCGGGCCGTCTCGGCCGAACTCGAACGGCATGGCGTCGAACTGGTCGTGCTCGCGGGCTTCATGCGCATCTTCAGCCCGTGGTTTCCCTCCCGATGGGCGAACCGGCTGATCAACATCCATCCCTCCCTGCTGCCGGCCTTCAAGGGCCTGCACGTACAGCGGCAGGCGCTCGACGCCGGCGTGCGGCTGAGCGGCTGCACCGCCCATCTGGTGATCCCGGACCTCGATTCCGGTCCGATCATCGCGCAGGCGGCGGTGCCGGTACTGGCCGGCGATACCGAGGAAGCGCTATCCGCCCGCATCCTGCGTCAGGAGCATCGCCTCTACCCGCTGGTCGTGCGCTGGTTCGCCGAGGGGCGCGTGAACATCACGGGCGACAAGGTCACGGTGGAAGGCGTCGCGTGCGACGCCACGCTCCTCTTTTCTCCCCAACCCTAGTTCGTTATAAGTTCGCCAACGGTTTCAACGGGGACGAGAAATGGCTGAAGCGCAGGACGACTATCCGGCTCACCTGGCGACTTACACGTCGTTCAACAAGCTGGTGACCTTTTCGATCCTCTGGATCGTCCTGCTGCTGGTCTCCATGGCGGTCGGCCTTGTCGGCCACATGTCGCTGCTGGCGCTCGTGATGGGCATCGGCGGCTCGATCGCGCTGCTGATCGCATTCGCCATCCTGAGCTGACGCAGAGTAACCCACCGCGCAAAATGAAAAGCGGCCCTCTCGGGCCGCTTTTTTCGTTGTCGAGAGCCGCCGGCTTCAGCCGACGATCTCGGAGCCCGCAAAGAAGTACGCGATCTCGATGGCGGCGTTCTCGAGCGAGTCCGAGCCGTGCACCGAATTGGCTTCGATCGACTCGGCGAAGTCCTTGCGGATCGTGCCGGCATCGGCGTTGGCCGGGTTGGTCGCGCCCATGATCTCGCGGTTCTTCGCGACGGCGTTCTCGCCTTCCAGGACCTGCACCACGACCGGGCCGGACGTCATGAACGTGCAGAGCTCGCCGAAGAACGGACGGTCCTTGTGCACGCCGTAGAACTGCTCGGCCTGCGCGCGGCTCATGTGGATGCGCTTCTGGGCGACGATGCGCAGGCCCTTCTCCTCGAAGCGCGCATTGATCTTGCCGGTGAGGTTCCGGCGGGTCGCGTCCGGCTTGAGGATCGAGAAAGTACGTTCGACGGCCATGAATTCCCTCGTGCAGTCCGTGATTTCGAGCTTGTGGGCGCGCCTTATAGACGCGGCGTTTAGGCCCGGCAAGCAGACCCTATGAGCTTGGTTTGCGGCCAAATCGCGTGGTAAATGCCCGCCGCCCATGCTCCACATCAGCGACATCTCCTTCCGCCACGGCGAGCGGGTGCTCTTCGACCGCGCCTCGGCGGCCCTTTCCGACGGCTGGAAGGTCGGGCTGGTCGGCCGCAACGGCGCCGGCAAGTCGACCCTGCTGCGCCTGATCCAGGGCCAGATCGAGGCCGACAGCGGCGAGATCAACCTGATGGGCCGCACCCGGATCGGCTCGGTTCCGCAGGATCCGCCGGGGGGCGACATCACCGTAATCGACGCCGTGCTGGCGGCCGACGTGGAGCGCAGCGCCCTCCTCGCAGAGGATCAGACCTGCCAGGACGGCGTGCGCCTGGCCGAGATCCATGCCCGGCTGGAGGAAATCGGCGCGGCATCCGCCCCTTCCCGCGCTGCCTCGATCCTGAACGGCCTGGGCTTCGACAACGACAAGCAGTCCCGCCCCTGCGGCGAGTTCTCCGGCGGGTGGCGGATGCGCGTCGCGCTGGCCGGCACGCTGTTCAGCGACCCCGACCTGCTGATTCTCGACGAGCCGTCCAACCATCTCGACGTCGAGGCCATGATCTGGCTGACGGAGCACCTCAAGCGCTTCCGCAACACCGTCCTGATGGTGAGCCACGACCGCGACCTGCTGAACGACGTTTGCGACCACATCGTGCACATCGACCAGCAGAAGCTCGTGGCCTACACCGGCAACTACGACTTCTTCGAGCGCACCCGCGCCGAGCGGCTCGCCAACGATGCCGCGCAGCAGGCCAAGGTCGCCGCGCAGCGCAAGCACATGCAGGCCTTCGTCGACCGCTTCAAGGCCAAGGCCAGCAAGGCGCGCCAGGCGCAGTCGCGCATGAAGATGATCGAGAAACTCGGCCCCGTCGCCTCGGTGCCGATCGACGAGCGCATCTCGTTCAACTTCCCCTCGCCCGACATCCTCGCCTCCCCGATCGAGACGCTCGACGATGTGTCGGTCGGCTATCCCGACGGGCCGCTGGTGCTGCGCAACCTCGACCTGCGCATCGACATGGAAGATCGCATCGCGCTGCTGGGCCAGAACGGCAACGGCAAGTCGACCTTCATCCGCCTGATCTCGCAGCGCCTGGAGCCGCGCGAAGGCCAACTGAAGAAGACGCCCAAGCTGCGCGTCGGCTACTTCTCGCAGGACCAGGAGGAAAGCCTCGACTTCGAGGCGACGCCGTTCGATCACATGGCCCGCGCGCTCGGACCGGGCGCCGGCGAAGCCAAGGTCCGGGCACAACTCGGCCGCTTCGGCTTCTCGCGCGACCGCGCCAACCTCAAGGTCGGCGTCATGTCGGGCGGCGAAAAGACGCGCCTGCTGCTGGCGCTCGCCACCCGGACCGCGCCGCACCTGCTGCTGCTCGACGAGCCGACCAACCATCTCGACATGGATGCCCGCGCCTCGCTGGTCGACGCCATCAACGACTTCGAAGGCGCGGTTGTGCTGGTGAGCCACGACACGCATCTGGTGAAGATGGTCGCCGACGCGCTCTGGGTCGTCCAGGGCGGCACCGTGAAGCCGTTCGACGGCGACATCG
>LSKJ01000420.1 GCA_001557035.1 Rhodospirillaceae bacterium CCH5-H10 | reverse complement strand
TGGCGCCGAGCCAGTCGAGCGCGCCCGTCGCCGCGCGGCCCCGCGCCGCCTGCCACGCCCGGTCGGCGCGCGCATGCTCGATCCCCGCCATCCGCGTCACCTGCGCCCGCACCTCGGGCGAGGTGTCTGCGGGCGTCACCTCGGCGGCACGCGCCTGGTAGCCGTCGAGGTCCGGGCGGCGTGCCGGATCGTCCGGCGTGTCGGCGAGACCGCCGACGATCTCCGTCACGCGCCGCTCCTCGCTTGCCCGTTCGATTCTGCGCTCGACCGCGGCCTGCCGCTCCGGCTGGATCACGTCGCGCGCGTGGGCGTAGAACGTCGCGGCGCGGTCGGGATCCTGGCCGATCGCGGCTTCGACCGCGCCGGCATAGAGGTCGCTGAGCCCGGTGCGCACCGCCGTGTCGGTCCGGCCCGCGTCCCAGCCTTTTCGTTCACCTTGGTAGCGCAGCTCGTCCACCGCGGTGCGGCCCAGCAGGCGCAGGTGGGCCGGGTCCTGCCAGGACAGCGATGCGTCCCGCCGCAGGCCGGCGAGGCGCTCGGCCACGCTGCGGTCGTCCAGCACCGACGCAGCCTGCTCAGCGATCCGGCCGAGCTCGCCGCCAGCGCGGTCGAGACGGCGGTCGATCAGCGGTTCAAGCAGCGCCTTCTGCCGCGGACCCTTCGCCAGCGACAGATAGCGGTCCTTCAGTTCACTCAGCAGCGGGATGGTCTCGGCGATCCCGGCCAGCGCGCCCTCGGGGTCCCGGCCCACGAGGCCCGTCGCCGGATCGTGCACCAGGCTGCGGACCTCGCCTGCGAAACCGGTGTCGAGCCGGCGCGCAAACGTCTCATCGGCCTGCAGGCTTGACGGGTTGTCGTCCCCGAGGCTGTCGAGCGGCAACGGCATCGGTGGAGAAGCGGCATCACCGCCATTGCCACGAAACGATCCCAAAGGCGTCTCTCCTGTAAGAAGCGAGCCTTTGAGTCACTGATGAACCGGACTTTGAAATTGCAAGCAGGACGTTCGAAAAGAGCTTGAAAAAGATTCGGCCGATTTACGTACAGCCACGTCGCGGCAGAACCTCGAACAGGCGCTGTCTCTTATACACATCTCCG
>LSKJ01000419.1 GCA_001557035.1 Rhodospirillaceae bacterium CCH5-H10 | reverse complement strand
GTGCTGCTCGCTGCGGCGATCGACGCCGGACGGGCGCGCGGCACCTTGGCCAAGGACGAAGAGGCGCAGTTGGCCCGCGCGCTGATCGAGCTGCCGGCGCATATTAACGAAGCGCTGAACATGGAGGAGCAATTCAAGCGCATCGCGGAAGATATCCTCTCGCCGGCACGCGACGTTCTGTATCTCGGACGCGGCCTGTCCTTTCCGATCGCCCTGGAAGGCGCCTTGAAGCTCAAGGAGATCTCCTATATTCACGCCGAAGGCTATGCCGGCGGCGAGATGAAGCATGGTCCCATCGCGCTGATCGACGAGGCCGTGCCGGTCGTCGTCGTGGCGCCGAGCGACGCGCTGTTCGACAAGATCGCCTCCAACTTCGAGCAGGTGAAGGCGCGCGGTGGCAAGCTGGTGTTGCTGAGCGATGCTGCGGGCAACGCGCGCCTGGGCGGTCAGGCTGCCGCGTCGATCGTGCTACCCAGGATCGATCCGGTGGTGGCGCCGATCCTCTACAGCGTGCCGGTGCAGCTGCTGGCCTATCACACCGCCGTTGCCAAAGGCACCGATGTCGACCAGCCGCGCAACCTCGCCAAGAGCGTGACGGTGGAGTAGGAGATGCCAGACGATGGCAGAACGCATCGACACGTCACCTCGAACGGGCTGGAGGATCAGGATTCGAATCTGGTCCTACCCGACTGACGGGGCTGTTCTCCCATCAGACCGTCTCCAAGCAACGCACTTTGGACGCGAAGGGGCCAGCACCGATTGCCGGAGTGACCATGGACTTTGTGGATATCGGGGCCGGCGTGCTCAACGCTGCATTCAAATTCCGATGAGGGCGCGGTAGGCTAATCCGCAGCTAGCTGCCGGTGCAAAGGGGCATGACGAAGAGGGCCGATCCCAACGCGTGTCGTTGTGAAAAGCCCCCCCCCCTGCGTATGGGCTCAAGCCGAAGGTCCGCCTGTTGGTGAGCAAGGATAGAGGAGCGGGAGAGTGCGGGCAGTTTTTTGCAAGATCGCGGGTGTGGATCCAGTCGCGTTGGAAGACTGCCCGGCCACCGATCGGGTGTGGGCGGCACAGCTCGGATTTTCCCTGCTCTTGAACTTCGTCGTGGTGTTTGGTCTCACCTACTACTCGATCGGCTATTTCCTCGGCGAAATCTATGCACGTGTCTTCGTGGCCTTCATGGTGGCCGCTGTCGTCACGACGTTCGATCGTGCCTTGTTTCAATTCGATTGGTTCACGGTGGCTTTGCTTCATGAAGCCCGTGAGATCGATCGAGATCACACCGGGCCATGGCGCCGCATTGCTGCTTTTGCGCGACCGCTTTGGAGGTTGTCGTTCCGATTACTCATTTCGCTCGCCATAGCCTACACGCTGTCGGTGTTTGCCGAACTCGCCGTGTTTGACGGGGCCATTCGTGAAAGGATGGCTGTCGATAACTTCTCTCAGAATGCCCCGTACCGGCAGAGCGTCGCCGATTTCGAAAAAGCCCTCGATGAGAAGGCAAGCGCGCAGCGTGCCGTCATCAGCCGGGTGGAAGGCGCGATAAGGGGGCTGCAAGGAGGCTTCGTCTCCTCTACCGATCAGGATGAGTACGACCTGTTGCGGCGGGATGCCGCCGCCGCACGCAACCGGATGGCAGCAATCGAAGGCACTCTTGCAGACAATGAAAAGCGCATCAAAGACTTGAATGAGGACATTTACGCCGAGCGCTATGGGATCAAGGACAAGCCCCACCGCACGGGTCGGCCCGGCTGCGACGCGCCAAGCCTTTGCTACAATCTGGTTGTCACAGTCCGCGAGATGCGTGACGCCAACGACAAGCTGTTGAAGGAACTCGACGCTCTCCGCGTAAGAGCGATCGAACTGGACGGCAAAGCCAGCGAGCTCGCCAGGCGGCGAGCTGCGTCGGAAAGCGAGATCATCACGGCCCGACACAAGGAGCTTGATACGCTTCGCGCCGAGTTGGTTGCCTTCGAGGCACGGAGACCTGCTCTGATTGCGGACTATGAGGTGCAGCTGAGGCGAGACGGTGTGTATATTCCTCTGCGCGATGACCCTATCATTCGCCTGGGCGTTATGGAGGAACTGCGCCGCGATCCGGTGAGAGGGCCGGCTTTCACGCAGATGTCATATCTAATCAAGGCCTTCATCGCCTTTCTCGAATTGGCGCCGGTTCTGGCCAAGATATTGTTTGCGCCGCCCACGGTGTACTCGGCGAGGATCAGAACGGCTGTCGCTCTTGGTCAAAGGCGTGCTTTCCGCGAAATGAACGACCGTGCCAATGCAGCCTCCCTGGACGTGATCAACGTTGTTGGCGTCGGCCTGCCGCGCAATGCCGGACTGATTGCCAGTACGAATACGCCGCCTCCACAGCTTGACGCATCCCCATCAAAGGCTCTCACGCCGCCCCGGAAGAACCCACCGCCAGAGCCTTTGCCACGATCCGGAATTGCCGCCTTCGAACAGGCTGCGATCGCTTGGCTGGTGAAATGGGTCGAGGCAAGCCCGGACCACACACGCGCCGCGGGTGATTATTACACGACCAGGCTGCCACACGGCCCGTTGTTCGTCGCTTCCGACATGGCGATTGTTGACTACTGCCGCGCCCACTTTCTTAGACAGGCGCAGTTCTTCGAGCTTGGCATGGGCTTCGGCGAACTCAGCCTGTGTCTGGCCGTCAGCGGATTTAGAGCAGTGGGCTTCGAATCTGATGCGGGTCGCTACGAAGCCGTAACCGCGCTGACTGCCGCGATGTCGCGACAGGGCTTCGATACCAGTCAGCTGTCGCTGCTGTATGGCTTCTTCCCGAATGTCCTTCAGCTCGACCGAACCGATATCGACGGTGAAGCCGTGCTGGTTTCTACCAACGTCACCAGCAACCTCATGATGGAAGAGATCGACAGCGTTATCTGGTCACTACGCCTTTTCGATCATCTGATCATCGATTTGTCTCGATTCGGCGAGGTGCGAGATTTGCAGTCGCAAAGGACCTTGATCAACAAGCTGCAGGAGCTCGGATTCAGAGAGGTCGCGCAGGTCTACGCCATGGGCGATACGGACATACGGCATTTTGCGCACAAGCAAAGCTCCGGCCGTAGTTTTCGGGGATCTGAGCCCATCTAGGCGATTGAAATTCCGATCAGAATACCCGGCGGCCTCCTTGCAAGGCATCGGATCACAGTCGGCGCTGTCGGGAAGAAACTGAAACGGGCTTTCCTTCGCTCTGGGTGGGTAACGGAAAAACGGATGTCTGCGGGCTCCTTGATGCGGTGGTCCAAACGAACCTGCTTCCTTGTGTACAAGAAAATCGTCGCACGCCGGACCATCTGTGCCATGTCGCACGATACAATAGACCTTGGCCAAAAGGTCCTGATCTTCGGCGCGTCCGAGGGCAAACGATCCGGGCGCAGCCAATGTGTTTACGTCTGGCCGCAGTGAAAATCGTCGTCTTCCACGGTCACCATCTGGTGGCTGATCCGCGACTGTTCGGCCGAGGCGGCGAAAACGAGGCCCGCCAAGGCGTCTTCGACGGTTTTTATCGGCGGGGAGGAGCGTCCGACGCAAGCGTCGAAGAACCGGATCACGCTGGAGACGTCACCGCCGCCGTGGCCGCCGCGTTTGCGGCCCTGTGTGGACCATTCGATCTGTTCAACGTTCGGATCTGTAGAGGCAATCGTAAACTTGCCATCTTCAAAGACGCCATCCAGCCGTGCTGCGTCGCCAATGATTGTGATCCGTCTTTCGCTTCTCCTGGGGCCCTGCATCGCCAGATAGTAGGTGCCTCGCGTGCCGCTCTCTAACTCGAAAGACACGACTTGATTGTCGACGATCCGCTCGTCCAGCCGGAAAACGCAGCGATCTAGTCCGAAGGCACTTGGATCGGCGCGCTCGGCCGCAGTTCGATTTTCGTGGAGTCCCGTATCGGCATAGGGACAGTCGGGCCGCACGGTACATTGCGAGCAGAAGGGGGAGGGGGCAGGCCGATGGAACGTATTCAAGCCTCCTAAGCTGCCGACCACACGGGGGCGCGAGTCGAGCAGCCAGCACACCAGGTCGAAGTCGTGGCAAGATTTGTGAACAATCAGGCTGCCCGATTGATCCGCATTGGCGTGCCAGCGCCTGAGGAAACTGGCGCCATGAGCAACGCTGAGTTGCTCGCTGAGGCTGATCACGCGGATCGGCCCCAGCCTGTTTTGGCGAATGACGTTGCGAATGGCTTGGTAAAACGGCGCCCAGCGCAACACATAACCGAGTTGGAAGATCCGGCCGCTTGCCAGCCACGCGGCGGCGATTGCTTTTCCATCCGCAGTCGTGGTGGCGACGGGCTTTTCGAGGAAGACATGCTTCTTTGCCCAAAAAGCCTTCTCCGCGATAAGCCGATGAACGTGATCCGGTACCATGATGAACACGGCATCGATCGCCGGGTCGTCAAGCGGCGACATAAAATCGCTGCTGGTTCGCGCATCCGGGAAAGTGAACTCTTCCTGCAGTTGCGCAACCCTGTCAGGGGATGAATCTACCAGCCATCCAATTTCAACGCCGGCGAGCCCTCTAATAATGCGGGCCAGGGCACGTCCGCGGTTGCCCAGGCCGACAAGCGCGCATCGAATCGGCTGAACAGGTGGAGACCACTGTACGGTGTTGGAGGGTGTTATCGCTCGCTGCACGCTCCTGGACTCCTGAAGCGGAAGCGTCGTAACGATTGAATAAACCCGACCATTGGTATTGGGATTGCTCCCGTCAGAGCTGGAGAAGTAGACCACGTTCATCCAGAAAGAATACCGGCCATCACCGGAGGCCTGGATCGTGGCGTGGACGGCGTGGGCAGGCCCAAGCTCCATGTCGTTTTCGAGCACGCGGAGCGTTGATCGGTGTGAATGATCGTTGTCGTCGGTTTCGGTCCATAGCTCTGGCGGCAGTTCGGCCACCCATGCCAGGCCACCGTCGTGACGGAACGGAGGCGCCATGTTCCATTTGCGCGTGCCAGGAGGTGCCGCTGCATCAGCCATCGCCGTCTACTTTTCGAGCCACTCAGCCAAGGGATACCCACCCTACACGGCCGACTACGAGTCAGCCAAGGCGAGTATCCGACGGACGTGCCCACCCAAGAGGACGCCGAGTAGGGCAAGGCCCCAGTGGCGGGGCGTCGGCCACCAGATCCGGCTCGGGAGGATTTCCTCATCCTCACACCAGTCCGACCCAATGGCCGAACAGACCGATTGGATGAATGCGATTTTGCCTGTCACATCCGTCTCTCGGAGCCGCCAGTCTCATCGCAACGGGCCGGTGAAACCGACCATTGGTGTGGTTGCGCTGGCATCCGCGCCCGGAACTCGCATGAAGGTTCTCCATCCTCGGCCGGATGGCCGATCCGTCGTGTACTGCAGTGCAGTCCGCGACGTCTGAAGGGCCGCCGATGACCCCGATTGGGGGCGGGGCGAGGGAGCGATGGTCGACTCATCATGGTGATGGCGTTCAAGTACGAGGCTCGGACTGTGACCCCGCACCAGATCGACCGCGCCCGGCACGCCCTGGGTCTGCGTACTACCCCCCTGATCAGCCACCGCAACCACTTCTGCGCCGGGCCTATGTGTTGGGACGTGGGGCGCGATCACTTTACACGCCCTGCAGCACTCGCGCCATTCTGGCTCGAACCTCGGCAACGATCAGCCATGGTCCGCGGGGGGCCGTTGCGGCCTTTTGAGCAATAGAGGTCGGCCTGCTCGACCTGTAGCATCGCGACCTCGCTGGCCTGGGAGTATCCCATCTCCAGGTAGCCCAGCGCTCGGCAGAGCAGATCGATTTCCCGCGGGCCAAACACTTTGCCATCCTTCTCAACGGTATCGAGATATCGCTCCATACGTTGAACGAGGCCGCACCGGCCTGTGGCTACGACTGTTAGGTTGGTCGTCATGGCCTCAACGTTAACATGCCGCGTACTGGTTGTGAGCGCGCAGCCGGTCACGTTCGGTGGCGATTGCGAGCTACTCACAAGGTGGAAGGCGATGCGTAAACTGCCGGCTCCGCAATGAGCGCCATCGATGAAAGCCGTTCGCGAGTTGCCCACTCTGATGGAGCTCCTACGGCGCACTCGGTTGGAATCGCACGATGCCCGCAGTTCCGTCCCGGGGTCATCCGGATCGTGCGCCATCCGCCGCCCGATGGCGTCTGCTAGATTCGCATGGAGGACGCGAACGGAAACAAGGTCGCCGCGCTCAGCACGAACGCGTCGGTCGGCGGGCGCGGCCTCGAGCTGACGCTGGCTGACGCGCCGCTGATCGTGGCTCTGGCCAACAGTCCGGCCGCCACCGCCTTCGCGGCCGACGCCATCATGCACCGGCCGAGATCCCCCGATGCCAAGCGCGCGATCAAGGCCCGCGCGCAGCCGCGACAGCTGGTCGATCAAGCGACCCGCAGGCGCCAACCATTGCCTCGTCTCATCTCGTTGAACGTTCGCAATCTTCTTCGCCAACTTGAACGGGAAAAAATCTGGGAGTCCAACCTTTGGGTCGTCGCCCTCATCGTCGAGTGCCGAAACATCGACGCATTAAGTATTTCCCGCAACACCGGCTCGACTGGATCACCGAAACCCTTCGCGTCTTTGGGTTCATCAACCGAACTCACATCATGCGGAAGTTCGGCATCTCGGCGCCTCTGGCCTCCAGCGACCTCCAGCTGTTCGACCGAAGCCGTCCCCGGCGCCATGACCTACAATGCCAGTGAGAAGTGCCATCGCGTCATTGGAGGGTCGAAAGTGAGTTGATCACTCCGCACCAAATCGAGCTCGTCGGCCGCCACCTCAGCAAGCGGCGCTCGTTGCGCGAGCGCCTGGGCGTGCCCTGCATCCCGCACCCTGGCAATGGGCAGCCGAGCTCGGCGTCTGGCAGGGCCCGCGCCAATGCTCGACGTGTGGCGCGCACGCCGTGATCGTGTCGGAGTGGGCGGGGGATCGCGTCGGTACCGCATTGCAACTCGCCACTCCAATCCGTCCGCTACTTCCGCAGCTTCGTGACCATCGTAAGCAGGCTCAGGTTCAAACCGCCACCACCCTCGGAGCGCGACCGCTCAGGGCGGTTGAAGCGCGCATTCGGATAAGCTAATAAGTAGTGCGGAGAGAGAAGGCGAGATAAACTCCATGAACAGTGAGACAGATGAGAAGCGTGTTCTCCAGAAACGTCGGATCTATCTGGAGGATCGAATGCCCGACATCGTCTCTGAAATCGAGCGGTTCGACGTAGAATCCGTTAGCCTCAAAGACTCGCTCGCACAGAAGCCAACCGGCGAGTCGTTAATCAGGTACCAGCGTCGACTGAATTACGTCCGGCAGCGGCTCGCGATGCTGAACGCCGAGCGCAAGGACTCTGCAGTCGAGCGGTCCGTCATTATTAAGCAACTTCGCGAGATGGCCGAAGGCGGCACCTAGATACATGCGATTGCAGCCATTCTTTGATGAATGTGTGTTGGTCGCGCCTGACTAGGCTGTGGACTCATAATACCTGAGCCAAAGTCGTACGGCAGCGAGCTTTGCCATGGCAAGGTAGTTCAAGGCGATGCGGTCGAAGCGTGTGCAGACGTGCCTGAACTGCTTGAGTTTTCCGATGCATCGTTCGATGAGGTTGCGCTTCTTGTATGTCCGCTTCGAGTAGGGGGCGGGCTCGGTGCGGTTGACCTTGGGCGGGATGCAGGCCTTGCATTCCTGGTCCTCGATGACCTCGCGGATCCAGTCGGCGTCGTAGGCACGATCGGCGAGCACGACGGCCCCTGGGGGCAGATCGTTGAGGAGAAGCTCCGCCATCGGCGCGTCGTTGGCTTGCCCGGGGGAGAGCTCGAGCTGCACCGGTAGGCCATTGCCGACGACGCGGACGTGCAGCTTGGTCGTCAATCCTCCACGACTTCGACCGATACAAGCGTCTCCAGCTTGTTTTTTTTGGCGGCCGCCTGCTGATGGACGCGCACGATGGTCGAACCGATCATCTGCACCTTGCCGTCATGGGCGTCGATCAGCCGATCCCAAATCCCGGCCTTTCGCCAACGATTGAAGCGGTTGTAGATCGTCGTCGGAGGGCCATATGCACACGCACGAAACCCCATGATCGGCGCTCCCGCACGTCCAGAGGCGCTAAGCAACACAGCCACACCGCGATTAGGGCAGTACAAGCAACCGAGCAAGGAGTCTTACGATTCCCTGCATCGGGACCCTCGCGTGAGGCCAGCATTTAGAATGCATGAATAGGTAGGACTATTTAAGGCTAAGTTTAGTGGATTGGCTCCGTCACGCGCGGTATGCGCAGGGCCGCACGCGCGAGATCGGTAGCCACGTCCATCAAGCCGATCGAATCAACATTAGTGAGCATGATCAACTCGCCGTCAGCGCCAATCACTGCCAACACGTGTGGAAAGCCATCAGCTCCGATCTCCTTCAGGCGATCGCGTAACGTCTGTTCCACGGTGGCGAGTATCGTTTGGATCGCCTTTACTGACTCAGTCATCGCATGATCCCAGCCATATTCATTAAGTGTAGCTCTGCCCGCTGCGGAACGGTGAATTGCACGGAACCGCCCGTATCCCCTGTTGGCCGACCTCCTCCCACAACTGCAGACCTTGATTAGCTCAACGGATCGGTAACGGGTGCCTGCTTGGCCGCGCGATCGGCAATCTGGGCGAGCATATGGCTCATCTCGCCTAATTCAGCCGGGCCAGTATTACTGCGAACAATCGCTAAGCCGCCAGGTTCAACCGCTAGCATCACATGCGCCACCTCTAAGCCGACGGCAGCTAGTCGTTCCCGCAAGATGAAATCAACGTCAGTGAGGATTGTGCGGATTGTGTCAACATTCGTCATCGTGCGATATTATGTGGGCCCGGTGGTTTCGCCAACCCAGACTGAGCAGAAGGCCAGTCTCTCAACTAATCGATGGTCCGAAAACCCGGGGGCAGGTCAATCCGACAATGAGCCGTTGCCTGAGCTAGTCGGCCAGCCGTGGCTCTCGCACCTTGAGCAAGGTGCCGCTCTGATCTAGATCACCAGAGTCAGGTCGGGACGCGCATTGTCTTCGTTGGGTTCGCGGATCCACCAGCTGGTCTAGCGCTTCTCCTCGCGCGCCGCCGAGTAATCAAACAGCATCCCGATCCCAGCGGGTTGCAAGCCGCTGCAGATATGCCGTTGCGGGTGTACTTTCCCAGGCGTATCCGGTGCTAGCCACGCCCGGGAAGCAAAGCTGATCGCACTAGCTTTTTACGATATCGTCCCGCAGACCCTTGAACGCCGGGTGCCGCAGTTGTCCGTCGGCGCTCTTGTTCGGATAGACGACCTCGACCAACTCCGTCTGCTCGAACCACCGGGCGTCGGCCTTCCTGGGCTGCTTCGGCAGAGGCGGCTTCCTTACGACGAGGCGCGGGCGGCGCCGGCGCAGCTCGTTCGTGTCGTCGCGCGAGACGGCGCGATTGACCGAACCGGCATAAACCAGCCCGTTCTCCTGCCGCCCGAGGATCAGCCTCTCGGCCCATCGGAAATGACCGCCGCCTTCACTTGCCTGGAGCCTTTAGTTCCGGCGGGACGCCTCGGTTTGGGCCGCGACGGTGACGATACGGGCGGTAGGTCCCAAGCTTGGTCCGAGACTGGAACAGGCCATCGTCCAAGCCTAGCGGCCGTGCTTCTTCCGCATTCGGCTCTGCGACTGTCCCAGCCGCGATTGACGGTATTGACGGGGATTTCGAGACAATGGCCGACACCGCGCCCCCGATCAGGCTTTGTCGTCGTGATGCTACCGCCTCGGCCGCCGTCCTTACGTGTTCGTCTTCAGTATGGACGTAGCGCATGAACATGGTAACCGTCTTATGTGCCGTGAGCGTCATGCCGACTTTTACGGGAATTCCGGAGTTTGCGATGTCTGTCGCCGAGCGGTGCCGAATGCCGTGCGTGCCGATGTGTGGTAGCCCGGCACGCGTAAGGATGCGTTGCCAGCCCTTGTAGTAGGTGTGCTTCGACATCGGGAGGTCGGGGTCGAAGATGGATGGGCAGACGTAAGGTGAATTTTCCAGCCGAGGCGCCGCCTCCAGCAGGCGGGCTGCTTCGGCGCTCATCGGCTTTGACATTCCACCTGTCTTGCTGTCCGGCCATTCAATGCGGCGGTTGTCGAGATCAACCCAAGCCCATTCGAGGTTGATGATCTCGGACATCCGAGCCGCAAACTCGAACTGGAGCCGAACGGCAAGGAGGATGAACGGGTGCTCCAGACCCTCTGCCTCTGCCTTGCTTAAGTATCCATACAGCCGCCTCAGCTCCGTATCTGTGATCAGCCGGGTCTTTCCCCTCTCCGGATACTTTGGAACATGGCGGCAGGGGTTTGATCCGTCTGGGCGCATGCCCCAGACCTCTGCCATGTTGAACATCTTGCGGACGGCGGAGAGCACCCTGTTTGCGTTCGTTGGATATGTCGCCATCTTCTTCATAAGGCCCGAGATGTCTGCACGTGTGACGTCGGCGACTTTGGTTTTGCCTAGATTTGGGATGATGTAGAGCTTGCCGTAGCTACGGTTGGCCGCGATCGTGGACGGCTTGTTGCGCGGCTCGGAGTAGTCAGTGATGAAGCGGCTGAAGAGTTCACTCACCGAAGGCGCCCGGCGTGCCGCGCTCTTTTCGGCGCTGGGATCTTTGCCTTTTCGGACCTCGGCGAGCCAGTCCTGGGCGATTGACCGGGCTTGCTCGACTGTGATCTCGCCAAAACGGCCGATTGCGGGTTTTCGGCGCTGACCGTTGTTGGCGACATAGGCCACCATGAAGACCTTGCGGCCGGCCGGGGTGACCTTGAGTAGGAAACCCGGTATCGCCGCGTCCCGGATTTCGTACGGATCCGCTTTCGGCTTGGCGGAGTCCACTACGGTCTTCGTAAGTTTGAGTCTTGGCATTCCTAACCTCCGAAGCAGTCCGATCTTCAGGTGCAGAATAGGTGCAGCCAGAAATCCAACCGTGGCGTAAGGCCGGCGAGGAGTGGCTCACGATTCGAGGCGAAAAGGCCAGATAAATCAGTCAGTTATCGCATCGTGGCGCGCAGCCGGCTAGCGATAGGATATGCCGTCCGGGCCCCCTCAAAATCAGGTTCCTCACGGAGTGTTGGTTCGAGCCCGACCGGGGGTACCACTCTTTTGGAACAGCACGCGCGCTCTCCTAGTCGCGATAGCCGTTGCGCTCCGCCAGACGCCTGTGGTTATGGCCCCACGACCTAGTCTTCGAGCGTGCCCGACAGTCGCTCCACGGCCTCGGCGTAGTCTTTCATGAAGTCGTAGACGACCGACCGTGCCGACTGCTCGGTGTTCATGAGGCCGACCGCCTGGCCGACGTAGTAGGTGGCGAGACGCTGGGCGCCCTCATGTCCGCTGGCGGCAAGCTTGTCGATCTTTGCCAACGCCGGCCGGCTGATGAGGCCCTGGAGCGGCATCGGCAGCGGATCCGGCGCGTGCTCGCCGTGCCAGCCATCGGTCCAGGCCGACTTGAGCTGCCGTGTCGGCTTGCCTGTCCGGCTGCGCGACCGCACGGTATCGCGCGAGGTCGCGGCCAGCATTTTCTTCTTCACCGTCGGGGTGGTCTCGGCCTCCGCCGTCGTCAGCCAGACCGACGCCGTCCAGGCGCCCGCGGCGCCCATGGCCATGCACGCCGCCATTTGCCGCCCCGTGGCGATGCCGCCGGCCGCCAGCACGTCGATGTCCTTGTAGGCCGCGACGGCCTGAATCACCTCGGGCACGAGCACCATCGTCGAGACCTCGCCGCAGTGCCCGCCCGCCTCGGTGCCGGCGACCACGAGAATGTCGACCCCGGCCTGGGCGTGTTTGATCGCATGTTCTTTGGCGCCGGTGAGAGCGCCCACCAGGATGCCCTTGTCGCGTGCCCGAGCCATGATCGACGGCGGCGGCACGCCGAGCGCATTCACGAACAGCTTGATGGGATGGCTGAAGGCGACATCGAGGAGCCGGGCCGCGCCGCCTTCGCGCATGTTGTCCGTATAGTCGTGGACGGCCTGCTCCGCGGACCACAGATCGGCGGTATCGATGCCGTTCCGGGCGAGCAGGCTGGCGACATGCCGGCGATGTTCGGGAGGGACGCGCGCCTCGAGGTCGGCCGCCGTCAGTCCGCCCTCCTTGTCCTCCATCTTGTTGGGAATCAGCAGGTCGATCCCGTAGGGCTTGCCGCTGACATGCTCGTCGATCCACCTGAGATCGATTTCCAGGCTTTCCGCTGTGTGGGCGACGGCGCCCAGCACGCCGAAGCCACCGGCATTCGACACCGCAGCCACGACGTCGCGGCAATGGCTGAAAGCGAACAGGGGAAATTCGATCCCGAGTTTCCGGCACAAAGCGGACTTCATCCGACGTTCCCCCTGGATCAAAAACGATACAGCCGAGCAGCAAACGAGGTGGGACTGGATAGCAGTGCCCGAGGTGCCCCGGTACAATTTTCCGGACGGCTGCAATGCCGGGGGACCCATGCCGGCCCGGCAGTTCTGCCGGTGGATTGTGCAGGTGGTGGGCGCGAAGAGCGCCAAAAAAATGTCTGCCTTGCGTCCGGGAGGGGAGAAAACCGGGCCGCTCGTTCGTCTTATCACTGAGCGGATCGCGGCCGACCGCTCGAACGAGAGGGCGATCGAGTTGAAGCGCGAGTCCGTCATGACCGGTCTGTCGATCCTTGTCCGTCTGGTGGCGGCGATCGGCGGCGGCTACGCCGTGGCGGCAGGTTTCTCCGCGCTGCTGGCGGTGGCGCTGGCCGCGGCCCGGTTGATGCCGCGCAGCGAGGCCGTCGTTCTGTCCGCGATGCTGGCCTTTCTCGTCTATCTCGTCCTGCTCATCTGGGCTTTTGCCGACCGGCGTCTGGGCAGGCTCTGCCTGGTCTTCGCACTAGCCAGTCTTGGCTCGTGGGGCGGCGCCTGGGGTCTCCTGCGTCTGACGGCAGGAGCCTGAGGTGACGGGCGTTCTGCTGCTCGCGCTGGCGCTCGCCTCCTATGGCGGCTTCGTACTGCTGGCGCTGAGCCAGGATCGGCACTGGGAGCGCGCCGGGGGTGCGCGCTGCTGCCCCGAGCGGCTGGCGCGGCCGATGCGGATCGCGGGCTACGCCCTGCTCGCAACGTCTCTCGCCCTCTCCTTGTGGCGCGACGGTCCGGGCTTCGGCTCGCTGCTCTGGGCCACGATGCTCAGCGGCGGCGCCGTTGCCGTGACCTGCACTCTCACCTGGCGTGCCAACTGGTTGCGCCCCGTCGTTCGCACTCTTCAGGGTATCGCGTAATGCTGGTTCGTCGTTTGCTGGTCGTCCTCCTCTTTTTCCCGGCGCTGGCGTGGGCGCAGGTGCCGACGACGACCGAGCCTCCCCAGCCGGCCGCCGCGCTGCCGCCCGCCGTCGCGCCCGTCGCGCCCGTCGCGCCCGTCGATCCTGCGGTGCCGTCGGACACCGCGACGCCGTTGCCGACATCACCCGACGCCAGCACGCCGGCCGCGCCCGCGATGCCACCTGCACCGACGACGCAGGCCGTGCTGCCGAAGGACCTCTCGGTGTGGGGCATGTTCATGGCCGCCGACTGGGTGGTGAAGGCCGTGATGATCGGCCTGGTGATCGCGTCGGTGCTGACCTGGACGGTGTTCGTGGCCAAGAGCCTGGAGCTTGCGGTCGCGGTGCGGCAGCAGCGGCGCCTGCTGGCCGCCGTCGACAGTGCACCCTCGCTCGACAAGGCGCCCTCCGGCGATCTCGTGACGGCCGCGCTGGCCGAGCAGAGGCTGAGCGCCGACACGGTCGACGACCGGGAAGGCCTCAAGGAGCGCGTGGCCTCGCGCCTCGAGCGGCTGGAAGCGGCCACCAGCCGGCGGATGCTGAAGGGGACGGGTTTGCTGGCGACCATCGGAAGCACCGCGCCGTTCGTCGGCCTGTTCGGCACCGTCTGGGGGATCATGAACTCCTTCATCGGCATCTCGCGCTCGCAGACGACCAACCTCGCGGTGGTGGCGCCGGGCATCGCCGAGGCGCTGCTGGCGACGGCGCTCGGCCTCGTCGCGGCCATTCCCGCGGTGGTGATCTACAACCACTTCTCGCGCCGCGTGACGGCCTATCGCGCGCTGGTCGGTGACACCTCGGCCGCGGTGCTGCGCCTGGTCTCGCGCGACCTCGGGCGGAGATAGCCATGTCGGTGAAGCTCGATCACGGCGATGGCGACCTGCCCGAGAACCACGAGATCAACGTCACGCCCTTCATCGATGTGATGCTGGTGCTGCTGATCATCTTCATGGTGGCGGCCCCGCTGGCCACCGTGGACGTGCCGGTCGACCTGCCCGTGTCGACCGCGGAACGCCAGCCCAAGCCCGACACGCCGCTCTATCTCACGCTGAAGGACGACCTGTCGTTCGTGCTGAAGGACACGCCGGTCAGCCGCGAGGCGCTGGCGAAGGCGCTCGACGAGGCGACGGCGGGCAGGAAGGACGAACGCATCTTCCTGCGGGCCGACAAGGCCGTGCCCTATGGCGAACTGATGCAGGCGATGAACGTGCTGCGGACCGCCGGCTACCTGAAGGTGGCGCTGGTCGGACTGGAGCAATGAGGGAGGCGCTGCGCTGGATCGGCGCGTTCGCCTTCGTGCTGGCCCTGCACGCGGGGGCGATCCGTCTTGCGCTGGGCTGGGTGAACGCCGAAGTGCCGTACTCTCCGCCGCCCGCGGCGATCATGCTGGAACTGGCGCCGTTGCCGGCGGCACCGGAGGCCGTGCCCAACGAGGCGCCGCCGGGGCCGGAACTGAGCGAAGTGATTCCCGAGCCCGAGGAGCCGCCGCCGGTGGAAATGCCGCCGCCGGTGCTTGCGGAGGTGACGCTGCCGGATCCCGAGCCGCCGCCGCCGCTCGACCTCAAGCCACCCCCGCCGCCCAAGCCGCCGGAGAAGAAAGT
>LSKJ01000418.1 GCA_001557035.1 Rhodospirillaceae bacterium CCH5-H10 | reverse complement strand
GGGTGGCCTGGGCCGGTGGCCGGTTCTGCGGCCAGGCCTGGGTCGGCGGAGTCTGGGCGGCCGCCGGAAAGACGAGGCAGGCTGCGGTCAGGAACAGGGTCGAGCGGAACGTGCGATTCATTGCGGTGAGCCCGCTTTTTGGAAGGGGAGATTTCGTATCGGTTGCAAACTGCGGCGTGTCAATGTCCGCTGGTTAAAGCCAACCTGCGGCGCAATCGCGCCGAAAGCATGGCGTCGTTCCATTTGAGTTGCACGGCTAAGCAGGATGAGCCATCGTAATTGAAAGGCAGACTCCGAAGAAGGGTCGCAAGTAGTTGGGAGGACAGGGTAATTTCGCTGGTTCGGCGTGTGTAATGCGCCGGCTGGCGAAACCGGCATTCACATGGCAGGACCATCTACATCTCGCAGCGCGCCGCTGCTCAGCGTGCGCGACGTTTCCGTCCGGTTCGGCGGTATCGTCGCCCTCGACGGCGTATCCTTCGACGTCTTTGCCGGCCAGATCGCCGGCCTGATCGGTCCCAACGGGGCCGGCAAGACGACCCTCTTCAATTGCCTGAGCCGGCTCTACACGCCCAGCAGCGGCGACGTGCAGTTCGAGGGCAAGTCGATCCTGAACCGGCCGAGACACGCCATCCCCCAGATCGGCATCGGCCGCACGTTCCAGAACGTGGCCCTTTTCGACAACATGTCGGTTCTCGACAATGTGAAGGTCGGTTGCCACAGCGTCAGCTCGACCAGCTTCCTGGAGAACGCGCTGCGTGTTCCCAAGGTCAAGGTGGAGGAGGAGGTGATCACCCGGCGGGCCGAGGAACTTATCGCCTTCATGGACCTGGTGCCCTTTGCCGGCGCCATCGCGGGCCCCCTGCCGTTCCCGATCCGTAAGAGGGTGGAACTTGCCCGTGCGCTGGCCTCCAGTCCCAAGCTTCTGCTGCTCGACGAGCCGGCGGCCGGCCTGAACCACGACGAGATCGAGGTACTGAAGGGCCAGATCAAGCGTGTGCGCGATCTCCAGAACGTCACCGTGCTGCTGGTCGAGCATCACATGAGCCTGGTCATGTCCGTGTCGGACAAGGTCGTGGCGATCGATTTCGGCAAGAAGATCGCCGACGGCACGCCGGCGGAAGTGCAGCGCGATCCGGAAGTGATCCGCGCCTATCTGGGGACCGCGTAAATGGCTGCACTCCTCGAGGTGAAGGGGCTGAAGGCCTTCTACGGCCAGACCCAGTCGCTCTACGATGTCGGCTTCGACATTCCCACCGGTGGCATCACCACCCTGCTGGGCGCCAACGGCGCCGGCAAGACGACCACGCTGCGGGCGATCTGCAACATGGTCCGGACCGACGGCACGATCCGCTTCGACGGCAAGGACATCCGCGGCATGGCCACGGAAGAGATCGTCCGCCAGCGCATCGCCCATGTCCCGGAGGGACGCGGCACCTTCACGACCCTCACGGTCGACGAGAATCTCCGCATCGCCGCCTACACCCGCAAGGACAAGCAGGGGGTCAAGGACGAGCTGGAGCGCGTGTTCGCCTATTTTCCACGACTGAAGGAACGCATCCAGCAGCAGGCCGGTACGCTGTCGGGCGGCGAGCAGCAGATGCTGGCCATCGCCCGTGCGCTGATGCTGAAGCCGCGCCTGATGCTGCTCGACGAGCCCTCGTTCGGGCTGGCGCCACTGATCGTGCTGGAGATCTTCCGCATCCTGCGGCGCATCAACGAGGAAGAGAAGGTGAGCATCCTGCTGGTCGAGCAGAATGCCGCGCTTGCCCTCGACCTCGCCACGCACGCCTACGTGCTCGAAACCGGCAAGGTCGTGATGTCGGGTCCCTCGGACGTCGTCAAGAACGACGAGAACGTCCGCAAATCCTACCTCGGGTACTGAGGCAGCAATGGAACAGCTTCTCCAACAGGCCGCTTCCGGCCTCGCCAACGGCGCCATCTACGCCTGCGTGGCGCTCGCTCTGGTCATGATCTACGTCTCGACCGACCACATCAATTTCGCCCAGGGCGAGATGGCGATGTTCAGCACCTACATCTCCTGGCAGCTCATGAGCTGGGGGATGAGCTTCTGGGTCGCCTTCGTGCTCACGGTTCTCATCTCCTTCGCCATGGGCGTGCTGATCGAGCGATTGATCCTGAGGCCGCTGCACAATGCGCCGGTGCTCTCGATCATCGTGGTGTTCATCGGCCTGCTGGCGATCTTCAACTCGATGGCCGGCGCGTTCTGGAGCTACCTGATCAAGGAGTTCCCGTCGCCGTTTCCCAAGAGCAGCTTCGGCATCGCGGGCGTGATCGGGCCGCATCAGCTGGGGGTGGTGGTGATCACCCTGATCGTGCTCGGGCTCCTGTTCGTGTTCTTCCGCTACACGCCGCTCGGTCTGGCGATGCGCGCGGCGGCTCAGAACCCGCAGATGGCGCGCCTCGTCGGCGTCCGCGTCGACTGGATGCTGGCGCTGGGCTGGGGACTCGCCGCCTCGGTCGGCGCCGTGGCCGGCATCATGGTCGCCCACATCGTCTATCTCGAACCGAACATGATGGGCGGCATCCTGCTCTACGCCTTCGCCAGCGCCCTGGTCGGGGGCATTTCGAACCCGGCCGGCGCGGTGGCCGGCGGCTTCATCGTCGGCATCCTCGAGAACATGGTGGCCTATGCGGGCAACCAGATCGAGAAGGCGACCGGCGTCTACATCATCGGCAACGGCGAGAAGCTCACGGTGGCGCTCATCATCGTGATCTTCGTGCTGACGGTTAAGCCCGCGGGCCTGTTCGGCCGCGTCGTCGTGAAGAGGGTCTGACATGGCCGCGTCCAAGAAGTGGGTGCTGGGGCTGATCGCCCTGGCCTTCCTCGTGCCGCTGTTGCGGCCGGTGTTCCCCGACGTGGTCTCGGACTACCGTCTGTTCCTCGTCAGCACGATGATCATCGCCTCGATCGCGGTGCTCGGCCTGAACCTGCTGACCGGCTTCAACGGGCAGTTCTCGCTGGGCCACGGCGCCTTCTACGCGGTTGGCGCCTACACGGCGGCGATCCTGATGGACAAGCTGAACGTGCCCTACTGGGCCACGATCCCGGCGGCGGCCATCGTGTGCTTCATCGTCGGCTATCTGTTCGGCCTGCCGGCACTGAAGCTCGAGGGACACTATCTGGCGCTCGCGACCTTCGCCCTCGCCCTCGCGGTGCCGCAGATCCTGAAATACAAGTGGCTCGAGGGCCTGACCGGCGGCGTGCAGGGCATCGTCCTGATGAAGCCCGAGGTGCCGTTCGGCCTGCCGCTGACCGAAGACCAGTGGCTCTACTATTTCTGCCTCGTGGTCATGATCGTTCTCTTCTGGGGCGCGGCGAACATGCTGAACAGCCGCAGCGGACGCGCGATGATGGCGATCCGGGATCAGTACATGGCCGCGGACACGATGGGCATCGACACGGCGCTCTACAAGACCGTCACATTCGGCATCAGCGCGGCCTATACCGGCATTGCGGGAGCGCTTTCGGCCTGCGCCATCGCTTTCGTGGCGCCGGACAGCTTCGGCATCTTCCTGTCGATCAAGTTCCTGATCGGCCTGGTCGTCGGCGGCATCGGCTCGCTGCTGGGCTCGGTGCTGGGCGGCATCTTCTACGTCCTGGTCGACAACTCGGCGCAGTCGTTGACCCAGTTCATCCGCAACGACCTCGGCCTGCCGTTCGACCTGTCGGCCTACACGGTCTTTGGCGTGTTGCTGATCGCGATCATCTACCTGATGCCCATGGGTATCGCCGGAGGCCTCTACATGGCCTACCGCAAGCTGCGGGGTGCGCGGGCCTAGCCCGCGGACCCACTTCGTCGGAAAGTCGCCTGCGGGCGGCCTTCTTTCTGGCCGGAATCGCGAAGATGCTCCGGCAGGTCATAGTCACTTGGGAGGTAAAAAAATGCGTACGAGCAGGCGTGGTTTTGTAGCAGGTGCGTCAGCGTTTGCGGTGCTGGGGGCCAATTCGGCCTTCGCGCAGAAGAAGTACGACGACGGCGCGACCGACAAGGAAATCAAGATCGGCCACACTGGCCCTTACAGCGGTCCGGCATCGTCCTACGGACAGATCGGCAAGACGATCGAGGCCTTCTTCAAGTCGGTGAACGAAGCCGGCGGCGTCAACGGCCGCAAGATCAATTTCATTACGCGTGACGACGGCTACTCGCCGCCGAAGATGGTCGAGCTGGTGCGCCAGCTCGTCGAGCAGGACAAGGTCCTGTGCCTCTTCAACACGCTGGGCACGCCGACCAACACGGCGATCCATCGCTACATGAACCAGAAGAAGGTGCCGCAGCTCTACGTCGCCACCGGCGCGTCGAAGTGGGGCAAGCCCAAGGAATTCCCGTGGACGATGGGCTTCCAGCCCGACTACCACACGGAAGGCGTCGTGTACGCCAAGCACATCCTGGCCAACGTCAAGGACGCCAAGATCGGCGTGCTGATGCAGAACGACGATTACGGCAAGGACTACTACGAGGGCTTCAAGGAGGGCCTCGGCAAGGAGACCGGCAAGATCGTCAAGCACGTGACCTTCGAAGTCACCGATCCGACGGTCGACAGCCAGGTCATCCAGCTCAAGGATTCCGGCGCCAACGTCTTCTTCAACATCGCCACGCCGAAGGCTGCCGCCCAGGCGATCCGCAAGGCCGCCGACATCGGGTGGAAGCCGGCGCAGTACCTCAACAACGTGTCCGCCTCGGTGGGCTCGGTGATGAAGCCGGCCGGTCTCGAGAACAGCCAGGGCATCATCACCGCGCAGTATCTCAAGGACCCCACGGACAAGCAGTGGGAGAACACCGACGACTTCAAGGCCTGGGTGGCCTGGATGGACAAGTGGATGCCGGGCGCCAACAAGGCGGACGCCAATCACGTGTTCGGCTACGCGGTGTCCAACCTGATGCTCGAGACGCTCAAGAAGTGCGGCGACACGCTGACCCGCGAGAACGTCATGAAGCAGGCGGCCAACTACCAGAAGTTCAAGCTGCCGCTGCTCCTGCCGGGCATCACGATCAACACCAGCCCGACCGACTACTACCCGATCCAGTCGGTGCAGCTTGCCCGCTTCAAGGGCGAGACCTGGGATCTGTTCGGCGACGTCATGTCGGCCGAAGGCTCCTGATTTTTCAGGCATACGGACTTCGCAAAGGCCGCTGGTCGTTCCAGCGGCCTTTTTCTTTGCGCGCGTTTGTGCGGTGCAACATTCACTTCGCGGCTATGAGGTTCTTAAATACCCCTTCCCAACCCGCCGATTCTGCGTGACGATATTCCGCTCAACGAACAAGAAAAGACAAAAGACAATTCACCAGGGAGGCGACGTTGAAGACCAGCAGACGTTCTTTTGTGGGTGGCGTATCCGCTGCGGCGGCATTTTCGGTAACCGGCGTGGCACTTGCCCAGAAGAAGTACGACGACGGTGCGACCGACAAGGAGATCAAGATCGGCCACGCCAATCCGTACAGCGGGCCGGCCTCTTCCTATGGCGTCATCGGCAAGTGCGAGGAAGCCTACTGGAAGAGCGTCAACGAACGCGGCGGCATCAACGGGCGCATGGTCAAGTTCATCACCATGGACGACGGCTACAATCCGGCCAAGACGGTCGAGGTGGTTCGCCAGATGGTGGAGCAGGAAAAGGTGCTGTGCCTGTTCAATACGCTGGGCACGCCGACCAACTCGGCGATCCACCGTTACATGAACCAGAAGAAGGTCCCGCAACTCTACGTCGCCACCGGTGCTTCCAAGTGGGGCAAGTACAAGGAGTTCCCCTGGACGATGGGCTTCCAGCCCGACTACCACACCGAAGCCGTCATCTATGCCAAGCACATCCTCGCGACCGTCAAGGATCCCAAGATCGGCGTGCTGATGCAGAACGACGACTACGGCAAGGATTACTGGGAAGGCTTCAAGGAAGGGCTCGGCAAGGACGTCAACAAGGTGGTCAAGCACGTCACCTACGAGACGACCGACCCGACGGTCGACAGCCAGATCATCCAGCTCAAGGATGCCGGCGCCAACGTCTTCTTCAACATTGCGATCCCGAAGTTCGCGGCCCAGGCGATCCGGAAGGCGGCCGACATCGGCTGGAAGCCCGTCCAGTACCTGAACAACGTTTCGTCATCGGTGGCGTCGACGCTGAAGCCTGCCGGTCTCGAAAACAGCCAGGGCCAGATCACGGCGCTCTATCTGATGGACCCCACCGACAAGCAGTGGAGCGACAATGCCGAGATGAAGACCTGGCGCGCCTGGATGAACAAGTACATGCCGGGCGCCAACCAGGACGACGGGAACTACATCTTCGCCTATGCCGTCTCGACCCTGATGGAAGAGACGCTCAAACGGTGCGGTGACACGCTCACGCGCGAGAACCTGATGAAGCAGGCGACCGGCTTCAAGAAGTACAGGGCACCCCTGCTGCTGCCGGGCATCACCGTCAGTACCAGCCCGACGGATTACTATCCGATCCAGTCGGTGCGGCTGGCTCGCTTCAAGGGTGAGACCTGGGAGCTGTTCGGCGACATCATGTCCGCCGAAGGATCCTGATCTTCCGGTCTGAATTCCAACAAAAGGCCGCCGGCAACCCCGGCGGCCTTAATCTTGTCCGCAGGCGCGATGGAGGGTCAGCGTTCGGCCGGCTTGCGCTGCAGCGCAAGCCGGCACTCGGCCGTGTCGATGCGCCCGTTCTTGTCGGTGTCGCAGCGTGCGAAGTTGCGGTCGGCCTGGACCATGAACTCCGTGAGGGTCACGAAGCCGTCCTTGTCGGTGTCGAGCCGCTGGAAATTGCTCGACTGGCGGCCGGCCTGCCGGTCGGTCGGCAGGATGCTGTTGCCGACCGCGGGGGTGCGCGCATACATCTCGTCCTGGCTGAGCTTGCCGTCGCCGTTGGCGTCGAGGCTCTTGAACCGGGCCTGCTGGCCCGTCTTCCACTCCTCGATCGTGACCGTGCCGTCCTTGTTGGCGTCGTAGCGCATCACGCCGCCGGAGGAGGAGCGGGGCGTCGCCGCCTTCGGGGCGGCCGTCGTCGCCGGTGCGGATGGAGCCGTCTGGGCATTGTCGGGCGCTGCGAGGGCAGGGCCGGCTATCATCAGCAGAGCTGTCGCAATCAGGGCAGTTTTCGCCATGGACTATCCTTTAGGTTGTGTCGGAAGACGGCAATGCACGCGCCATTTCCCTTACCCGCCCGTCTAGGCCCCGATATAGTCTGACCCGCGACCGAATTATGGCCGCGTTGAGGTTTTGTTCTCCTCGGGGATGGTCATGGCTTACGACTACGATCTGTTCGTCATCGGCGCCGGCTCGGGCGGCGTGCGCGCCTCGCGCATCGCAGCGACCCACGGGGCGCGTGTCGGCATCTGCGAGGATTACCGCGTCGGCGGCACCTGCGTGATCCGTGGCTGCGTGCCGAAGAAGCTGCTCATGTACGGCTCGAAGTTCGCGCACGAGTTCGAGGACGCCGCGGGCTTCGGCTGGACCGTCCAGCCGCCGACCCATTCCTGGGCCACGCTGCGCGACAACGTGAACAAGGAAGTCGACCGGCTGAACGCCGTCTATCTGCGCCTGCTCGACGGGGCGGGCGTGAAGCTGCACATGGGCCGGGGCCGCCTGATGGATCGCCACACGATCCAGGTCGGTGAGGAGACGATCACGGCCGGGAAGATCCTGATCGCGACCGGCGGTCATCCGGTGATCCCGTCGATCCCGGGCTGCGAGCTGGCCATCACCTCGAGCGAGGCGTTCCACCTGCCCGAGTTGCCCAAGCGCATCGCGATCGTCGGCGCGGGCTACATCGCCGTCGAGTTCGCCGGCATCTTCAACGGTCTCGGCGCCAAGGTCGACCTGGTGGTGCGGCGCGATCGTGTGCTGCGCGGCTTCGACGAGGAGTGCCGGACCTTCGTGCACGAGGCCCTGAAGGAAAGCGGCATCCGCATGCGGACCGAGACAGAGATCGGGCGCATCGTCGCCAGGGGCGCCAACGGCAAGAGCGGCCCGTTTGAGGTCCATACGCCGCTGGGCGGCATGTTCGAGACCGATTGCGTGATGTACGCGACCGGCCGGGCGCCGAACACGTCGGGCATCGGCCTGGAGAAGGCGGGCGTGCAGCTCAACAAGGCGGGCGCCATCGCGGTCGACGAGTGGTCCAAGACCACGGCCGACAACATCTGGGCGGTGGGCGACGTCACCGACCGCATCAACCTGACGCCGGTCGCCCTGATGGAGGGCCACTGCTTCGCCGACACCGAGTTCGGCAAGAAGCCGCGCAAGGCCAATCACCACGACGTGCCGTCGGCGGTGTTCTGCCAGCCCGAGATGGCCAATGTCGGCCTGACCGAGGAGCAGGCCAGGCTGCAGCTCGGCGAGGTGCGCATCTACACCGCGGCGTTCCGGCCGATGAAGTACACGATTTCCGGCCGCCACCAGCGGACCTTCATGAAGCTGATCGTCGAGGCCTCGACCGACCGCGTGGTGGGAATCCACATGGTGGGCGACGATGCGGCCGAGCTGATCCAGGGGCTGGCCGTCGCCATGAAGGCGGGGGCGACCAAGGCCCATTTCGACGCCACCGTGGGCATCCATCCGAC
>LSKJ01000042.1 GCA_001557035.1 Rhodospirillaceae bacterium CCH5-H10 | reverse complement strand
CCGTCGCACCGCCGTCGGCAAGCCGCGTCAGGATTGCGCGTCGGGTCGGGTCCGCGAGCGCGGAGAAGGTCTGGGAGAGCGTATCCATATTTAACATATATGTTAAATATGGATGACCGTCAAACGATTGCCGGTGTTGGCGTGCCCTTTATGACAAGCGCCGGCCAAGGGGAGCGGGGCAGGAATGGAATCGATCTATCGCGTCGAAGGCGCAATCGCCGAGACCAGTTCCTTTGCCGGCGGCCCGTGGAATCCAAAGCTGCAGCATGGCGCGGCGCCGTCGTCGCTGATCTGCTGGGCGGTCGAACACCTGCCCTCGCCCGTGCCGATGCGGGTCGCGCGCCTCACCGTGGATCTGATGCGGCCGGTGCCGGTGGCACCTCTCACCATCGAGACCGAGATCGTCCGCGAAGGCCGCAAGATCCAGCTCCTGTCGATAAAGCTGCTGGCCGACGGCGCCGAGGTGGTGCGGGCCAGTGCGCTGCGTATCCGCACGGATCCGAAGGAGATGCCGGCCATTGCCAGCGGCCCGCCGGTCGAACTGCCGATGCCGGAGCACTGCGCGCCACCGGACTTCTTCGCGACCGAAACGCCCTTCCTCAAGGGTATCGATATGCGCACGGCCAAGGGCGGCTTCCGTATCCCCGGCCCGGCCGCGGTCTGGTATCGCGCGACCCGGCCCATCGTGGCCGGCGCGGCGATCTCGCCGCTGATGCGCGCCGTCATCGCCGCCGACTTCTGCAACGGCACCTCGTCGGTGTTCGACATGAAGGACTGGACCTTCATCAACGCCGACCTCAGCGTCAGCCTCGGCCGCGAGCCGGTCGGCGAATGGGTCCTGCTCGATGCCGAGACCTGGGTCGGCCCCGACTCGGTCGGCATCGCCGCCGCACGGTTGGCCGACGCCAACGGCTATTTCGGCCGTGCCGTGCAGAGCGTCATCTTCGAGAAGCGCTGAGGGAGGAGACCATGCTGATCGTGCTTGCCGATGCGAGGTTCGATCCCGCCCAGGCGGACGACGTCACAGCCATCGCGCGTCCGATGATCGAGGCTTCGCGCGCCGAAGCGGGTTGCGCCGGCTACGACTATGCGTTCGACATGCTCGAGCCCGGCCTGATGCGCGTGCGCGAATGGTGGAAGGACGAGCAGGCGCTGAAGGACCATTTCGCGACGCCGCACATGGCCGTCTTCCTCAAGGCGCTGCGCGGCCTGAAGCCGAAGTCCATCACCATCAAGTGCCACGAACTCGGCCCGGAGCGGCCGATGCCGAACGCGTAGAGCGGGATGACTTAAAGTCCAACGCCCCCTTCTTTCACCTCCCCCGTCTCACGGGGGAGGCCGGGAGGGGGAAAGCACCACGAAGAACGTTAGCGTGGGAGAGCACCGAACCTGTGGCCTTCCCCCTCCGGCCCTTCGGGCCGCCTCCCCCGTATGACGCAGGGCTGTCCGGGGAAAATAGCGCACGATGCCGGACACGAAAAGATTGTCATCCCGAGCGCAGCGAGGGACCTTTATCGGCTGC
>LSKJ01000417.1 GCA_001557035.1 Rhodospirillaceae bacterium CCH5-H10 | reverse complement strand
TTTGCGGATCGCGTCGGCGGCATCGAGCATCGTGCCGGCGGGGCTGGTCTCGGTCATGCCCCAGCCCTGAACGAGCGGCACGCCGCGCGCGATCCAGGTTTCCAGGATGGGCAGCGCGCAGGGGGCGCCGCCGACACCGGCGATCCGGAGCCGCGACAGGTCCGCGGCCTGGAACTTCGGATGCTGCATCATGAACTGATAGGGCGCGGGTACCGCGAAAAAGTGCGTGATGCCGAGCGCCGGATCGGAGATGCAATCCAGCGCCTGGCCGGGGTCGAAATTGCGCATGATCACGATGGTACCACCGGCATGCAGCACCGGGTTGGCGTAGCAGTTGAGGCCGCCGGTGTGGAACAGCGGCAGCACCACGAGCTGAACCGTCTCGGGCGTGATCAGCGCCGGGATGCCGAGGTTCACGCAGTTCCAGAACACCATCCCGTGTGTGATGATCGCGCCCTTGGGATGTCCCGTGGTACCCGACGTGTACATCACCATGCCGATATCGTCGTGCGTCAGGGCGGCGGGAGCAGGCGACGGGCCGGCCTCGGCCAGAGCCCGCTCGTAGGCGCTGTCGGCGCGGTCGTGGTCGATTTCGAGAAGGCTGACGGAGAGCGCCACGGCCTGGGCGGCGAAGGACCGCTCGTGGATCAAGAGCTTCGGGCTCGAATCGCCCAGGATGTATTCAAGCTCGGGCACCGTGAGCCGCCAGTTGAGCGGCAGCATGATGGCGCCCAGCCGGCCGCAGGCGAACTGCAGCTCGAAGTATTCGGCGCAGTTCGGCGCGAGCAGGGCGATGCGGTCGCCCCGGGCGATGCCTCTCGCGGCGAGGGCCGCGGTCAGGCGGCCGATCCGCTCGTCGAGCGCGGCATAGGAGATCTTCCGGCCGGTGTGCAGGTCGTGGATCGCGAGCTGCCGCGGACGCCGTCCGGCATGGTGGGCGATCCAGTCGTAGTAGGGAATCGTCGGCATCAGTTCACGCCCCTCGTGAAGCCCTGCCAGTAGGGCTCGCGCAACTCGCGCTTCAATACCTTGCCGGCGCCGGAGAGCGGCAGCGGCGTGTCGCGGAAGTCGACACTGCGAGGACATTTGTAGCCCGCGATCTGGGCGCGGCAATGCTCCATCACCTCGTCGGCGGTGAGGGCCGAGCCCTGCTTCGGGACGACGATGGCATGGACCCGCTCGCCCCAGCGCTCGTCGGGCACGCCGATCACCGCCACCTCGGCTACATCCGGGATGGTCGAGATCGCGTTCTCGACTTCGGCCGAATAGACGTTCTCGCCGCCCGAGATGATCATGTCCTTCAGCCGGTCGACGACGAACACGAAGCCTTCCTCGTCCATGTAGGCGCCGTCGCCGGAATAGTACCAGCCGTCCTCGAGAACGGCTTCGGTCTCCGCCGGCTTGTTCCAGTAGCCCTTCATGATGTTGGCGCCGCGCACCGCCAACTCGCCGGTCGTGCCGCGCGGCACCTCCAGCCGGTCGGCATCGACGATCCGCACCTCACAGGCGAGCACCGCCTGGCCGCAGGATTTGAGACGGCCCGCGAAGGGGCCGTCGAGCACCGTGTAGCGCGGGTCTAGCAGGGTCACGATGGGCGAGGCCTCTGTCATGCCGTAGCCGTGCATCAGGCGGACATGCGGCATCCTCTCGATCGCCTTGCGCAGCACGCCCTCGGGCATGGGCGAAGCGCCGTAGAGAATGAACGAGAGGGTGGCGATGTCGAACTCGGCGAACTGGGCGTGGTTCACCAGCATGTTGATCATGGTCGGCACGAACTGCGCGTGCGTCACCTTCTCGGTCTGGATGGTGAGCAGCACCTCCATGGGCTCGAAGCGCGGCACGAAGGCGTGGCGTCCGCCCGACAGGGTGACGCCGAAGGTCGAGGCGCCGTCGGCCAGATGGAACATCGCGCCGGAATGGAGATAGGCGGTGTCGGCATCGAAGCCCATGCCGGCCACGCCGTTCAGCGCGTTCACCACCAGATTGGTGTGGGTGAGCATGACGCCCTTCGAGCGGCCGGTGGTGCCGCCGGTATAGAACAGCCCGGCCAGGTCGTCGTCGCGGGCGCCGGCATCGTCCAGTGCCTCGTAGCTGGTCAGGTCCTCGTAGCGCAACAGGCCCTCGGGACCGGCCATATCGTCGAGCCAGACGACTTCGCGCAGGGCCGGCGTCCGGCCATCCAGCGCCTTCAGATGGTGCGACATGCCGGTGTCGACGAACATAGCCACGGCGCCGGAATCGTTTAGGATGTATTCGATCTCGGGCGCCGCCAGCCGCGTGTTGAGAGGCACCATCACCGCGCCCAGCCACGGCAGCGCGTACATGAGCTCGAGGTAGCGGTCCGAGTTGAACGCCAGGATCGCCACCCGGTCGCCGCGGCGCACACCCAGTGCGGAAAGCGCGCCGGCGACCCGGCTCACGCGATCCTGGGTCTGCCGCCAGGTCCGCCGGCGGCCGGCGAACGAGGTCGAAACGCCGTTGGGGCGGGTCTGGACGGCGCGGCGAAGTCCCTGGGTCAGTGCAAACATGGGACGATGCTAGGGGCTCGCTCGTTCGCACGGCAAGGGGCTTCGTGGTAAGGGGAAACGATGGACACCATCGCCCAGCCGACCGCCCCTGCGAAGGACCTCGAGTTCAATCCGCTCGACCCGGCCTTCATCGCCGACCCCTATCCGTTTTACCGCCGATTGCGCGAAGCCGCGCCCGTCCTGAAGACGCCGCAGGGCTTCTGGCTGATCACGCGATACGAGGACGTGGCGCTGTCCCTGCGCGACAGGCGCTTCGGCAAGGACTTCGAAGGCAACATGCGGCGCCGCTATGGCAGCGACCGCATGAACGAGCCCGCCGTGGCGAACCTCGCCAAGACGATGCTGGTCCAGGATCCGCCGGACCATACGCGCCTGCGCGGCCTGGTGACGAAGGCCTTCACGGCGCGTCGTGTCGCCGACATGCGGCCTCGCATCAAGCAACTGGTGGACGAGCAACTCGACCGCGTCGCCGACAAGGGCGAGATGGATGTGATGCGGGACCTGGCTCATCGCCTGCCGGTCATCGTGATCTGCGACATGCTGGGCATTCCCGAAGAGCATCGCGCGCCGTTCCTGGCCGGCAGCAACGTCAACGGCCGCATCCTCGAGCCGGTTCCGATGACCCGCGAGGAGCTCGACCAGGCCAATCGCAACACCCAGATGGCCGGCGTCTATTTCAACCAGCTCTGCGAGCTGCGCCGCCGCGATCCCAAGGACGATCTCACCACCGAACTGGTGAAGGCGGAGGAGGCGGGCGACAAGCTGACCGCCGAGGAACTACAGGCGAATATCGGCCTGCTGTTCGGCGCGGGGCACGAGACCACCACCAACCTGATCGGCAACGGCCTGCTGGCCCTGCATCGCAATCCCGACCAGTGGGAACGGCTCAAGGCCGACCCGTCGCTGATCCCCAACGCGGTCGAGGAACTGCTGCGCTACGACTCGTCGGTCCAGATCACCGGCCGCGTCACCCATGCCGAAGTCGAGCTGGGTGGCGTGACGATCGGTGCGGAACAGAGCATCGTCGCGCTGCTGGGCGCGGCCAATCGCGATCCGGCGCAATATGCCGATCCCGACCGGCTCGACGTCGGGCGCGAGCATATCCGGCCGATGTCATTCGGTGGCGGCATCCACCATTGCCTGGGCGCTCAGCTCGCGCGCCTGGAGGCCGAGCTGGTCTTCACGGCGCTGATCGAGCGCATGCCCAATCTCACGCTGCCCGAGAAGGACACCCCGGCCTGGCGCCGCAGCTTCACGCTGCGCGGCCTGAGCAAGCTCCCGGCGGTCTGGCACTAGAGGACGTGGCACCCGACATGGCGACGCGGTGGCGGGGCGAGGGCGGCCAGCATCAGGGCGCCCGCCCTTATCAGGAGGATAGCTGGCGTCTCGCGACGCTGGGCGACGGCTCGCTGCTGGCGGTGGTCGCCGACGGCATGGGCGGCCATGCCGGTGGCGCCG
>LSKJ01000416.1 GCA_001557035.1 Rhodospirillaceae bacterium CCH5-H10 | reverse complement strand
ATCAGCAGCGGCCCCAGGATCACCAGCAGGAAGATGCCGCGCCACGGGCTGCGCATGCGGTTCAGGATATAGGCCTCGGGCGCGCCGAACAGTGCTGCCAGCAAGGTCACGAAGAAGGCGATGCGGAAAGTGCGGGCGAACATCTCGTGGAAGTACGAATCGCCCAGCACCTCCTGCCAGTTCTTCAGGATGAAGACCGGCTCGATACCCTTGTACTGACCCCAATCGTGGAACGAGAGCAGCACCGTCATGCCGAGCGGCACGATCACGACGCCGGCAAACAGGACCAGCGCCGGCAGGCAGAGGAGATAGGGCGCGGCCTTCACGCGCGGCCTTCCCAGGCGAGATGCACGGCATCGCCCTCGCCGGGCATCGTCTCGCCAGTGTTCTGGCGAATGACCGTGACGAGACCCGACGCGGTGTCGACCTGGTAGAGCCAGTGATTGCCCTGGAAGATGCGCGTGCGCACCGTGCCGGCGAGGCCAGCGGTCGAGAAGGAGATGCGCTCGGGGCGAACGGTCGCGCCGTTCACGAGATTGGTCTTGCCGAGGAAGTTGGCGACGAAAGGCGTGGCCGGCCGCTCATAGGCCTCGTGCGGCGGCCCGATCTGCTCGGCCTTGCCCTGGTTCATCACGACGATCCGGTCCGACAGTGCCATCGCCTCGGCCTGGTCGTGCGTCACCAGGATGGTGGTCGTGCCGACCGTGCGCTGGATCTGGCGCAGCTCGATCTGCATCCCCTCGCGCAGCTTGGCGTCGAGGTTGGACAGCGGCTCGTCGAGCAACAGGACCTGCGGCCGGATC
>LSKJ01000415.1 GCA_001557035.1 Rhodospirillaceae bacterium CCH5-H10 | reverse complement strand
TCAGCATCTCGATGCCGCGCACCGTGGCGCCGCCGAGATAGGTGAGCTGCACGCCGCTCAGGTTGAGGTCGATATTGATTGCCTGCGACGACGTGGCAAACGACTTGTCGGCCTCCCAGCGGTCGACATCGGCGCCGCCGTCGATGACGTCGACACCCTTGCCGGTGTTCAGGTGGTCGTTGCCGGCGCCGCTGCTGACGGTGTCTTTGCCGTCGCCGGTGCGGATGCCGTCATGGCCGCTGCCGCTGCGGAAATTGAAGTGCTCGACGCCGCTGAAGTCGAGGCGGTTGTAGAAACGCCAGTCATCGCCGAAGTAGATGCCCGAGTAACCGGTCTCGAGCGAACCCGTGAGCACCACGCCGCCGGCGCCGACGGAGTTGTACGTCCCGACCGAGCGGCCGATCAGCGACCAGTCGACCGTCAGCGTGTCGGTGCCGGTGCCCATGGCGACGTTGTCGCGGCCGCCGGTGACGGTGACCGCGTCGTTGCCGCCGTTGGTCTCGATCTGGTCGTCGAAGCCGTGCGTGTTGGTGTTGGAGACGACGGTCGCGTAGGTCAGGAC
>LSKJ01000414.1 GCA_001557035.1 Rhodospirillaceae bacterium CCH5-H10 | reverse complement strand
GTCTTCAGCAGCACGCGCGGCACGCGGTCGAGACCCGCCATGGTGGCGAGGATCATCGCGACCATGGCGAACATCGTGGCCAGCACGATCAACGGCACCGGTCCCAGGCCGAAGATGACGATCAGCAGCGGATAGAACGCAAAATGTGGAATGGCGTAGTAAGCCGCCAGGAACGGGCTGAAAGCGCGGCGCAGGAACGGCACCCAGTTGAGGATGAAGCCGATCGCGAAGCCGCCGACGATGGCGATGCTCATGGCGATCGCCACGGCCGACAGCGTGTGCTGCAGATGCATGCCCATCTCGTCCGACTGCAGCGTCGCGATGAGCGTCGTCACCATCCTGGACGGTGCGGTCACCATGGTCGGTGCGATCGCGCCGGTCCGGCAGGCCAGTTCGAGAGCGCCGACGGCGCTGACCAGCAGGATGGTTCGGATCCAGCCGGCCTTGCTCATCGGGCCGCCGTCCCCTGCCCCAGGGCGCGCAGCGATTCGCCGCGCAGGTAGGACCAGAGGCGCGCCGTGACGGCGCCGAAGTCGGGCCGCTCGGCGAGACGCGAATCCCGGTCGCGAGGCCAGCCGGTCTCGACGATGTCCATGAAGCGGCCCGGCCGGGCCGACATGACGCCGATGCGGTCCGACAGCAGGTTTGCCTCGTCGAGCGCATGGGTGATCAGCAGTACCGTGGCCGAGGTCTCGCGCCAGAGCCGAAGCAGCTCGTCGCCCATCAGGAGGCGCGTCTGCTGGTCGAGCGCGCCGAACGGCTCGTCTAGCAGGATCAGGCGCGGCTGCATGACCAGGGTCCGCGCGATGCAGACACGTTGGCGCATGCCGCCGGAGAGCTGGCTGGGATAGGCGCGGCTGAAATCGCGCAGGCCCATGAAGCCGATCGCGAAATCGACCCGCCGCTTGCTTTCCGCCGCGTCGACGCCGGCTCGCCGCAGGCCGAAGGAGACGTTGTCCTCGACCGTGAGCCACGGGAAGCTGGCATCTTCCTGGAACACGACACCGACGCCGTCCGGCACCTCGCCGCGCACCGGCTTGCCCTCGAACTCGACGGTGCCGGCCGATGGCATGGCAAGCCCCGCCAGCACATCGAGGAGGGTCGACTTGCCGCAACCGGACGGGCCGACGACGCTGAAGAACTCGCCGGCTCGAAGATCAAAGGAGATCGGGCCCAGCGCATGGACCTCGCCATGGCCCGCGCGCGGCGGGTAGACGCGCGTCACGCCTTCGAGACGCGCATGGACCTTGTGGGCGGCCTCGTTTTCGACCGCCGCAAGGCGCGGCGCGCCGGCGATCATTGGGTCTTCGCCGCGGCCGCCGGGACGAACTGCGCGTCGAGAGCCGCCTTCCAGTCCACGGGGAGCTGCAGCGCGCCGACCGAGCCCAGCGCGTCGGCCATCGACTGCATCAGCGGCATCGCCAGTTCGCCCCTGCTCCACCAGGTCGGGTTCATCTTCTTGATGTTGTTGATGGCATTGGTCGTGACGTCGAGCGGCAGGTTGTAGGCCTTGGAGACGATTTCGGCCGCTTCCTTCGGATTGGCGTGCAGGAACTCGACGCCCTTGCGCCGCGCCTCGATCACCGCCTTCAGCTTCGGACCGTTCTTGGCGATCATCTCGTCGGTCGCGATGCCGACGGTCTGGGCATAGGCCGGCAGCTTCTCGTCGAGCCAGCCGAGCGTCTTGTACTTGGTGCCGGCCTTCTCCTTCTGGGAGAAGATCGGCTCGGGGATGATGGCGACGTCGACCTTGTTGTGTTCGAGCGCCGTCAGGCCCGCGCCGAAGTCGCCGATGGCGATCATCTTCACGTCGGCCGCAGTGATATCCCAGGACTTCAGCGCGGTGAGCGTGATCGCCTCGCTGACCGATTTCGGGCGCGAATAAACGAAGCGCTTGCCCTTGAGGTCGGCGGGCTTGTCGATCGCCTCGCCAGGACGCGTGACCCAGAAGGAGCTGCGGCCGTTGGTGCCGCCGCTGATGATCTTGATGTTGAAGCCTTCCTTGATGGCGCTCAGCGCCGCCGGAAGCGCCACCTCGGCGAACAGCGTGTCGCCCGCCATCATGTTGCGGACCGACGTGCCGCCGCCCTTGGAAGTCAGGATGCCCTTGATGTCGACGCCGGCTTCCTTGAAGTAGCCCTTCTCCATCGCGATGGCATAGGGCACGCCATAGAGCAGCGAACCGTAATGGGTGACGACGATGTCGTCGGCGCGCGCCGCCGTGACCGACAGCAGGCCCAGGCTGGCAAACGCGAACGCACGAACGGCGGCCTTGAAAGCCTTCATCATTCCCTCCCAGGGATGTTGC
>LSKJ01000413.1 GCA_001557035.1 Rhodospirillaceae bacterium CCH5-H10 | reverse complement strand
CGTCGAAGGCGGACTCTACTCACTTCTGGAGGTGATTCAGGGGCTCAGGTCAGCAACACTCCTGTTGGGAGTACAGGGCGCAAATGTCGCCGACAGAGGGCGTCGATTGTCCTGGCGCCGATACGCCGCAGATGAGCCTTGAGTTTGGAGAACGCCATCTCGATCGGATTGAGATCGGGGCTGTAGGGCGGCACGAAGAGGAACCAGGCTTCCCGCTGCTTGAGGATCGCCTCGGCCTTAGCGCTCTTGAGGCTGGGCAGGTTGTCGAGGATCACCACGTCTCCAGACTGCGGGGTTGGGGCCAGCTGGGTCTCGACGTAGGTGTCGAAGATCTGGCGGTTCATGGGTTGATCGGTACGCATCCGGTGAAGGCCGCGGCCTGAGGAGTTGACGCGGAGAGATCAAGCAGCAGCGCGCTGATCCTGCTGTTGTCTCCAGTTCCAGGGCATGAGTTCGTCGATGCGTTTGGCCGGATGGTCCTGCAGGCGTGCGAGGACGTGGGCCAACTAGGTGAGCGGATCGGTGTCGTTGAGCTTGGCCGCCTCGATCAGCATGTAGATGGCGGCGGCGCGGCGGCCGCCTTCGTCGGAACCGGCGAAGGTCCAGTTGCGCCGGCCGGTGGCGACCGGGCGCATCGCCCGCTCGGCGGCATTGTTGCTCATGCACAGGCGGCCATCGTCGAGGAAGCGGACGAGCGCGTCCCAGGCGTTGAGGCTGTAGGCGATGGCCTTTGCAGTCTTGCCGTTGGGCGAGACCCTGGTGTGCTGCTCGCGCAACCAGATGCCCAGGGTGTCGACCAGCGGCTTGCTGCGATCCTGGCGAACGTTGCGGCGTTCTGCGGGCTGAAGGCCATTGATCTCGCGCTCGATGGCGAACAGGGCGTCGATGCGGGCCACGGCCTCGATGCCGATCGGCGCCTTGTTGAGGCGGGCCAGATCGAAGAAGTAGCGCCGCGCGTGGGCCCAGCAGGCGACCTCGACGATCGGCCCGGGCTGCCGGCCCGGCGCGTAGAGCCGGTTGAAGCCACTGTAGGCGTCCGCCTGCATCAACCCTTGCCAGCCAGCCAGGTGCGCATCGGGATGCGCGCCGCCGCGATCCGGCGAGTAGAAGTAGAGTGCCGCCGGCGGATCGGGCCCGCCGAACGGCCGGTCGTCACGCACGAAGGTCCATAATCGTCCGGTGCGCGTCTTGCCGATGTCCAGCACCGGCACCGTCGTGTCGTCGGCATGGATGCGCTCGGCTGCGAAGACATGCTCGCGGATCGCCTCGACCAGCGGCATCAGCGTCGCCGCTGCCGCTCCCACCCAATCGGCGAGCGTCGAGACGTCGAGCTCGATGCCTTCGCGGGCGAAGGTCGCACTCTGGCGGGCCAGAGGCAGGTGCAGTCCGTACTTGCCGAACAGCACGTGCGCCAGCAACGCGGGACCGGCACGGCCGCGCGCGATGGGATGCGACGGCGCCGGCGGCTGGGTGATCTTCTCGCAGCTTCGGCACGAGTACTTCTCCCGCACATGCTGGACCACCTTCCACTGGCGCGGCGCCAGTTCCAGGCTCTCGGGCACATCCTCTCCAAGCTTGTGAAGCGAACCGCCGCAGCATGGGCAGGCCGACGGCACCGGATAGACGACACGCTCGCGCGGCAGGTGATCGGGCAACGGCCGGCGGGCCGGCTTGCGACGAGTAAAAGGCTGAACGGTCAAGCCCACCGGTCCGGCGATCTCCAGCCGTGTCTCCGCCTGGGCCTGATCCTCCTCGAGCTCGAACAGCTGCAGGTCGAGCTGCTCCAGCAACGCACGGCGCTCCGACGACTGCCCGAACCGCTCATGCTGCAACTTGGCGATCCTCTGCTTGAGCTGCTCGATGCGCAGGGCCTGCTCGCGCAACTCGGCGCGATAAGCCTCGCGCTCGGCCAGCAGCATCGCCTTCAGCGTCTCGACATCGTCGGGAAGAGGAGCATCGACAGCCACGGCGATATTGATGCCGCGATCGCCCGCTCAGGCAACGACTACCGCAGCACCGAGTCGCCTTGTCGCACTAACCTGCCGCCTGTGGCCGCCACGTGCGCTGCGGCAGCCGCCAGTCGATGCCTTCGAGGAGATAGCCCAACTGCGCCGGTGTGACCGTGACCGCCTCGCCCTCCGTCCGCGGCCATACGAACCGGC
>LSKJ01000412.1 GCA_001557035.1 Rhodospirillaceae bacterium CCH5-H10 | reverse complement strand
CGCTGAACTCCGACGACCCGCCATTCTTCCACACCACGCTCGGCACCGAATACGACCTGTCCGGGCTCGACGAGCGGGTCCTCCGGTCCATCGCCCGCACGACGATCGAGGCAGCGTTCGCCGATGAGACCACGAAACGGCGTTTGCTCGGGAAGGTGTTGCCATGAGAATGCGCAAGGCTCTGATCCTCGGTCTTCTGCTTGCGTCCCTGTCGGGTGGTGCCGTGCGTGCCCAGGAGGTGCCACCCGCCAGTGACATGCTGCTGGCGACGCTGTGGACGCAGCGTGCTGTCGAATACAAGGCCAACGCGCTCACGGTGTTCGCGTTGGCGCGCATCCGGCTCGACGAGGCGCTGGCCGACAAGGGCTGGACGGCGGCGCCGGCGGAGCAGACGGGCGACTTCGCGAACCTGCCGCCCGCGGTGGTCATCGACGTCGACGAGACGCTGCTCGACAATTCCAGGTATCAGGTCTGGATGATGCGGGCGAACCAGAGCTTCAGTACGAAGACGTGGAACCAGTTCTGCGCCGCCCAGGTCTCGACCGCGATTCCCGGCGCCGTCGAGTTCACGAAGTACGCCGACTCGAAGGGCGTGAAGATTTTCTACGTCACCAACAGGGGCGCCGAGACCGAGAAGGACACGCGCGAGAACATGCAGAAGCTCGGCTTTCCCATGGGCGGGAACGTGGACACCTTCCTGATGCAGGGCGAGAAGCCCGACTGGACCGGCGCCAAGGGCACGCGCCGCGCGGCCATCACGAAGGACTACCGCGTCCTGCTGAACATCGGCGACAATTTCGGCGACTTCGACGATCGCTATCGAACCAGCGAGGCCGATCGTGTGAAGGCCTTCGAGGCGGGCATGCCCTACTGGGGCAAGCAGTGGCTGATGCTCCCCAACCCGACCTACGGCTCGTTCGACACCGCCCCGTTCGGTCACGACTTCAAGAAGTCGCGCGACGAGCAGCGCAAGGCCAAGTGGGACGTGCTGGAAGGGTGGGCCGGACCCACGCCGTAGACCCGGCCCGAACCGACTATTCCAGCAGCGATCGCAGCATCCAGGCGGACTGTTCGTGGACGGTCAGGCGCTGGGTCAGCAGGTCGGCCGTCGGCTCGTCGCCCGCCTTGTCCGCCACCGGGAAGATCCCGCGCGCGGTGCGCGCCACCGCCTCGTGGCCGGTGACGAGGATGCTCACCATGTCGAGCGCCTTGGGCGGCTTTGCCGGCGCGTCGGCGAGCGAGCTCAGCTTGCCGAACTGTCCGTACGAGCCGGGCGCCGGATAGCCCAGCGATCGGATGCGCTCGGCGATCGGATCGACCGCGTTCCAGAGCTCGGTGTACTGGGTCATGAACATCGTGTGGAGCGACGTGAACATCGGCCCCGTGACGTTCCAGTGGAAATTGTGCGTCGTGAGATAGAGCGTGTAGGTGTCGGCCAGCAAGTGGCTCAAACCGTCGGCGATCTTCTTGCGGTCTGCTTCCTTGATGCCGATCGAGATGGCGGGCGTCTTGGCCATGGGCTGCTCCTGCGATGTGAAGCCGCGAAAGTATCAGGCCTCACATCATGAACAAGCATCCGAAGGTCTAGAGCAGCTCCGGATCGATGGTGAAGAGGTCCTGTGCCTTGCCGACGCCACGCAGGGCGAAGCGGCCGACGGAAACCAGGCGGGCGCGCTCGTCGTCGGGAAGCGCGCCGGCGAAGGTCGAGGAGACGAGAAGGGGCCGGTCGACCGAGCGGCACATCGAGGCGATGCGGCTCGTCTCGTTGACCGCGGGCCCCACCACCGTGAAGTCGAGCCGGTCGAAGCTGCCGATGTTGCCGTAGAAGACTTCGCCGATATGCAGGCCGATATAGGCATTGGTGATCGGTTGCTCTTCGGCGAGGCGCCGTTCGTTCAGCTCCTTCATGCGGGTACGCAGGTTCTCCTCGGCGCGCAGTGCGCGGCGGCAGGCTTCGGCCGGATCGTCGGCGCGGAAGACAGCCAGCGTCCCGTCGCCGATCAGTTTCAGCACGTCGCCGCCGGCCTCGTGGATCGCCGTGATCACCGCCTCGGCATAGTCGTTCAGCAGCGGGATGATCTCGCTGGGCTTGGCGGTATCGGTGATGGCGGTGAAGCTGCGCAGGTCGGAGAACCACAGCGCCGCCTCGATGCGGTCGGCGACGCCGCGCTGGATGCTGCCCTCCAGCACGCGCCGTCCGGCGTCGCGACCGAGATAGACCTGCACCAGCGTGTCGGCGATACGCGCGAGCGCCGCGCTCTTGATCGCGAGCGCCAGCGCCGGCACGAGGCGGCGCAGCGCAACGAGATTGGCGTCGCTGAACCCCCCGGAGTGGCGCGTCGACCAGGCGGAATAGACGCCGTCCATGTCGCCGATCTTGGTGTCGCCGGCGAAACGATGGATGAAGACGATGTAGTCGGTGTAGCCGGCGTCCTTCATCTCCTGCACGACGCTGAAGTCGATCGGGTCGCCGAAGCCGATGCGCCGGCGCAGTTCGTCGCCGCCGGTCTGCAGCAGGTGGAAGAACGGGCTGCGCTGCCAGGATTCGGCGGCGGGACCGCCCTGGTCGGTGCGGGCATAGTCCGTGGCGGCCGGCTCCTCCACGGAATCGTCGCGCCACCGGTAGATGCGACCTTCATGCACGGGATGCAGTGTGTCGATGAACGACAGCGCCCGCGAGAGCATGAGGCCGGCGTCGCGGCATTTCTCGCAGAACTCACGCAGCAGCTGGGCCTCGTCGACGCCATCGAGACCGCGGCGGACGATCCAGTCGAGAAGGATATCGGTATCGAGGGGTGTCATGGGGCTGTTGCCCCATCAACTCATGCGGTCGCGGAAATGACAAGCCGCGCGATGGCCGGGAGACACCTCGCCGAAGGCCGGATACTCGGCCGTGCAGACATCGGCCTTGAGCGGGCAGCGGGGATTGAAATGGCAGCCCGGCGGCGGGTTGAGCGCGCTGGCGATCTCGCCTCGCGCCTTGGCGTCGGCGCTGATGGCGGCGCGGTGGAACGGGTCGGGGATCGCTGCGATCAGCGCGCGCGTGTAGGGGTGGCGCGGGTTCTCGAAGATCTCCTGCCAGCCGCCCTGTTCGACGATGCGGCCGAGATACATCACCGCCACGCGGTCGCTGACATGCTCGACCACGCCGAGATCGTGGCTGATCATGATGTAGGCCAGCCCCATCTCGTCCTTGAGTTCGAGCAGGAGGTTGATGATCTGGGCGCGGATCGACACGTCGAGCGCCGACACCGGCTCGTCGCAAAGGACCAGCTTGGGCTTCAGGATCAGCGCACGCGCGATGCCGATGCGCTGGCGCTGGCCACCGGAGAATTCGTGCGGATAACGGTCGGCCTGCTCGGGGCGCAGTCCGACCTTGGCCATCATGTCGACGACGCGCGCCTCGACCTCGGCCTTGTCGGTGACGCCGTGCAGGCGCAGCGGATCGGCCAGCGTCCGGCGCACCGTCTGCCGCGGGTTGAGCGAGGCGTAGGGGTCCTGGAAGACCATCTGGACCGTGCGCGCCATCTTCATGCGGTCGGGTGGCGTCGAGCCGGAGATCTGCTGGCCATCGATGCCGATCGTGCCGCGAGTCGGCGGCAGCAGGCCCATGATGGCCAAAGCGAGCGTGGACTTGCCGCAGCCCGATTCGCCGACCAGGCCCAGGCACTCGCCGGGCTTCACGTCGAGCGTGACGCCGTCGACCGCCTTCAGGGTCTTGATGCCGCCGGCGAACGAATTGCCGACTTTGAAGTGGACGGCGAGGTCGTCGAGCGAGAGCAGGGCCTCAGCCATGATGGTGGCACCTCACGACACCCTCGGCCGGCAGCGGCGTCGCCTCGGGCACGACCGACCGGCAGACATCGGTGACAGCGGGGCAGCGCGGATTGAAGCGGCAGCCGGCCGGATAGTTGGCGATCGAGGGCACGACGCCCGAAATCTCTCGCAGCTTCTGGCGACCGCGCCGCGCGCGCTCGCCCAGCCGCGGCAGCGAATCGATCAGCCCCTGCGTGTAGGGATGGCTCGGCCGGGCGAAGATCGAATCCGCCACCTGGCTCTCCACGATGCGGCCGGCATACATGACCGCGACGCGCTTGCACATGTTGGCGACCAGGCCGAGATCGTGGCTGATCATCAGGATCGCCGTGCCCTTGGCGGCGCAGAGCTCGGCCATCAGGTCGATGATCTCGGCCTGCACCGTGACGTCGAGCGCCGTGGTCGGCTCGTCGGCCACCAGCAGGTCGGGGCCGCAGGCCAGCGCGATGGCGATCATCACCCTCTGGCGCATGCCGCCGGAAAGCTGGTGCGGATAGTCCTTGATACGCCGCTCGGGCGAGGGCACGCGCACTTGGCGCAGCGCCTCCTCGGCGCGGTCCATCGCCTCGTTCCAGTTGGCGCCCTGGTGCAGCACGAACATCTCGGCGATCTGCTTGCCGACCGGCGACAGCGGATTGAGCGCGGTCATCGGCTCCTGGAAGATCATGGCGATGCGCTTGCCGCGCAGGCGCCGCATCTCGGCGGCCGAGACGTTCTGGATCTCCTGTCCGTCGAGCACGATCCTGCCGCCGCCCAGCGACAGCGGCCGGCGCAGCAGGCCCATCACGGACAGGGCGGTGATGCTCTTGCCGCAGCCGGATTCGCCCACCAGCCCGAAGGCCTCGCCGCGGCCGATCTCGAACGAGACGTTCTCGACGGCATTGTAGGTGACGCCGTCGCCGGCCAGCGCAATGCGCAGGTTCTCGACCTTGAGGAGGGGCGTGGTCATGGGCGCGGCCTCATCCGCGCCGCGTCGTCGATTGCGGGTCGAGATAGTCGCGCAGGCCGTCGCCCAGCAGGTTGAGGCCGAGCACGGTGAAGAAGATGGCGAGCCCCGGGAACACCGACAGCCACGGCGCCGTGGTGATCTGGTCGCGCGCCTCCGACAGCATGCTGCCCCAGCTCGGGAAGGGCGGGCGGATGCCGAGACCGAGGAACGACAGTGCGGCCTCGGAGAGGATCGCGCCGCCCATGCCCAGCGTCGCGATGACGATAAGCGGCCCGAGGATGTTGGGCAGGACCTGCGTGAACATGATGCGCAGGTCGCCGTAGCCCAGGATGCGCGCGGCCTGGATGTAACCCTGGCTCTTCAGCGACAGGACCTGCGCGCGCGCGATGCGGCAGGAATAGGACCAGCTCGTGAGGCCGAGCGCGATGACGAGGCTGACGAGGCCCGGCCCGAGGATCGCCATGATGGCCAGCGCAAAGACCAGCGAGGGGATCGCCAGCATCAGGTTTGTGAGACCGCTCACCAGATCGTCCCACCAGCCGCCCCAGTAGCCCGCCGTCAGGCCGAGCGTCACGCCGATCAGGCTATTGCAGATCTGGCTGATGATGCCGACGCTCAGCGACACGCGCGCGCCCCAGACGATGCGGGAATAGATGTCGCGGCCCTGCGCGTCCGTACCGAACGGGAACTCCCAGCAGGGCGCGATCTCGGCGTTCATCAGGTTGGCGTCGAGCACCGGATCGGTGAGCGCGATCCACGGCGCGAGGATGGCCGAGGAGATGGCGATGGCGACCAGCGCGCCGCCGACCCAGAGCGACGAGCCGCCCTTCAGACGCAGGCGGGGAATCTTCAGGGCGAGGCTCATCGGTACCGGATCCGGGGGTCGATCACGACATAGGCGATGTCGACCAGCGTGTTGATGACGAGGAAGAACAGCACGATCATCAGGATGCAGCCCTGGACCGTCGGCATGTCGCGCTGGAACACCGAGTCGACCATCAGCGAGCCGACACCCGGCCAGGCGAACAGCTTCTCGACGACGACCGCCTGGCCCATCAGCGAGCCGAACTGCAGGCCGACGATGGTGATGACCAGGACCAGCGCATTGCGCAGCACGTGCCATTCGACGACGCGGCGCTCGCTCATGCCCTTGCTGCGCGCGGTGCGGACGAAGTCGGCGTTGAGCACGTCGAGCACGGCGGCGCGCGTGGTGCGGGCGAGCAGGGCCATCGGGCCGACGCCCAGCGCGATCGCGGGCAGGATCAGGTTGCGCAGGCCGCCGTCGCCGTAACCGAAGCTCGGCAGCCACTGGAGCTTGAGTGCGAACAGGTACATCAGCATCAGGCCGAACCAGAACTGGCTGAGCGAGAGGCCGGAGATGGCGCCGACCATGGCAGCGGTGTCGATCAGGCTGCCGGGCTTCAGCGCGGCGAGGAAGCCCAGCGTGACGCCGACCAGGATGGCGAAGGTCATCGCCGCAAGAACGAGTTTCAGCGACGGCCAGATGCGGACCGCCAGCATCTTGGTGACGGGCTCGCGCGTTCGGAAGGAGATGCCGAGATCGCCGGTCGCCGTAGCCGCGACGTACTTGGCGAAGCGCTCGACCAGCGGATCGTCGAGGCCCATCTCCTTGCGCATGCGCTCCATGACCGCGGGGTCGATGGTCGAGCGCCCGTCCTCGTTCATGCCGGAGATGAAGCTGCCCGGCAGGACGGAGAACAGCAGGAAGACGAGCGCCACGACGGCGAGCAGCGTCGGGATGATGTTGGCGAGGCGGCGGCCGAGGACGAAGAGCATTAAAAATGACTCCGAAGGTCCCCCGCGCGAAAGCGAGGGACCTCCGATTTTCCGAAGCGCCGGCTATTTAGCCGGCGAGCTGGCGTCGACCCAGATGTTCTCCGGGTACTGGTGCGTGATCTCGGTCGGGTTGGGCTGCAGGCCGTGGACCCACGGCTGGAACGCCAGAACCGCCTTGTTGTAGTTGAAGAACCAGACCGGCGCTTCTTCGTAGAGCAGGTTGTTGGCCTTCTTCAGGATCTCGTCGCGCTTGGCCATGTCGCCTTCCTGGGCAGCATCGTCGAGCAGCTTGTCGAAATCGGCGTTGTTGAAGCCGGTATAGTTGCAGGCGGTGCGCGGCGTCCTGGAGTAGTAGCAGCGCAGGGTGGCGAGCGAATCCGGGCCGGTCAGGCTGGAGGCGATGAGCGTCTGGTGATCGCCCTTCATCAGGATCTCGGTCAGCACCGTGACCTCGACCAGCTTGGGCTTGGCCTTGATCCCGACCCTTGCCAGCATCGGGATCACCGCCTCGACGATCGGCAGGCCCCAGCTCTCGTTCTGGCTGGTCGTCCACTCGAACTCGAAGCCGTTGGGATAGCCCGCCTCGGCCAGCAGCTTCTTGGCCTTCTCCGGATCGTAGGGGTAGGGCTTCATGGTCTTGTCGAAGGCGGCGGAGGAGGGTGGCAGCCAGCTGGTGGCGCGATAGGCCTTGTCCTTGACCAGGCGGGAGATGATCAGGTTGGAGTCGATCGCATAGTTGATCGCCTGGCGCACCCGCTTGTCCTGGAACGGCTTGATCGAGTTCAGGTTGATGTGCGTCGAGCGCGTGAACATCTCGGCCACTTCCAGGATACCCTTTGAGAGCTGCGGATCGGCGCGATAGGCGACGTACTGCGCCGGGCCCAGGATCGAGGTGTCGATCTCCTTGTTGCGGAAGGCGACGTCGCGGGCAGCGGCTTCCGCCATGATCAGCACTTCGAGCTTGTCGAGGTAGGGCTGACCCGTCTTGTAGAACTTGTCGAAGCGGTCCATCACGACGCGCGAGCCCGGAATGTGTTCCTTGAACTTGAACGGGCCGAGGCCGACCGGATTGGAGGCGTAGTTGCCCTTCTCGACCTCTTCCTTGGGCAGGATCGCCGTCGAGCCGCCGAAGAAGTAGTAGCCGGGATCGACGCGGTCGGTGATCGTCATCTCCAGCGTGTAGTCGTCGATCTTCTTCAGGCCGGAAATTTCCTTGGCCGTGCCCTTCTCGACATCGACCGCGCCCTTGATCAGGCGGACGTAGCGGGCGCCGGGATAACCCTTGCTGCCGTCCATGATGCGGGTGAACGAGAAGATCACGTCGTCGGCCGTCATCTTGCGGCCGTTGTGGAAGAAGGCGTCGTCGCGCAGCTTGTAGGTATAGGTGAGGCCGTCGGCGGACGCCGTGACGGACTTGGCGAGTTCGAGCGAGAGCTTGTTGGCCGCGGTGTCCCAGTTGTAGAGCGAGCGCTGCAGGGCCTTGCCGACGATGTCGTCCTGGGCGCGCGGCGTGACGTGCGGATCGAGGCTGCCGAAGCTCGCGGCGTAGGGCGCCGTCATGCGCAGCGTGCCGCCCTTGCGCGGCGTCTGCTGGGCGTTTGCCGCCCCGGCGCCGATGACGGCAATCGCGGCGACCGCGAGCCATGCCAGTTTACGCATCAACCATCCCCCTCCTGAACGTTCTAATTGAAACGCATTCCATAGTGCCTCGCGCCTCCGTGCAAGAGGAATGCCGAGTTGCGTTCAAATGGGTGCGGTTACCCAAAGGTCCCTCACTTCGTTCGGGATGACACCGTTTATGGCATCGGCGCACTGCGCCAATTCAGGCAAAGTTGTCATCCCGAACGGAGTGAGGGACCTTTTGCTTCTTCTCGGCCTTGCCTCAAGCCGGGACGCAGTAGCCGTCGCGGCGGGGG
>LSKJ01000411.1 GCA_001557035.1 Rhodospirillaceae bacterium CCH5-H10 | reverse complement strand
GCCCCTCGCCCGCTCCCCGCCTCGCTTTCGTCAGCTCCACCGCCCCGGCGGCGCGCGAGGCCAAGGCGCGCCTCGAAAAACGTTACGGCGCGGCGACCACAGCCGAGGCCGACATCGTCGTCGCGCTGGGCGGCGACGGGCTGATGCTGCAGACCCTGCATCGCAACATGCGCCGGCTGAAGCCGATCTACGGCATGAATCTCGGCACGGTCGGCTTCCTGCTCAACACCTTCAAGGAAACCGGCCTGCTGCAGCGCCTGCAGAAGGCCCGCGAGGTCGCGCTGACGCCGCTGCGCATGGAGGCGACCAACACGCGCGGCCAGCGCTCCGACGTCCTGGCCATCAACGAAGTCTCCTTGCTGCGCTCCAGCCGCCAGACCGCCCGCATCGAGGTGGCCGTCGACGGCAAGAAGCGACTGGAGGAGCTTCACTGCGACGGCGTGCTGGTGGCGACGCCGGCCGGCTCGACCGCCTACAACCTCTCCGCCCATGGGCCGATCCTGCCGCTCGGCGCCGGCCTGCTGGCGCTCACGCCGATCAACGCCTTCCGGCCGCGGCGCTGGCGCGGCGCGCTGCTCCCGCGCACCTCCAGGGTCGAGTTCACGATCCTCGATCCGAAGAAGCGGCCCGTGGCGGCCGCGGCGGACTCGGTGGAGATCGCCAACGTCGCCCACGTCGCGGTGACAGAGGCCATCGACACCCGCCTCACCCTGCTGTTCGACCCCGAGCACGATCTCGAGGAGCGCATCCTCAAGGAGCAGTTCGTTCCTTGAGCGGCAAGGACGTCCCCTTCAAGCCCGAGAAGAAGAAGATCATCGGCCACGAAGGCTGGCAGCCGCTGGGGCTGGCGCTGGTCATCGGAACGGCGGGCGGCTTCCTGTTCGACTGGCTGCGCATGCCGCTCGCCTGGATGCTAGGCGCCTGCGTCTTCTCGACGGTGGCGGCCTTCCTCGGCCTGCGCATCGGCATGCGCGTGCGGCTGCGCCAGGGCATGATCATCATCCTGGGCGTGCTGCTGGGCTCGGGCTTCACGCCCGATCTGGTGCAACGGCTGGGCGAATGGGCCGTCAGCCTGTGCGTGCTCACCGGCATGACCATGACCGGCGCCACACTCTGCTATGCCTGGCTGCGGCGCTTCACCGACTGGGACAAGGTCACCTGCTACTTCGCCGCCATGCCGGGCGGCCTGAACGACATGACGATCATGGGCGGGGCCATGGGCGGCGAGGAGCGCGCCATTGCGCTGGCCCACGCGCTGCGCATTCTCACCGTCGTGCTCACCATCCCTGTCTGGTACCGGCTGGTGAATGGCGCGCAGACCAGCGTGCTTACCATGGTGCATGGACCCACCGGCAACGACTGGAAGGACTACGCCATCCTGATCGGCTGTGGCGTGGTCGGCGCCATCGCCGGCCGCCTGCTGCGCCTGCCCGCCAGCTTCATGATGGGGCCGATGATCATCAGCGCCATTGCGCATCTGGGAGGCTTCACCAACTCGCAGCCGCCCGGCTTCCTCGTCGCGGCGGCCCAGGTCGTGGTCGGCACCGGCATCGGCTGCCGCTTCGTCGGCGCCAACTTCGACAAGCTGCACAAGGAAATGGCCGCCTCGATCGGCGCCGCCTTCCTCCTGATCGGCTGCGCCGTGATCTTCGCAAAGGTCACCGTTGCGCTGACAGGCCTCAACCTCGACGCCACGGTCCTGAGCTATGCACCCGGTGGCTTCGCGGAAATGAGCCTGATCGGCCTGGCCCTCGGCATCGAGATCGCGATGGTGGCGACCCACCACTTGTTCCGGCTGTTCCTGATCATCTTCACGGGCCCGATCTTCTTCCGGACGCTGCTGAAGCGGGATCATTAGTCATTGGAGCGCGCCACTCCCGTGGCGCTCTAGCGCGGCGGATAAACCGTGTATGAGCGCCACAGGATTGGCGCGCTCCAATGAACCTCACGCCCGCAGCGTGATCCCGCCGTCGACCACCAGCAGGTGACCGTTCACATAGGATGACTGGTCCGACGCCAGGAACAGCGCCGCATTGGCCGTGTCCCATCCCGTTCCCATCTTGCCGGTCGGCGAGGCGCGGTCGCGGATCTCGATCATCTTCTCGTAGGCCTGGTTATGGTCCTTCTCGCTCTTGGCATACTGCTCGGCCAGGAAGTCGATCATCGGCGTGTGCATCAGGCCCGGCAGGATCGCGTTGCAGCGGATGCCCTTCTCCGCGTACTGCGAGGCGATCGCCATGGTCAGCGAGTTCACCGCGCCCTTGCTGGCATTGTAGGCGAGATACGAGATCCCCTTGGGACTGCGGATCGAGGCGATCGAACTCACGTTCACGATCGCGCCCTTGCCCTGCTTCTCCATGATCGGCAGCACGTGCTTGGCCGTGAGGAAGAAGCTCTTCACGTTGACGTCGAACACGCGGTGCCACTCGTCCTCGCTCAACTCGACCGGCCCGCCCTGCGAGCCGATGCCGACATTGTTGTCGAGGATGTCGATGCGGCCCCACTTCGCCATGCAGGCATCGACCATCGCCTTCACGCTGGCATTGTGGGACGCGTTGGCCTCGAAGGCGACGGCAACGCCCTTGCCGACTTCCTTCTCGATCAGCTCCACCGTCTCCTCGGCCGCCGCGCGCTTCAGGTCGACGCAGAACACCTTGGCGCCTTCGCGCGCAAAAGTGATCGCCGTGCATTTGCCGTTGCCCCAGCCCGGCCCGCTCGAACCCGCCCCGACG